>NZ_JBHXTE010000002.1:81970-306571 GCF_042677545.1 Streptomyces sp. NPDC127108 | reverse complement strand
CGGCACCAGCACCAGCACCAGCACCAGCACCAGCACCAGCACCAGCCGACCCTAGCGCCCCAGCACAGCGCGCGGTCCCCGCACCGTCAGCCCCGGCATCCGGCCCACGCGGTACGACCCAGCCCGCACCCCCGGCCGCCCCCACCACCACGACCAGCGGGCGGCAGCCCGTACAGCGGGCCGTGGACCGCACCACGGGCTCGGACGCGAGCCCGGACACGGGCGCCCCGAGCCGCACCCGACCGGCGTCGACCCACGGTCCGCTCAGCGAGCCGAGCTCCAAGTCCCCCTCCACAGCCATGCGTTCAACACCACCCAGCGCTACGACAGGACGGCACGCACCCCCGCCCCGCCCCACCGACCCGCCTCCCGCGCCACCCGCTCAGCCGAAGTCCCTCCAGACGCACCCGAACCCGAAGCGACCGTCGCCCACCCCGAACGGGCCGCTGTCCTCGGGCACTTCGCGCGCGCCCGAGACCCCGAGCAAGGCGGCACCCACCGCTCCTCGTCAGCCGAACCCGGAGCCCACCCCGGGGTCCGCCCCGACCCCACCCTCAGCCCCGACTCCGCACAAGTCACCCCACAAGTCACCGCCCATGCCGGCGGACACAGCACCGAGCGCGCCACCGACGGCGAACCCGAGCAACCTCAGCACCCCGCACGCCCAGCGCACCCCGCTCCCCTCCGCCACGCCCCACGCGCGTCCGCAGGTCCAGCGAGCCCCGGCACACCCTGGCTCCGCCCTCACGTCCACCTCCGCGCCTGCCCACACGTCCACCCCCACCCCCGCAGCACCCGCCCCCCTCCCCCCGCGCGCCACGAGCGCCGCCTCCGGCACACCGACCGCCTCCCCGCAGTCGCCCTCGACGCCCACCCCGCCCGCCGCCCCACCGGCACCCCCCGTACAGCGCGCACCCCGCACCACACCGGGCCCAGCCACGCCCACACCCCGCGATGCCGCCGCTCCCGCCGTCCCCACGGACGGCACGGCCCCCTCCGCCACACCTCCGGCGACACCTGCTTCCCGTACCCCTGCGGCGAGTTCACCGCCCGCACGACCCACCGCCTCCGCCACCTCCACGAACCACCCGGCAGTGCAGCGCAGCGCCACCCGCAAGCCCGCGCGCTCCGGCCTCGGCGCCCCGATCCCGTCCACCCCGGCCACCGCTCCCCTCGCCGCACCGACTTCCGCCCCGGCACCCGCACCGACTTCCGCTCCGTCGCCCTCGGCGTCGGCCCCCGCAGCCGCGAGCCCACCCCCCGGCCCGGCCGCGCCCACGCGCCCACTCCTCGCACCGGTTCCGGACCCCGCACCCGCCCCGCAGCGGCCCTCCGTCGACCAGGCCACCCCGCCCGCGCACCAGGTCCAGCGCGCCGCCGCGCCCGGCACCACACCCCCGCGCCGCCGGACCCCCCTCGGCGCCCCCCTCGCCACCACCCCTGCGGAGACCCCGCCCCTCACCCTCCCTCCGCAGCCGCCCCGGCCCGCCTCGCACTCCACGGGCGGTATCGCCACGCCTCCGGTCCAACGCGCCACCGCCGCCTCAACTCCCGTCAGCTCCGGCGGCCCTGACAGCCCCAGGAACCCCAGCGGTTCCGGCGGCAGCCTCAACAGTGGCCTCAGCAGCGGCTTCAGCAGCGCGGCCTTCACCGCGCTCCCTCCCGCACCCCCTGCACGTACGGACACCCCTCCCCCGACCCACGCACCCAGCGCACCCACCCCGGCCCCCGCCGTCCAGCGCGCCACCACACCCCCGAAACCCGTCCACCTGCGCGCCCTCCCCCCGCCCGCCGATACCACGCTCCCCCTCCCCGTGACGCCCCTCGCGCCGCCGCCGTCCGCCGTACGGCAGCCCGAGCGCCCGCGCCCCGTCGCGCCCGCCGGGCCCGCGGTCCAGCGGATGCCCTTCCGGTCGCCGTTCGCGTCCGGCGCGACGGCGACGCTCGCCGCCAGGGCCGCCGCCACGGTCTCCGCCTCCCTCGGCCACCTCAGCTCGCGCCGGGACGGCCCCGGCGACCCGCCGCCGGCCTACAGCCCGCCCGCCGAGCCTCCGCCGCCGTACTCGCCTCCCGCGAGCGGCGGCTCCCCGCCGCCGTCGGGCCAGGCGGCATCGGCAGCGGAGCCGCCGCCCGCGTACAGCCGGGTGCCGCGCGGCACGTTCGACCCGAAGGACCTCACCGACTTCCAGCTCGACGAGCTGACGCACCGGATGATCGGCCGGATCACCCGGCTGATCCGCACCGAACTCCGCATGGACCGCGAACGGGTCGGCAGGCTCCGCGACGACCGCCGGTGACCCCGGCCCGCCCACGTACACAGCCGCACGACAGGAAGGCGCTTCTGCGATGCCCCGCCAGGACCCTGGCTCCACCATCTGGTTCTCCCTCTCCATCGACGGCGAGAGCCTCGGCCGCTTCAACGGCTGCGACGGCCTCTCGTCCCAGGTCGAGGTCGAGCACCACCAGGAGGGCGGGAACAACGGCTTCGTCTGGCAACTGCCCTCCCGCGTCACCTTCTCCACCATCCGGCTGACCCGCCCGCTCACGCCGGACACCACGAAGGTCGCCAAGTGGATCTCGTCCGTGCAGACCGGGATCAAGCGGCCCACCGCCGAGATCACGGCGCTGCGCGCGGACGGTTCGGAGGTCGCCCGCTGGGGCCTCATCGACGTGCTGCCCGTCAGCTGGCAGGGCCCCACCCTCGACCCCGGCAGCCCGGCCGTCGCCACGGAGGTCCTGGAGATCGCGCACCACGGGTTCACGGACTAGGGCGTCGAAGAAGCAGGAGAGGAGCGGGGGACCAGTACATGCCCAAGAGCAAAGGCGCAGGCAAGAGCCTCGTGCGCGCCAGTCTCGCCATTCATGAGCCGCCCGTCGGCACCAGCACCACTCCGGGGTCGCTCATGAGGACGTTCGACTTCGAGTTCAACCCGGCGCAGCTGACCATCGGCCGCAGCGCCCAGTGGACGGTGACGCCGACGGCGGCCGAACGGGACGGGGCCATACCGGAGTTCATGGGGTCCGATCCGCGCGAGATGAGCGTGGAGGTGTTCCTGGACTCCTCCGCCGAGCCCACGGGCAAGACGGTCCTCAAGAAGGTGGAGGCGCTGCTCGACTGCTGCAGCGTGACGGCGAAGAGCAAGGACGCCGACCAGCCGTCGCCACCGTGGGTGATCCTCCAGTGGGGGTCGTTCGCCACGGCCCGGTTCACCGCGTACGTCGGCTCCGTGCAGGCCTCGTACACCCTGTTCAGCACCACGGGCGTGCCCATCCGGGCCACCTGTCAGCTGCAGCTGCACGAGATCCCCGGCGAGCCCCTGGGGCAGAACCCGACCTCGGGCGCGCTCACCGCGCAGCGCGTGCACCGGGTCGTCGCGGGCGACTCGCTGCAGTCCCTCGCCTGGCGCGAGTACGGCGACGCCACGGTGTGGCGGACCATCGCCGACGCCAACGGCATCGACGATCCGGCCCGCCTCACGACGGGCACCGAACTGGTGCTTCCCGCACCGCAGGAGGTGCGGCGCTGATGGCACCCACCCCGTTCTCCAGCGTCCTCAATGTGAGGATCGGCGGCTCCGAGCTGACCCCGGCCGTCGCCCGGATGCTCGTCGACGGCTGGGTCGACCAGGGCGCCGGGGTGCCGGCCGCGTTCCGTCTGACCTTCCGCGACCCGCACCACAAGCTCCTCGGCCTGCTCAAGGTCAAGTTCGGTACGAAGGTGGTGATCACGCCGGTCGCGGACGGCAAGGGCACCGGCGATCCGCTGTTCACCGGCGAAGTCACCGCCCTGGAGGCCGACTTCGACGGCACCGGCTCCTTCACCGTCATCCGCGGCTACGACTACGGGCACCGCTTCCTGCGCCAGCGCCGCGTGGCCGCGTACACGAACGAGACCGCGTCCTCGATCGCCCGGCAGCTGGCCGGACTCGCGGGGGTGCCGATCGGCACGATCGAAGCGTCGGGCGGACGCTACGAGTTCATCAGCCAGGCCAACGTCACCGACTGGGACTTCATCGCGCGGCTCGCGGACGAGAACAAGATGGTCATGTCCCTGGACGCGGACGGCGAGTTCCACTTCGTCAAGCCCAAGCCGTCCTCCGGCGCGCCCTCGCCGAACACGGACAGCAAGAAGAGCCCCACCGTCCTGAAGGCGGGCATCGACATCCTGCGCCTGCGGACCGCGGTCACCGCCGCCGACCAGGTCGGCACGGTGCAGGCGCGCGGCTGGGACGTCGCGAACGCGCGGGAGATCGTCGGCACGTCCCGCTCCGCGCGCAACCCGAACTTCTCCATCGGCGCCACCCCCGGCGAGGCGGCGGGCGCCTTCAAGAAGTCCACGCTCGTGCAGACCGCGACGCCCTACGACAAGCCCGCCGAGGTCGACCACGCCGCCGACGCCCTCTTCGACGACGTGTCCTCGTCGTTCTCCGAACTGGAGGTCGTCGTGCACGGCAACCCCGAGCTGCGGCCCGGCGTGCCCATCGCGCTCGGCGACGTCGGCAAGCCCTTCGAGGGCAAGTACACGACCACGTCGGTGCGGCACGTGTTCGGCAACGGGCAGCGCTACGAGTCCTGGGTCACCGTCAGCGGCCGCCAGTGGCGGTCCCTGTACGGCCTCACCTCGGGCGGCACCGACAGCGCGCCCCGGCTGCCCGGCGTCGCCAACGCCGTCGTCACCGACGTCGACGTGAAGGACGAACAGGCCCGCGTGAAGCTGAAGTTCCCCTGGCTGGACGACACGTACGTGAGCGACTGGACGCGCTGTGTGCAGCTCGGCGGGAAGCGCGGCGGCGGGATCTTCCCGCTGGACGTGGGCGACGAGGTCCTCGTCGGCTTCGACCGGGGCGCGCTCGACCACCCCTTCGTGATCGGCGGGCTCTACAACGGCAGGAACAAGCCGACCCGGGACAGCGCCCCGCTGTACTCGGGGGCGCGCAACCAGGCCAGCCGCCACAGCATCTCCGACCGCACCGGCAACCGCCTCGACCTGCTCAGCCAGCGCGTGGGCAGCCACCGGGGCGTGCGGATCAGCACGGGGGACGGCAAGTTGAAGGTCAACCTGGACCGCGCCAAGACCGAGATCACCGTGGACAGCAAGGGTTCGGTCACCATCAAGGGCAGCCGCTCGGTGTCCGTCCAGGCGGGCACGGACCTCTCGCTGAGCGCCAAGCGCAACGTGTCCATCAAGAGCGGCGGGCTGCTCAACATCCGGGCCGCGAGCGCCGTCAACGTGAACGCGGGCGGCGGCGGTTTCAGCGTCAACACGTCGTTCCTCAACGTGCGGGCGACCGGCCTCGCGACCGTCAGCGCCGCCGGGCCCCTGGCGCTCACCTCCGCCGCGAGCGTGGCGCTGACCTCGTCCAACATCAATCTGACCGGTGCGGTCCTGGTGAACCGCAAGCCACTGCCCTTCTGATGCCGATGAGGACCGGTGATTTCTGATGGCCGAACAGTTCGTCGGCTCCGGCTGGGCGTTCCCGCTGCGCATCGGCCCCACCGGGGGCATCGCCCTGGTCAGCGGGGAGCGCGAGATCGAGGAGGCCATCCGGCTCGTCCTCGCCACGGCGCCCGGCGAGCGGCCGATGCGTCCCGAGTTCGGCTGCGCCATCCACGACCTGGTGTTCGCCCCCGTCAACGAGCAGACGGCGGGCCGCATCCAGCACGAGGTGTATCTGAGCCTGGACCGCTGGGAGCCGCGCATCGAGGTGCGGGAGGTGGAGGTCACCGCGGGCGAGGACCAGAGCGTGCTCTACATCGACGTCCGCTACGCGATCCGCGGCACCAACAACCCGCGCAGCCTCGTCTTCCCCTTCTACGTCATTCCCTCCCACGAGGACCCGGAGGCCCCCGGGACGTCCCCGGGCCCCGGCACCTCCCCGGAAAGCGACCGCTGATGCCCCTGCACTCCCCCAACCTCGACGACCGCCGCTTCCAGCAGTTCGTCGACGACGCCAAGCGCTACATCCAGGAGCGGGCGCCGGAGTGGACCGACCACAACGTCTCCGACCCCGGCGTCACCCTGGTCGAGACGGTCGCCCACATGGCCGACCAGATCGTCTACCGCCTCAACCGGGTCCCGGAGAAGAACCACCTGGCCTTCCTCGACCTCGTCGGGATCACGCTCTTCCCGCCGGTCGCCGCGCGCACCGACGTCACGTTCTGGCTGTCCGCGCCGCGCGAGGAGACCGTGGCGGTGCCCGTCGGCACCGAGGTGACGACGCTGCGCACGGAGGCGGAGGACGCGGTCGTCTTCGCCACCGAGCGCGATCTGCGCATCGTCTCCAGTACCTTGCGGCACCTGATGGTGCAGTCGCGGGGCGAGCCCGTCGCCGACCGGACCACCGAACTCGCCGAGGGCGGCGACGTGTTGTGCTTCGCCGAGGCACCGCGCTCCGGCGACTGTCTGCTGTTCGGCCTGACCGCGGCCGTCCCCCACTGCGCGGTCGCCCTCGAACTGGACAGCCGCGTCGACGGCGTCGGCGTCGACCCCCGGCAGCCGCCGCTCGTGTGGGAGGCGTGGACGGCGGACGGCTGGCGGCCGTGCGAGGTCCACCGCGACGGCACCGGCGGGCTCAACCGGCCCGGCGAGGTCGTCCTGCACGTGCCCGGCGGCCACGTGCTGTCCCGCAGCGGCGGCCACGAGGGCGGCTGGCTGCGCTGCCGCGTCACCGACCCGCTGCCCGACCAGCCCTTCTACACCACGTCGCCGACCGTGCGCGCCGCCGACGTCTGCACGGTCGGCGGCACCACGCGCGTCGTGCACGCCGAGACGGTGTACGACGAGGCGCTCGGCGAGTCCAGCGGACTGCCCGGACAACGCCTTCGGCTCGCCCACGCGCCGGTCGTCGGCGACGACCCGCCGGTGCTCCTGCAGACCGCCGAGCGGGACGGCTGGGAGGACTGGCGGGTCGTCCCGCACTTCTCCGAGTCCCGCCCGGACGACCGGCACATCACCCTCGACGCGGCCACCGGCGACCTCGCCTTCGGCCCGGCCGTCCGCGAACCCGACGGCTCCCTGCGCCAGTACGGGATGGTCGCCCCCAAGGGCGCCGTCATCCGTGCCCGCCGCTACCGCACCGGCGGCGGCAGGTCCGGCAACGTCGCCCGCGGCGCGATCAGCGTCCTGCGCACCTCGATCCCGTACATCACCGAGGTCGTCAACCGCGAGGCCGCCCACGGCGGGGTCGACGGGGAGACCGTCGAGGAGGCCAAGGTCCGGGCCCCGATCACGCTGCGCGCCCAGGAGCGCGCCGTGACCCTGCGCGACTACGAGGAACTCGCCCGCCGCGCCGCCCCCGAGACCGCCCGCATCACCTGCCTGGAGGGCGCCACGGACGAGGTCGGGGCGTACGCGGTGCGCGTCCTCGTGGTGCCGCAGGCCGTGCCCGACCCCGGCGGCCGGCTGCGCTTCGAGCAACTCGTCCCCGGGGACGCGCTGCTCGACCGCGTCACCCGGCACCTCGACGAGCGGCGCCTCATCGGCACCCGGCTCGCCGTGGGCCCGCCCTACTACCAGGGCGTCACCGTGGTGGCCACGGTGCACGCCTTCCGCGGCGTGGAGACCGACCGGGTGCGCCGTGCGGCCCACGACGCCCTGTACCGCCACCTCGACCCGCTCACCGGCGGCGCCGACAGCCGGGGCTGGCCCTTCGGGCGCCCGGTCCAGGCGGGCGAGGTCTTCGCCGTGCTGCAGCGGGTGCCCGGCGTGGAGCTCGTCGACGAGGTCGTCCTGCATCCGGCCGACCCGCTGACCGGCAAGCGCGGCGACCCGACCGACCGCATCGATCTGGAGCCGACCGCCCTTGTCTTCTCGTTCGACCACCGTGTCCGGGTGATCGGGGACGCCACGTGATGACTTCGTCCCGCCGGGGAGGCCCGCGATGAGAGGTTCCGTGGACGGCCTCGGCTCCTCCGCGCCCATCGGCATGATGCTGCCCGCCGTCTTCGCCGACGACGATCTCGCGCAGCGCTTCGTCGGCGGGCTCGACGACGTCCTGGCGCCGATCCTGAACGTACTCGACTGCCTGGACGCCTACTTCGACCCGGCGCTCACCCCGATCGACTTCGCCCAGTGGCTGAGCACCTGGGTGGGGGCGGAGACCGACGGCACCGAACCCGAGCGGCGGCTGCGCGCCGCCGTGGCCGCGGCGGCCACGCTGCACCGCGTCCGCGGCACCCGGCGCGGCCTGTCCGAAGCGGTGCGGCTCGCGTTCGGCGTCGAGCCGGAGATCACGGAGACCGGGGGCGCCGCCTGGAGCGCCCGGCCCCGCGGCCCCGTCCCCGGCGCTCCCCGCCCGCACCTCCACGTCACCCTGCGGCTGCCCGACCCGACCCCGGCGGACACCCACCGCCTGGACACCCTCGTGGCCGCCGCCCGCCCCGCGCACATGCCCTACACCGTCACCGTGACGGCCGTCGAAAGGACCCAGCAGAGATGACCACGCAGAACTGCGCCGAGTGCGACACCCGCGCGGAGCCCGGTCAGTCCTTCTGCGACGCCTGCGGGGCCGTGCTCCGCTGGGACGCGGCGGGGGCGCGGAGCGGGGCCTCGGGGGCGGCGGGAGGCCGGGCCGTCTCGGGGGCCGGGCACGGCTCGGGGGCCGGGCACGGCTCGGGGGCAGGCTCGGAGTCCGGGGCCGCTTCGGGAGTCGGCTCCGCGTCGGGGCCCGGCTCGGCCTCCGGAGCCGGGTCGGCCCCGGGCTCGGGCGGGGGCGCGGGGTCCGGTGCCGCGTCCGGACCCGGGCCCGACTCCGGCTGGGACGCCTTCTCCCGCCCCGGGGGCACCGGAATCGGCTCGTCGGGCGCGACCAGGACGGCCGCCGCGCCCCACCCCGCCCCCGCGTCCCCGGACCTGGCGGACACGGTCCCCAACCCCCCGGCGCGGCCCGCCCCGGACGGCTTCCCTCCGGCGGCCCTCACGCAGCCCGCACCACCCGACGCGTACCGCGCACCTGACGCACCCGCCGCGTACAACTCGCCCGACGCGCCCCACGCGTACAACGCACCGGGCTCACCCCTCGCACCCGGCTCACCCCCCGCGCCCGGCGCGCCCACCTCCCCCGTGCCGCCCAGGCCCGACGACCGGGCCCGTTCGCTCCTCGTCCCCGTCTCGGACCCGGAGCCCGCCCGACCCGCTCCGCCCCCGGCCGTGGCCCCCGTCCTGCCCGGCCGCCCCGACGCGGCCCGCCCCCAGGTCCGCGCCCCGGGCCCGCACCTGCAGGAGCCGTACGGCCCGCCCTGCCCGTGGTGCAGCACCCCGAACCGCCCCGACCGCCACTTCTGCGGCCGGTGCGCGATGCCCCTCGCGGACAACGGGATGCGCAACGACCCGCCCGGGCCTCTCCCGTGGTGGCGCCGTCTGTTCGGGCCGGGCAGCGGCGAGGCACCCTGGGCCGGTGACCGGCCGCGGCTGCGCCGGGTGTTCGACCGGGTCGGCACCTGGGTCACCGTCGTCGTGGCCGTGACGCTGCTCATCCTCGGCGTGGTGTACATCCCCGACGGCTACGACGCCACGCGCGACCACTTCGCCAAGCGCGCCCCGGTCGAGCCGGACCGGATCAGGGCGTCGCGCGCGTACGAGGGCCACGGCCCGAAGCTGGTGTTCGACAAGCTGAACAACACCTGGTGGGGGCCGGGGGTGGCGCAGTCGGGCCAGGGCGAGTGGATCGAGGTGGGGTTCGCGCGGCCGACCCGGCTGCTCGACCTCATCATCACGCCGGGGGTGTCGGCCCGCGCCGACCAGCTCGGCAAGTCCGCGCTGCCGCACCGCGTCAAGGCGACGATCACCAAGAAGGACGGCAGCACGACGACCCGCGATCTCACCCTGGACCCGGGGGCGGGCGGCCAGCGCCGCGCGTTCCGCGTGGGCGAGGTCACCAAGGTCCGCTTCACGATCGAGTCGGCCCACGCCGCGACCGCGAAGAAGCAGGTGGCCATCGCGGAGATCGAGATGTTCGGCCGCTCCGACGGAAGCAGGACCTGACCCTCCGCCCCGCACAGCCGCCCTATACACCAAGTGTATAGTTCCCGCATGCCTGCAATACACAAGATGCGGAAGCCCGCGATCAGGTTGCGTCCGCGCACCGCCTTTCTCGGGCTCGCCACGCTCGCCGTGAGCGTGGCCCTGTCCGGCTGCACCAAGCTGGACACCGTGTCCCCCAGCACCGTCCGCAAGGACGCGGTGGATGCGAAAGCCGCTGATCAGGGCAAGTTCGGGACCGTGGACTGCCGCAAGGCCAAGTGCATCGCGCTGACCTTCGACGCGGGACCCAGCGAGAACACACCACGGCTCCTGAAGATCCTCAAGGAGAAGGCCGTGCCCGCGACCTTCTTCACGCTCGGCAAGAACCACATCGTGAAGTACCCCGAGCTGGTCAAGCAGATGGACGCCGAGGGGCACGAGGTCGCGAGCCACACGTGGTCGCACAAGATCCTCACCAAGATCGACCCCAAGGAGGCGCGCGCCGAGCTGGAGCGCCCCAACAAGGCGATCGAGAAGCTCATAGGCAAGAAGCCGACGCTGATGCGCCCGCCGCAGGGCCGCACCAACGACACCGTCAACAAGATCTCCCGCGAGCTCGGGCTCTCCGAGATCCTGTGGACGGTGACCGCCAAGGACTACACGACGAACGACTCCGCGCTCATCGAGAAGCGGGTCCTCGAGCAGTCCAGCCGCGACGGGATCATCCTGCTGCACGACATCTACAAGGGCACCGTGCCCGCGGTGCCGGGCATCATCGACGCACTGAAGGAGCGCGGGTACGTCTTCGTGACCGTGCCGCAGCTCCTCGCGCCGGGCAAGGCGGAGCCGGGGAAGGTGTACCGCTAGGCGGCAGGCGGGGGGAGTGACGGGGGGCGCCGAGGGGCGCGGGGCGTCCGACGTCACCACTCCGCGTACGGCCGTCACCACTCCACGTACAGCGCCTCCGGTGCCCGGTGTATCAGCGTCGGGCGCATCCGCACCGGCGGCCCGTCCGCGGCGAGCCTGAGGCCCGGGAAGCGCCGCGTGAACAGCTCCAGGGTCACGCGCAGCTGCTCGCGGGCGAGCTGGGCGCCGGGGCAGCCGTGCGCGCCCAGGCCGAAGGCGACGTGCCGGGCGACCGGGGTGCGGGTGATGTCGAAGACGTCGGGGCGTTCGTAGCGGCCCTCGTCGCGCCCCGCCGAGCCGAAGCCGACCAGGACCTCGGCGCCCGCCGGGAGTTCGGTGCCCGCGAGGGTGACGGCGCGGGTGGTGACGCGGCGGAAGCCCTGGAGCGCGGTGTCGTAGCGGGCCGCCTCCTCGATGGCGGCCGGGATGCGCTCCGGCTCCTCGCACACCAGCTTCCACTGCGCGGGATGGCGCAGCAGGTGCAGCAGGGTCGTACCGATCAGCGCCGTGGTGGTCAGGTGCCCGGCGAGCAGGAAGTTGTGCAGGTGCGCGACCAGCTCGGCGCGCTGCCCGAGGGTCAGCGCGGGACCCGCGTCGGCGGCCTCGGGGTCGCCCTCGTCCGGGTCCACGTCGTCGGGGGCGAGAGAGGTGACCATCTCGCTGCACAGATCGTCCCGAGGCGCGGCGTGCCGGTCCTGTACGTAGCCCTCCAGGAGCCGCCGCAGCGCCACCGTCTCGCGGGCCGCCGCGATCTGCTCGTCCTCCGGAAGCGGCCGGAATAGCAACTGCTCGGAGCTGTGGCCGCCGCGCACGACCACCGGCACGTCCTCGGGGTCGAAGCCGAGGACCCGCCCGATCACCTGTCCGGGCAGCCGCCGCGCGTACGCCTCCATCACGTCGACGCGCGGCCTGCCCCGCCCGCCGGGCCCCGCCGCCGCGAGGGCGTCGACGAGGGCTGTCGCCCGCTCGGTCACGTACGGCAGCACGGCGGCCACCCGGGCCGGGGAGAGACCGCGGGCGATGGGCGCGCGCAGGCGCTGGTGGGCCGGGCCGTCGGAGGTGACGACGACGCGGCGGCGGGGGCCGCCGCCGTCGTCCTGGCCCTGGCTCAGGACGGCGAGGGCCGCGGGTGAGGGAACGGCGTCCGGGCGCACCGCGTTGGCCGAGGAGAACACGTCCGGCCTGCGCAGCACCTCACGGACGTCGGCGTCCCTGGCGACCAGCCAGGCCTGCAGCTCGGGCACATAGGTGAGCCCTTCGGCACGCCGGGCGCGCGCGTACAGCGGGTAGGGGTCGCGCATCAAGTCATCGAGCCTGGCGTGCTGTTGCCGCTCCATCCTCCTCATGGTGCCCGAGCCGCCGAGCCCCACGGAAGGGCGCAGGCACCCTCGCACGGGGCTCGTGCACCCCCGCACACCCACGCTGGGGAAACAGGGGTCGCCCGCGCCGCACGGGCCCCGGAAGCCGCCCCCGGGTACGTGACCCGAACACCGCCCCACAGCTTCCCGCAGTCCCCCTCAGCCCCGCCGGACCCCCGCGTCCAGCGCGGTCGCGATGACGGCGAACGCCTCGTCCGTCAGCCCCGCCGGACCCTGCGTGCCGTCGCTGGCGCTCCAGCGCTGCAGCACGGCGTCGAAGGCCGCCAGCGCCATTCCGGCGGCCATGCGCGGGTACAGCTCGGTCTCGGCGTCGAGGCCCTCGCGACGGGCCAGTTCCGCCGCCAGGTCGTCGCGCCACTGCGCCTGCCGCTCCAGGAAGCGGGCGAGCAGCGCGGGCGTCCCGAGGATCAGCTGGACCACGCGCAGCGCCCGGTCGGAGTGGCCGGCGCACTCGCCGAGCGGCACCCAGACGGCGTGCCGCAGCGCCTCGGAGGGCCGCTCCCCGGCGGGCCGGGCGGCCAGCTCCGCGCACATGCCCGTGCCCATGTCCGCGAGGAACTGGACGACGACGTCCTCCTTGGACGCGAAGTACCGGAAGAACGTCCGCTTGGAGACGCCCGCGGCGCCCACGATCTCGTCGACGGTGACGGCGTCGAACCCCTTCAGGGCAAGCAACTGCAGCGCCGCCTCGGTCAGTTCGTCCGCGACGAGCTGACGCTTGCGCTCGGCCAGGCTGATCTCACGGCGAGTACTCACCCCGGCATGCTACATGCGGTGCCCCGCATGGCACTCGGTATCGCATTGACACTCGGTGTCACGAGGGGCACGATGTGCCGCATGACGCAGCAGCAGAGCCAAGAGCACGGGCAGCAGACACGGAAAGGCTGGTCAGCCGCCTCGATACCGGACCTGACCGGCCGGGCGTACGTCGTCACGGGGGCCAACAGCGGCCTCGGCCTTGCGACCACCCGCGCCCTCGCCCGCCGGGGCGCACACGTGGTCCTCGCGGTGCGGGACGAGTCGAAGGGCCACCGGGCCGCCGCCGCCATCACCGCCGACCAGCCGGACGCGAGCCTGGAGGTACGCCCCCTCGACCTGGCCGACCTGGACTCGGTGCGCGCCTTCGCCACCGGCCTGCGCGCCGAGCGCACCGGCCTGGACGGCCTCGTCAACAACGCGGGCGTGATGGCCCCGCCCCGGACGCTCAGCGCGCAGGGCCACGAGCTCCAGTTCGCCGCCAACCACCTGGGGCACTTCGCGCTCACAGGGCTACTGCTCGACCTGCTGGCGGCGACGCCGAACTCCCGTGTGGTCACGGTGACTTCCACCAACCACCGGCAGGGCCGCCTCGCCTTCGACGACCTCGCCGGCGAGCGTGTGTACTCCCCCATGGCGTTCTACAACCAGTCCAAGCTGGCCAACGCCGTCTTCGGCCACGAGCTGCACCGCCGTCTGACCGAGGCGGCGAGCCCCGTCCGCAGCGTCCTCGCCCACCCCGGCTACACCGCCACCAACCTCCAGACGGCCGCCCCGACCGGCCTGGTCAAGTTCCTCTTCGGCCGCCTCCTCAAGCCCCTGGCCCAGTCCGCCGACCGGGGCGCCCTCCCCCAGCTCTACGCGGCCACGGCCCCGGAGGCCCGGAGCGGCGACTTCATCGGCCCCGACGGCCCGGCGGAACTGCGCGGCGCCCCGAAGCGGGTACGGCTCTCCCCCGAGGCCACGAACAGCGAGACCGCGAGCCGCCTCTGGGCCCTGTCGGAGGACCTGACGGGGGTCCACTTCACGTTCCAGGAAGAGAATTCCAGCCCGTCCGGCGCTTGAGGACGAGCGCGCAGCGCGATGCTTTTCAGCCCGTCCGGCGCTTGAGGACGAGCGCGCAGCGCGATTCCGCGGCGCCCCCGGCCGACCCGAGGCCGGAACCGACCTCAGGCGACCGACCCGATCCGCCCACCCAACCTCCGCGTTCCATCATGGTGGATGGGCGTGTGCGCCCCGGTGAGCGAGACCCCGCTCCCACCCCGCCGAGAGGCGACGATCTCCGCGGCGATGGACAGCGCCGTCTCCTCCGGCGTACGCGCCCCGAGGTCGAGCCCGATGGGAGACCGCAGACGGGCCAACTCCAGCTCGGTGACGCCGACTTCACGCAGGCGCCGGTTGCGGTCCTGATGGGTGCGGCGCGACCCCATGGCGCCGACGTACGCCACCGGGAGCCGCAGCGCGAGCCGCAGCAGCGGCACGTCGAACTTGGCGTCGTGTGTGAGGACGCACAGGACGGTGCGGCCGTCGACCTCGGTGCGCTCCAGGTACTGGTGCGGCCACTCGACGACGATCTCGTCCGCGTCGGGGAAGCGCACGCGCGTGGCGAAGACGGACCGGGCGTCGCACACGGTGACGTGGTAGCCGAGGAACTTGCCGACGCGGACGAGGGCCGAGGCGAAGTCGATGGCCCCGAAGACGATCATCCGGGGCGGCGGTACGGAGGACTCGACGAGGACGGTCAGGGGCTGCCCGCAGCGGGAGCCGTCCGCGCCGATCCCGACGGTCGCGGTGCGGCCCGCGTCCAGGAGGGCACGCGCCTCGCCCGCCACGGTCCGGTCCAGCTCGGGATGCCCGCCGAGCCCGCCCTCGTACGCGACGGCGAGGTCCTGCGCGACCTCGTCCGGGGGCCCGTCGCCGTGTGCGACGCCCGCGGCCCCGGCCCCGCCGTCGGCACGGACGAGCAGCACCCGTCCCATCAGTTCGGCCGGGCCCTCGGTGATCCGGGCGACCGCGGCCGCCTCGCCCCGGGCCGCGGCGGCGAGGGCGGCGGCGTACACCGGCCGCGCGGGTGAGTCCGCGCGGACCGGCGCCACCATGATGTCGATGACTCCGCCGCAGGTCAGGCCCACGGCGAAGGCGTCGTCGTCGCTGTAGCCGAAGCGTTCGACGACGGTTTCGCCGTCGTCGAGCGCCTGTCGGCACAGCTCGTACACCGCCCCCTCCACACAGCCCCCGGAGACCGACCCGATCGCCGTGCCGTCGCTGTCGACGGCGAGGGCGGCGCCGGGCTGCCGGGGCGCGCTGCCGCCGACGGCCACGACGGTGGCGACGGCGAAGTCACGCCCCTGCTCGACCCACCGGTTCAACTCTTCGGCGATGTCCAGCATGTCGGTCTCCTCAAGGGCTCTGCGGAGCCTCCCCGAGAGGCTCCCCATGTACGTGTGCGGGGCGGGCGGCGCCTCAGTGGACGCCCATCCAGCTTTCGATGGGGCTGAGGGCGAAGTACACGATGAAGATCAAGGTCAGGCCCCACATGAAGGCCCCGATCTCGCGTGCCTTGCCCTGAGCGATCTTGATGGCGACCCAGGCGATGACACCCGCCGCGACACCGGTGGTGATGGTGTACGTGAAGGGCATCAGGACCACGGTCAGGAAGACCGGGATCGCCGTGGCGCGGTCGGCCCAGTCGACGTGCCGGGCGTTCATCATCATCATCGCTCCGATGACGACGAGCGCGGCGGACGCGACCTCCTGCGGGACGATCGCGGTGACGGGCGTGAAGAACAGGCAGGCCGCGAAGAACAGGCCGGTCACGACGGAGGCGAGGCCCGTACGGGCGCCCTCGCCGACGCCGGTCGCGGACTCGACGAAGACGGTCTGGCCGGAGCCGCCCGCCACGCCGCCGATGGCGCCGCCGGCACCGTCGATGAACAGCGCCTTGGACAGGCCCGGCATGCGGCCCTTCTCGTCGGCCAGGTTGGCCTCCGTGCCGACGCCGATGATCGTCGCCATCGCGTCGAAGAAGCCCGCGAGCACCAGGGTGAAGACGATCATGCCGACCGTCATCGCGCCGACCTCGCCCCAGCCGCCGAACTCGACGTCGCCGAAGAGCGAGAAGTCGGGCGTGGAGACCGCGCTGCCGTGCAGCTCGGGGGCGCCGTTGGCCCACTGCTTGGGGTTGATGACGTCCATCGCGTTCAGGACGACGGCGACGAGGGTGCCGGTGATGATGCCGATCAGGATCGCGCCGGGGGTGTTGCGCGCCTGCAGCATGAAGATCAGGAGCAGGGTGCCCGCGAAGAGCAGGACGGGCCAGCCCTGGAGCTCACCGGCCGGGCCCAGGGTCAGCGGTGTCGCCTTGCCCTGGTGGACGAAGCCGCCCTTGACCAGGCCGATGATGGCGATGAACAGGCCGATGCCCATGGTGATGCCGTGCTTGAGCGCGAGCGGGATCGCATTCATGATCATCTCGCGCAGGCCGGTGACGACCAACAGCATGATCACGACGCCGTACATCACGCACATGCCCATGGCCTGCGGCCAGGTCATCTCGGGCGCGACCTGCGAGGCGATGACACCCGACACGGAGAGTCCGGCGGCCAGGGCCAGCGGCACCTTGCCGACGAAGCCCATGAGCAGGGTGGTGACGGCCGCGGCGAAGGCCGTCGCGGTGATGAGGGCCTTCTGCCCCATCGTGTCGCCCGCCGCGTCCTTGCCGGACAGGATCAGCGGGTTGAGCAGGACGATGTACGCCATCGCCATGAAGGTGGTGATGCCGCCGCGCACCTCACGCGCGACCGTCGATCCTCTGAGGGATATGTGAAAGTACCGGTCGAGCCAAGACCGTCCGGCGGGGACGCGCGAGCCGGAGCCCGCGTCCTCCGCGGTGGTCTTCGGCTCCAGTGACTGCTGGGTCATGGTGCCTACTCCCAAGGTTCACAGGGGCACCCGCAGAGCTGCGGGATTTGGGATGGTGCGTTGGCTGCACGACCCGGGGGACGGCCCGAGACGAACTTGAGGAGAGGGGGGGCCGGGGGACGTGAGTCCCCCGGTTCCCCTTTTTCCGCTGACCCCGGAGGGCTTGTTCCTGAAGACCCCGGAGGGCTTACGTGCCGGTGAGGTGTTCGGGACGTACCGGCGTCTTGTTGAGCTCCAGACCCGTGGCCGCGCGGATCGCCGCGAGGACCGCCGGGGTCGAGGAGAGGGTGGGGGCCTCGCCGATGCCGCGTACGCCGTAGGGCGCGTGCGGGTCGGCGAGCTCCAGGTAGTCGACCGGGATCGTCGGGGTGTCGAGGATGGTCGGGAGCAGGTAGTCCGTGAAGGAGGGGTTCTTCACCTTCGCGGTCTTCGGGTCGACGATGATCTCCTCCATCACCGCGACGCCCAGGCCCTGCGTGGTGCCGCCCTGGATCTGGCCGATGACGGAGAGCGGGTTGACCGCCTTGCCGACGTCCTGGGCGCAGGCCAGCTCGATGACCTTCACGAGGCCGAGCTCGGTGTCGACCTCGACGACCGCGCGGTGCGCGGCGAAGGCGTACTGGACGTGGCCGTTGCCCTGTCCGGTGCGCAGGTCGAAGGCCTCGGTGGGGCGGTGCCTGAACTCCTCCTCCACCTCCACGGCCTCGTCCTCCAGGACGTCCACGAGGGTGGCGAGGGCCTCGCCGCCGTCGGTGACGACCTTGCCGCCCTCCAGGAGGAGTTCGGCACTCGCCCAGGCCGGGTGGTACGAGCCGAACTTGCGCCGGCCGATCTCCAGGACCTGCTCGCGGACGATCTCGCAGGAGTTCTTGATGGCGCCGCCGGTCATGTACGTCTGACGGCCCGCGGAGGTCGATCCCGCCGAGCCCACCTGGGTGTCGGCGGGGACGATGGTGACCTGCTGGACGCCGAGTTCGGTCCGGGCGATCTGCGCGTGGATGGTGACGCCGCCCTGGCCGACCTCGGCCGCCGCGGTGTGGACCGTGGCCACGGCCTCGCCGTTGATGACCTCGATGCGGATCTTCGCGGTCGAGTAGTCGTCGAAGCCCTCGGAGAAGCCGACGTTCTTGATGCCGACCGCGTAGCCGACGCCGCGGACGACGCCCTCGCCGTGCGTGGTGTTGGACAGACCGCCGGGCAGCGCGCGGACGTCGGCGCCCTCGCTGGACTCCCACTGGCGCTCCGGCGGCATGGGGCGGGCCTTGACCCGGCGCAGGAGTTCGGCGACGGGAGCGGGCGAGTCGACCGGCTGCCCGGTCGGCATGATCGTGCCCTGCTCCATCGCGTTCAGCTGCCGGAACTCCACCGGGTCCATGCCCAGCTTCGCCGCCAGCTTGTCCATCTGGGCCTCGTAGGCGAAGCACGCCTGGACCGCGCCGAAGCCGCGCATGGCGCCGCAGGGCGGGTTGTTGGTGTAGAGGCCGATCGCCTCGATCTCCACGTCGTCGATGACGTACGGGCCGACCGAGAGGGACGAGGCGTTGCCGACGACCGAGGGGGTCGAGGACATGTAGGCGCCGCCGTCCAGGACGATCTTGCACTTCATGTGCGTGATCTTGCCGTCCTTGGTGGCGCCGTGCTCGTAGTAAAGCTTGGCCGGGTGCCGGTGGACGTGGCCGAAGAAGGACTCGTACCGGTTGTAGACCATCTTCACCGGCTTGCCCGTGCGCAGGGCGAGCACGGAGGCGAGGATCTGCATCGAGATGTCCTCGCGGCCGCCGAACGCGCCGCCGACGCCCGCCATCGTCATGCGGACCTTCTCCTCGGGCAGGCCGAGGCAAGGGGCGATCTGCTTGAGGTCGGAGTGCAGCCACTGGGTGGCCACGTACAGGTCGACGCCGCCGTCCTCGGCGGGCACCGCGAGGCCGGACTCCGGGCCGAGGAAGGCCTGGTCCTGCATGCCGAAGGTGTACTCGCCCTTGACGATCACGTCGGCCTTCTTGGCGGCCTCGGCGGCGTTGCCGCGGATGATCGGCTGGCGGTGCACGATGTTCGGGTGCGGGGAGTGCCCGGCGTGGTGGTCGCCGCGGTTCTCGTGGACCAGGACCGCGTCGGGAGCGGTCGCGGACGCCTCGTCCGTGATGACCGGCAGCTCGCGGTACTCGATCTTGATCTTCGCGGCGGCGCGGCGGGCCGTCTCCGGGTGGTCCGCGGCCACGAGGGCGATCGGCTCGCCGTGGTGGCGGACCTTGCCGTAGGCGAGGACGGGCGTGTCCTGGTACTCCATGCCGTAGTTCTTCGCGGCCGGCAGGTCGTCGGCCGTCAGGACGGCGTAGACGCCCGACAGGGCGAGGGCCTCGGAGGTGTCGATGGACACGATCTCGGCGTGGGCGACCGTGGAGCGCAGGGCCTGGCCCCAGAGCATCTCCTCGTGCCACATGTCCGAGGAGTAGGCGAATTCGCCGGTGACCTTCAGGGTGCCGTCGGGGCGCAGCATCGACTCGCCGACGCCGCCCTTCGTCTGCGAGCCCTGGGTGACGTTGGCGGGGATGCCAGTGGTGGTGCCAGCCATGATCAGACCGCCTCTCCCTGACGGGCCGCGGCCAGGCGGACCGCGTCGAGGATCTTCTCGTAACCGGTGCAGCGGCAGAGGTTGCCGGACAGCGCCTCGCGGATGTCCGCGTCGGAGGGCGTGTCGTTGCGCTCCAGGAGCTCGTCGGCCGCGACGAGCAGGCCGGGGGTGCAGAAGCCGCACTGGACGGCGCCGGCGTCGATGAACGCCTGCTGGATCGGGGAGAGTTCGGTGCCTTCGCCGGTCTGTGAGTCCTGGCCCTTGGCGCTCCACTGCTGGGCGGCCTGGAGCGAAGTGCCGCAGGCGCCGGTGGCGCAGCCGCCGCCCGGGTGGGCGCTCTCGCGGTGCTTGGCGTAGTCGGCGAGGCCCTCGACGGTGGTGACCTCGCGGCCCTCCACCTGCCCGGCCGCGACCAGACACGAACACACCGGGACGCCGTCGAGACGGACGGTGCAGGAACCGCACTCGCCCTGCTCACAGGCGTTCTTGGAACCCGGCAGACCCATGCGCTCGCGCAGCACGTACAGGAGGGACTCGCCCTCCCAGACGTCGTCGGCTTCCTGTTGACGGCCGTTGACCGTGAAGTTCACGCGCATTATGCGACTCCCTCAGTGCTGCGGCCGTTGCCGCGGTACGACTCCCAGGTCCAGCCGAGCGTGCGGCGGGCCATGATCCCGACGGCGTGACGGCGGTAGTTCGCCGTGCCGCGCACGTCGTCGATCGGGTTGGCGGCTCCGGAGGCGAGCTCCGCGAACTGCTTGGCGATCGAGGGGGTGATGATCTTCTTGCTGTCCCAGAAGCCGCCCTCTTCGAGCGCCGCGTTCAGGAACTCCTCGGCCGCCTTCGCCCGGATGGGCGTAGGGGCGGCGGAGCCGATGCCGGTCCGCACGGTGCGGGTCTCGGGGTGCAGCGCGATGCCGAACGCGCACACGGCGATGACCATGGCGTTGCGCGTACCCACCTTGGAGTACTGCTGCGGCCCGTCGGCCTTCTTGATGTGCACGGCCCGGATCAGCTCGTCCGCGGCGAGCGCGTTGCGCTTCACGCCGGTGTAGAACGCGTCGATCGGGATCAGGCGCGAGCCGCGTACGGACTCCACCTCGACCTCGCAGTCCGCGGCGAGCAGCGCCGGATGGGCGTCACCGGCGGGCGACGCCGTGCCGAGGTTGCCGCCGACGCCGCCGCGGTTGCGGATCTGCGGCGAGGCGACCGTGTGCGAGGCGAGCGCGAGGCCGGGCAGCTCGGCGCGCAGGTTCTCCATGATGTCCGTGTACGGGACCGAAGCGCCGAGCCGGACGGTGTCCGCACCGACCTCCCACTCCCGCAGCTCACCGATGCGGTTGAGGTCCAGCAGGTACTCCGGACGACGGTGGTCGAAGTTGATCTCGACCATGACATCGGTGCCACCCGCAATCGGCACAGCGGTGGGGTGCTCGGCCTTCGCGGCGAGCGCCTCCTCCCAGCTGGCGGGGCGAAGGAAGTCCATGAGTGGCTCTCTCTTCGTGATCGTGCCGTGCGGTCGGCTCCCGCTGGGGATCCGACCGGGGCTTACTAGGCTGACGAGCCGGGGCGAACGTTCCGGCCAACGTTCTGGCCGAGGCTGTCCTTCGCCTCTCGACTACTCGTTCATGTGCTGTTAACGCGGAGTGGGGCAAGTACACCGCCCGGTCGTCCGATGGGGTCAGTCACCGAAACCATGAAGGAGTTGGCTGGCCAAGGCGCGAGTCTTGTAGATTCGTATGAAGAACGGTCCCCAGTAACCTCGCGGATTCCCTCTAGAAACCGCGACACCTTCGGGACTCCGCGACCCCGGGTTCGTCCGGGATCCCGGCCGGACATCAAATCGAGACAGATCGGCGGCGACGACACCATGCGGCTGCGCGCACTCCTTGACACCGACGCGCTGGGCCTCAGGCTGCTCGGCGGCGAGGACGAGCTGGACCGCACCGTGCGTGGCGTGATGACCACGGACCTGCGCGACCCCAGCCGCTACCTTGCGGGCGGCGAGCTGGTGCTCACCGGTCTCGCCTGGCGCAGGGACGCCTCGGACACCGAGCCTTTTGTACGTATTCTCGCAGCCGCCGGGGTCGCCGCGCTGGCCGCGGGCGAGGCGGAGCTGGGCTCCGTCCCCGACGACCTGGTGGAGGCGTGCGCCCGCCACCGCCTGCCGCTGTTCGCGGTCAACGAGTCGGTGGCGTTCGCGACGATCACCGAGCACGTCGTACGCCAGGTGTCCGGCGAGCGCGCCGGGGACCTGGCGGCCGTGGTGGACCGCCACCGCCGCCTGATGACCTCGGGCCCCGCGGGCGGCGGCCCCGACGTGGTCCTCGACCTGCTCGGCACCGACCTGGACCTGCGGGCCTGGGTGCTCTCCCCCGCCGGACGGCCCATCGCCGGCGCGGGCACGGCGGGCCCGGCCCTGCCCGCGGCGGTCTGCGCGCGGCTGGCCGGGGAGCAGCTCGCCGCCGCCAGGACGGGGCGCAGGGGCCCGCACCGGGTGAGCGTGGACGGCGTCACGTACTCCCTGTTCCCCATTCGGTCCAGTGGCCGGGGTGCGGTCAGCGCGTCCCGGGACGTGCGCGAGACGGTCCTGTCGGACTGGCTGCTCGCCGTCGAGGCGGACGCGGGCGACTGGCCCGAGGAGCGGCTCGACCTGCTCCAGGGCGTCACCCAGCTGATCGCCGTGGAGCGGGACCGCAGGGACGCGGCGCGCACGGTGCGCCGCCGCCTGGCCCAGGAAGTGCTCGAACTGGTCCAGACGGGTGCGGCGCCCGCCGAGATCGCGGCGCGTCTGCGGGTCGCGGCACCGGTGCTGCTGCCGGGCCTCGGGGCGGCGCCGCACTGGCAGGTCGTGGTGGCGCGGGTCGAGTGGAACGCAGCCAACTCAGCCGACGGCGCCGACGGCTCGGGCATCGAGGGCGGCCCGGTGGCCCAGTCGCTCCTGGAGGAGATCCTGGTCGACCCGACGGCGGCCGGACCCGACCCGTCCGACCGGATCGCGGTGGCCCACACGGGCGACGAGGCCATCGCGCTCGTGCCGCTGCCCGCGCTGTCCACCGAGGTGGACGGCGCCGAGCCGGGGCTGCTCGCGGACACGCTGCTCGCGGCCGTGCGGGAGCCGCTCTCGGCGGGCCTCGCGGACGACGGGCGGCTCACGATCGGCGTCAGCGCGTCCGTGCACTCGGCGGAGGGCCTGCGGGGCGCCCTGGAGGAGGCCCGGCACGCCCGCAGGGTCGCCGCGGCGCGGCCCGGCCGGGTGTGCGCGGCGGGCCACCAGGAGCTGGCCTCGCACGTGCTGCTGCTGCCCTTCGTCCCCGACGACGTGCGCCGCGCGTTCACCGCGCGCCTGCTCGACCCGCTGCGCGAGTACGACCGCAGGCACCGCGCCGAGCTCATCCCGACCCTCGAGGCGTTCCTCGACTGCGACGGCTCCTGGACGCGCTGCGCGACCCGGCTGCACCTGCACGTCAACACGCTGCGCTACCGGGTCGGGCGTATCGAGCAGTTGACGGGCCGTGACCTTTCCCGACTTGAGGACAAGCTGGACTTCTTCCTGGCCCTGCGCATGAGTTGAGGCCCTCGGGCCGGATCCCAGGGGCCGCGGGCGTCTCCCCACGCCCCGCGGCCTCCGCCCGTCCCTCGGCTCTCGTTCCCCCTCGTTTGTGAAATCTTTCACCCATCCCCTTGGCCGAGCGCGCCGATCCGTGCTGAGATTCGCCCACGACTCAACAGCTCAATGGCGCGCTAGGGGAGGGCAACGTGGCGCATACCGCCATGTCTGGTACCGGAACGAACGCTTCGAACGATCCACTCCAGACCGCGGTATGGCGGCTGCGCTCGCGCGGCTGCTGGACCGACGCGGCGGCGCTGCTCGCCACCCGAGAGGGCGCGGACGTCGCCGTCCAGAGAACCTCGCTCCTCATCGAGCGCTGCCTGTTCACCGGCGACGGCTGGGACGAGGCCGAGGACAGCCTGCGGACGGCGGAGGCGGTCGCCGACGATGACGACGCCCGCGGCGCCGCCGCCTGCGAACGCGGCCAACTCGCTTACGCAGCAACGGTGTTGGGTGTACGGGACCGGGCCGACGAGGCCCGCACCGCGCTCGGCAGGGCCGCCGCGCTGCTCGCCCCCGGCTCCTCCGGGCGCCCCCTCCTGGACTTCCGCCGCGGCCTGATCGCCGAGCACATCGCGGACTCCCCGCAGGCGGCCCGTGCCGCCTACCGCCGCGCCCACGCCGGCGCCACCGCCCACGACGACCCGCTCCTCCTCTCCTTCACCTGGCGCCACCTCGCCGGACTCGCCCTGCGCGAGGGCGAGTTGGCCGACGCCCGACACGGCTTCGCGGAGTCCCTGCGCATCCGTGAGGAACTCGGCTTCCTCGTCGGCACGGCCCCGGCCCTGGCCGCCCTCGCGGACGCGGAACCCGAACCGGAGGCGTCCCGGCTGCGCGCCGAGGCCACCCGTCTGTTCCGCCTCCTGGGCGGGGTGCCGTCGTGGCTCGCGGCACAGCTGACGCCGCCGGCTCCGGCGGCCTGAGGCCGCGGGGGCACGGCGGCCCGGGCGGGTGGCGCCGCCCGCCCGGGTGTTCCCGCCAGGGCGGGCGATCCCGTCAGGTCAGCCGTCGCCGCCCGTGAAGTGTTCGCGCACCAGGGACTGGACCACCGGGAGGTCGCGGGCGACCAGGGCGTCCAGGAGGGCCATGTGCTCGGCGGCGTCGGCCACGAGGTCGGCGCGGCGGCCCGCGACAGGGCCCGTGACCAGGGGCCACTGGGAGCGGCGGTGCAGGTCGTCGGCGACCTGGACGAGCTGCTGGTTGCCGGAGAGGCCGAGCAGGGCGCCGTGGAAGGCCCGGTCCGCCTCGGCGTAGCGGGCCAGGTCGGCGCAGGCCGCGGCGGCCACGGTCGCCTCCGCCAGGGGGCGCAGCCGCGCCCAGGCCTCCGCGGGCACGGTGCGGGCGAGCCGCAGCATCACCGGCACCTCGATCAGCGCCCGCACCTCGGCCAGCTCCCCCAGCTCACGCGCGCCGCGCCGGGTGACCCGGAAGCCGCGGTTGGGGACCACCTCCACCGCGCCTTCGAGCGCGAGCTGCTGCATCGCCTCGCGCACGGGCGTCGCCGAGACCCCGAAGCGCTCGCCGAGCGCCGGGGCGGAGTACACCTCGCCCGGCGCCAGCTCGCCGCCCACCAGGGCCGCGCGCAGGGCGTCGAGCACTTGCCCGCGCACGGAGGCGCGCTGCATGGGCTTGCGCGGGGGCGGCACGCCGAGATGCCGGGAAGGGCCAGGAACAGCCGATATGCCCGAGATGGCGTCATCCGGCGCGTCGAGGGCGCCGCCGCCCCCGTCGGGCCCGTCGTGCGTGTGCTCACCCCGCGCCGCCGCGTCCGCCTGTCGCACCTCCGACCGCTCCGGCTGCTCCGGCACGCGCCCGGCGGCGCGCATGGCGGTCACATCCGCCGTCCGCGCTCCCGCCCGCTCCACGCTTGCCTCCCGCACTTCCGTGCCCCGTCAGTCCGAAACGTACGAGAAGCACCATAGGCGGACACGACCGCAGTTGAAACCTCGATCATGTTGGGTAAGGTTAGGCTTACCTGCAATCGATCGTGATTCGGTGGTCCCCGCGCATGTCCGTTCCCACCCTGGAAAGCGGCGCTCGACGTACGGAGCGCGCTCAGAGCCCCGTCACCGCCGCCTACGCCCGCCTCACCGAGGTGTTCCCCGGGCTGCGCATCCAGGAGCTGGCCGAGGACGAACAGCCGCCGCGGGGCGGTGGCTGGGTGGGCGCGGCCGGGCTCGCGGAGGCCGGGCCCGAGTTCGAGGAGTTCCTCGCCTGGGACGACGCGCAGGTCATCAAGGACTACGGCCAGCAGGCCCGCCCGGACGTCGTCGCCAGCTTCGGCCTGCACCGCTACGCCTGGCCCGCCACCCTGCTGTTCACGGTGCCGTGGTTCCTCCAGCGCCGGGTGCCGAGCTACCCCGTCGACAACGTCTTCTTCCAGCGCGCCCTCGGGAAGATCGCGGTGCGCCCGGGCGGATTCGTCTGCCTGCCGGACGACCCGGCGGCCGCGCTGCCCGGCGCCCGCGTCGTCGCGGACGAGGAGGCGCTGCGCGCCGAGCTGCGGGCTGCCGTGGCCGAGCACATGGGACCGCTGCTCGACGGCTTCGGCCCGCGCATGCGGCGCCGGGGCCGGGCACTGTGGGCCGTCGCCACGGACGAGATCGTCGAGGGCCTCTGGTACGTGGCCCACCTCCTCGGCGAGGAGCAGCGCGCCACGACCGAGCTGGAGCAGCTGCTCCCGGGCGCCACGAAGCCGTACGTGGGCACGGCCGCGTTCCGCGAACTCACCGGGCCGAACGGCGAGAAGCTGCCCACCCGGGACCGCGCGAGCTGCTGCATGTTCTACACGCTGCGGCCCGCCGACACCTGCGTCACCTGCCCCCGCATGTGCGACGCGGACCGCGTCGCCCGGCTGACGGCCGACGCGGCGAGCTGACGCCCCCGGCGAACCACCCCTTCGTGCGCGTTTAATCGAACCCGATTCCAGCGTCTCACGCGTGAGTTCGAGGTATTCGGCGCTCGGTACGGCCTTCACCACCCCCTTGGCGTCCTCTTGCCCGAAAACCGCCTTGGGCGCCGTGCGCGGTGGGCCACTATGGCGCCCGAACTCGCCCTACGCGACGCAAGGGACGCCAGATGAGACTGACCGACATATCGCTGGACTGGCTGCTGCCCGGCGGGATCCTGCTCCTGGGCATGGCAGTCGCGGTGGCGGTACTCGCGCGGGGCAGGAAGGCCCAGGCGAAAGTGGCCACCAGCGACGACTCGTGGGAACGCAACGAGGAGCGCCGCAGGCGCAAGGAAGCCGTCTACGGCACCGCCTCCTACGTCCTCCTCTTCTGCTGCGCGGCGGTCGCCGCCGCCCTCTCCTTCCACGGACTCGTCGGCTTCGGCCGACAGAATCTGAACCTCTCCGGCGGCTGGGAGTACCTGGTCCCCTTCGGCCTCGACGGCGCCGCCATGTTCTGCTCCGTCCTCGCGGTGCGCGAGGCCAGCCACGGTGACGCCGCGCTCGGCTCGCGGCTCCTGGTCTGGACGTTCGCCGGGGCCGCCGCCTGGTTCAACTGGGTGCACGCGCCGCGCGGCATCGGGCACGCCGGTGCCCCGCAGTTCTTCGCCGGGATGTCGCTGTCCGCGGCCGTCCTCTTCGACCGGGCCCTGAAGCAGACCCGCCGGGCCGCGCTGCGCGAGCAGGGGCTCGTGCCGCGGCCGCTGCCGCAGATCCGCATCGTGCGGTGGCTGCGGGCGCCCCGGGAGACCTTCGGCGCGTGGTCGCTGATGCTGCTCGAAGGCGTACGCACCCTCGACGAGGCCGTCGAGGAGGTCCGCGAGGACCGGCGCGAGAAGGAGCAGGCGCGCACGCGACGGCGGGACCAGGAGAAGCTGGAGCGGGCGCAGCTCAAGGCCATCAGCCGGGGGCATCGTGGGTACCACGGGCGCGGTGGCCGTCAGGTGGACGTCCAGATGGGTTCCACGGGAGGGTCCGCGCAGGTCGGCGCGGACCCTGCCATAGCGGCGCCATCGCCATCCCCGTCCCAGGACGAGCTTCCCGTACGGTCCCGGCCCTCCCTTCAGGCCGTCCCGAATGACCCGTCCGCACCGGTCACCGTCGACCTCACCGCCGAGGACGACACCCAGACGTTGCCCCGGCTCGACTCGCTGGAGCAGAAGCTGAAGGATCTGGAGCAGCAGTTCGGCTGACGGCTCGGCCGGAGGCACCCTCGATCGGCCTCCGGCCTCGTCCTCAATCGCCGGACAGGCTCTCTCCCACCCACCCGCCCAAACTCGCACCACCAGCTCAACAGCCCGGCACTCTCAGCCCCGAAACGACTTGCCCACCCAGCCCGCCTCGGCGATGTTTCCAGCCCGTCCGGCGATTGAGGACGAGGCGCGGAGCGCCGATTCGGCGGAGGACCGTCCCACCCGAAGGGGACACCGACGGGAGGCCGGGGTCCAGGGGGCGCAGCGCCCCGGTTTCGGAGAAGGGGCGGGACCGGGGCGCCCCGCGAGGGATCAGCCCGCGTCCCCGTCCAACTCGAACCACACCACCTTGCCCACCCCGTGCACCCGCACCCCCCACGCGTCGGCGAGGGACTGGACGAGGAGCAGCCCACGCCCGTGGGTGTCCTCGGCGTTCCCGGGCGCCCGCGGCAGCGGCCGCCGCCCCACGAAGTCCCGGACCTCGACCCGCAGCCGCCGCGGCCCCACCGTGGCGGTCAGAATCGCGTCCCGGTCCGTATGGACGAGCGCATTGGTGACCAGCTCACTGGCCAACAGCTCCGCGGTCTCGGCCCGCCCGGGCCGCCCCCAGTGCCGCAGCAGTTCCCGTAACGCACCCCGCACCTCGGACACCGCCCGTAAGTCGGCACGCCCGAGCCGCCGCCGTAACTGCATCCGGCCGACCCCCACCGCGCCCCCGGCCGACTCGTCCCCGCGTCGCGGAGCGGATGCCTCCCCACCGGCGGCTTCGACGGCTTCAACGGAACCCACCGAACCGGTGGCAGCTCCTCCTCTTAGGTGTCTCATCATGACCCCGCCCACCCGATGACCACTGTGACCAAGCCCCCCGACCGGTCTCCGACTCGAACACGCTCACGGGATGCATTCCCGTCCCGCCAAGCCGCACTCATGTCCATTCGTCAATCAAGGGGACGGATGCGCCGATGGGTTGGGGGGAAGTGAAGCCGAGTACGCCCTGATCGCCCCCGATCGACCCCGTGAGCGACCACGCGAAGGAGCCGCTGTGCACGACGACCGAACGCTGGTGGAGGAGCGCCTGGAGCGCGCGCTGCGGCAGTTCATCAGGCCCGCCCAGTACGCGGCGCGGGTGCCGCTCTCCCTGTCCGTGTGGCACGCGCCGGGCGAGCCGGTGCCCGTGGGCGAGGCACTCGCGGAGACGTATGAGCCGTTCGAGGCCGGATCCGACTGGGGAAAGCCCTGGTCGACGAGCTGGTTCCGGCTCGAGGGCGAGGTGCCCCGGGAGTGGGAGGGGCGACAGGTGGAGGCGGTGATCGATCCCGGGTTCACCGGGGAGGGGCCGGGCTTCCAGGCGGAGGGTCTGGTGTACGACGCCTCGGGGGTGCCGCTGAAGGGCATTCACCCGCGCAACCGTCATGTGCCGGTGGCCACCCGCGCCCGGGGCGGCGAGCCGGTGCGCCTGCTGCTTGAAGCGGCAGCCAACCCGACGGTGCTGCACGACTTCGTACCGACCCCGCTCGGCGACATCCTGACGGCCGGCGATCGGCCCATCTACCGATTCGCGGCTGCCGACCTCGCCGTACTCGACGAGCCCGTCTGGCACCTCGTCCTGGACATCGAGGTCCTCTCGGAGCTCATGCGGGAGTTGAACACGGGACAGCCGCGACGGCACGAGATCCTGCGGGCCCTTGAGGACATGCTCGACACGCTCGATCTGCACGACGTCTCCGGCACCGCCGCCGCGGCCCGCGCCGAGCTCGCCGAGGTGCTCGCGCGGCCCGCGCACGCCAGCGCCCACCGCGTATCGGCTGCCGGGCACGCGCATATCGACTCGGCGTGGCTGTGGCCGCTGCGCGAGACGGTGCGCAAGGCGTCCCGTACGTTCGCCAATGTGACGGCGCTCGCGCGTGACTATCCGGAGCTGGTGTTCGCCTGCTCGCAGGCGCAGCAGTACGCGTGGGTGAAGGAGCACCAGCCGCACATCTGGGAGCGCATCAAGAAGGCCGTCACGGACGGGAACTGGGCTCCGGTGGGGTCGATGTGGGTGGAGTCGGACGCCAACATGCCGGGCGGTGAGGCGCTGGCGCGGCAGATCGTGCACGGGAAACGGTTCTTCCAGGAGGAGTTCGGGGTCGACACGGAGGAGATCTGGCTGCCGGACTCCTTCGGATACACCGCCGCCTTCCCGCAGTTGGCGAAGCTCGCGGGCGTACGGTGGTTCCTCACCCAGAAGCTGAGCTGGAACCAGTCCAACAAGATGCCGCACCACACCTTCTGGTGGGAGGGCATCGACGGGACGCGGGTCTTCACGCACTTCCCGCCGGTGGACACGTACAACTCCCAGCTGCACGGCACCGAACTCGCCCACGCGGAGCGGAACTTCGCCGACAAGGGCCGGGCGACGCGCTCCCTGGTGCCGTTCGGCTGGGGCGACGGCGGCGGCGGTCCGACCCGCGAGATGCTGGAGCGGGCGCGCCGCCTGCGTTCCCTGGAGGGCTCGCCGCGCGTCGAGGTCGAGCGCCCTTCGGCGTTCTTCGCGGCGGCCGAGGAGGAGTACGGCGAGCGGGCGCCGGTGTGGTCCGGGGAGCTGTATCTGGAGCTGCACCGGGCGACGTACACCTCGCAGGCGGCCACCAAGCGCGGCAACCGGCGCAGTGAACACGCCCTGCGCGAGGCTGAGTTGTGGTGCGCGGTGGCCGCCGTGAAGGACCCGGGGTACGCCTATCCGTACGACGACCTGGACCGGCTGTGGAAGACGGTCCTGCTGCACCAGTTCCACGACATCCTGCCCGGATCCTCCATCGCCTGGGTGCACCGCGAGGCCCGCGACACCTACGCACGCGTCCTCGCCGAGCTGGACTCGCTCACCGCCGAGGCGGTGCGGCACCTCGGCGGCGGCGAGGCCTCGGTGCTCAACTCCTCGCCGTACGAGCGGAGTGAGGTCGTCGAGCACGAGGGGCGGCTCGTGCACGTGAGCGTCGGCGGGCTCGGCACCCGCGGGCTCGCGGAGGCCGCCGGGCAGGAGCGGGAGGCGGGGGCGGTGACCTCGGCGACCCGCACGGGCCAGGAGATCGTCCTCTCCAACGAGCACCTGCGCGTCACCGTCGACTCCGACGGCCTCATCGCCTCCGTCCTCGACCGGGCCGCCGACCGGGAGGTCCTCGCCCCCGGCAGCCGCGGCAACCTCCTCCAGCTGCACCCCGACCACCCCACCCACTACGACGCGTGGGACCTCGACAAGCACTACCGCCACCGCCACACCGACCTCACGGCGGCGGAGTCGGTCGAGCTGGTCGAGGACGGGCCGCTGCGGGCGTCCGTGCGGGTCGTCCGCGTCTTCGGCGCCGGGTCGCGGATCACCCAGGAGCTGCGGCTCGCCGCGGGCAGCCGCCGCCTCGACGTCGTCACCGAAGTCGAGTGGCGCGAGTCGGAGAAGGTCCTCAAGGCCGCCTTCCCGCTGGACGTGCAGGCCGAGAGGTCCGCCGCGGAGATCCAGTTCGGGCACGTGCAGCGGCCCACGCACGCCAACACCTCCTGGGACGCGGCGCGTTTCGAGATCTGTGCGCATCGGTGGCTGCGGGTGGCCGAGGACGGGTACGGGGTCGCGGTGCTCAACGACTCCACGTACGGGCACGACGTGACCCGGGTCGCGCACGCCGAGGGGCTCGGCACCACCGTCCGGCTCACGCTGCTGCGCGCGCCGCACAGTCCCGACCCCGAGACCGATCTCGGCACCCATCACTTCGCCTACGCGCTGCTGCCCGGTGCCGGGACGGGGGACGCCGTCGCGGAGGGGCTTGCCCTCAATCTGCCGCTGCGGGTCGCCTCGGCACCCGCGGTGGCGCCCCTCGTGCGGGTCGACCACCCCGGGGTGACCGTCGAGTCCGTCAAGCTCGCGGAGGACCGCAGTGGGGACGTGGTGGTGCGCCTGTACGAGTCCCGGGGTGGGCGGGCCCGTGCCGTGCTCACCACGTCCTTCCCCGTCACCCGCGCCGACGTCACGGACCTCCTGGAACGCCCCCTCCACCCGGCCGACACCTCCGGCGCGGGCCTCTCCCTCACCCTCCGCCCCTTCCAGATCCTGACCTTGCGCCTACGCCCGGCGTAGCCCTCGCGGGGGCGCCCCAGTCCCACCCCTTCTCCGATCCCGGGGGTGGGTGTCCCGTTGCCGTGGGACGGGGGCGCCCCCGAATCGGCGCTCCGCGCCTCGTCCTCAAACTCCCCCAAGCTCTTAAGGAGCAGGGGGGACCCCCACGACGGGCTGAAAACTTGCCCGGGGCGGGCCGGAGAGGCGCTGCGGGGCGAGTCGAAGCGGCGCTGCGGGGGTGGGCGCTGTGGGCGAGGGCGCTGTGGGCGAGGTGCTTCGGGGCTGATGGTGCCAGGCTGTTGGGCTGCTAGTGCAAGTTCGGGCGGGTGGGTGGGAGATAGCCCGTCCGGCGTTTGAGGACGAGTGGCGGTCGGGTCAGGGTCGGGGCACGTTGCGCAGGTTGGAGCGGGCCAGTTGGAGCATGCGGCCCACCCCGCCGTCGAGGACGATCTTGCTGGCGGAGAGGGCGAAGCCGGTGACCATCTCCGAGCTGATCTTGGGCGGGATGGACAGCGCGTTGGGGTCGGTGACGATGTCGACGAGGGCGGGGCCCTTGTGCGAGAAGGCGTCCTTGAGGGCGCCCGCGAGCTGTTTGGGCTTCTCGACGCGGACGCCGTAGGCACCGGCGGCCCGGGCGACGGCGGCGAAGTCGGGGTTGTGGTTGCTGGTGCCGTACGAGGGCAGCCCGGCGACGAGCATCTCCAACTCCACCATGCCGAGGGAGGAGTTGTTGAAGAGGACGACCTTCACCGGCAGGTCGTACTGGACGAGGGTGAGGAAGTCGCCCATCAGCATGGAGAACCCGCCGTCGCCCGACATGGAGATCACCTGCCGCTTGCGGTCGGTGAACTGGGCGCCGATCGCCTGCGGAAGGGCGTTGGCCATGGAGCCGTGGCTGAAGGAGCCGATGATGCGGCGCTTGCCGTTGGGCGAGATGTAGCGGGCGGCCCAGACGTTGCACATGCCGGTGTCGACGGTGAAGACGGCGTCGTCGGCGGCGAGGTCGTCGAGGACGGAGGCGACGTACTCCGGGTGGATCGGGATGTGCTTCTCGACCTTGCGGGTGTACGCCTTCACGACGCCTTCGAGCGCGTCCGCGTGCTTCTTCAGCATCTTGTCGAGGAATTTGCGGTTCGACTTCGGCAGGACGCGCGGGGTGAGGCAGCGCAGGGTCTCGCGCACGTCGCCCCAGACGGCGAGGTCGAGCTTGGAGCGGCGGCCGAGGCGTTCGGGCCGCACGTCGACCTGGGCGATCTTGACGTCGTCGGGCAGGAAGGCGTTGTACGGGAAGTCCGTGCCGAGCAGGATGAGGAGGTCGCACTCGTGGGTGGCCTCGTACGCGGCGCCGTAGCCGAGCAGTCCGCTCATGCCGACGTCGTACGGGTTGTCGTACTGGATCCACTCCTTGCCCCGCAGGGCGTGCCCCACCGGGGACTTGATCTTCTCGGCGAACTCCATCACCTCGGCGTGCGCGCCCGCCGTGCCGCTGCCGCAGAAGAGGGTGACCCGGTCGGCCTCGTCGATCATTGCGGCGAGCTTGTCGATCTCGGTGTCGCCGGGCCGCACGGAGGGCCGTGAGGTCACGAGGGCGGTCTCGGCGGCCTTGTCCGGGGCGGGCTCGGAGGCGATGTCGCCGGGCAGGGACACCACGCTGACGCCCGACTGGCCGACGGCGTGCTGGATGGCGGTCTGGAGCAGACGCGGCATCTGCTTGGGGTTGGAGATCAGTTCGCTGTAGTGGCTGCACTCGCGGAACAGCTGGTCGGGGTGGGTCTCCTGGAAGTAGCCGAGGCCGATCTCGGAGGACGGGATGTGGGAGGCGAGGGCCAGGACCGGGGCCATGGAGCGGTGCGCGTCGTAGAGGCCGTTGATGAGGTGCAGGTTGCCGGGGCCGCAGGAGCCCGCGCAGGCGGCGAGGGAGCCGGTGATCTGCGCTTCCGCGCCGGCCGCGAAGGCGGCGGTCTCCTCGTGCCTGACCTGGATCCAGTCGATCGCCTTGGTGCGGCGGATCGCGTCGACGACGGGGTTCAGGCTGTCCCCGACGACTCCGTAGAGGCGTTTGACTCCGGCGCGTACGAGGATGTCGACGAACTGCTCGGCGACGTTCTGCTTGGCCATCTCTTCATGCACCCCTTCGCTCTCGTTGGGTCCATGAATTCACAGCGGCGCCGCTCACGCCTCCCAAACGGCGGCAACGGTGCGATCGTCCGCGTAGCCCTTCACCCGCACCTGGGTGTCGGCGAGGAACGCGGCGAGTCCCGGTGGGCCGCCCTCGGCCCATCTGCGGGTGAGGTGGCGGGACAGCTCCGGTTCGCCGCGCAGCGGCTCGGCGAGGCCGCCGCTGCACAGCAGCAGGGTGTCGCCCGGGCGGGCGACGGAGGCCCGGAAGCGGAAGGGGTCGCGCGGCGGCGCGGGCGCGGGCTCGTAGGGGCTCGGGGGTGTGGTGATCCCCAGGTCCATGGTGAGCCGGTCGCCGTCGGGGGTCTCGGCGGGCGGTGAGCCGAAGCCGACGACGGGCTCGCCCGCCGTGTCCGCCGTGCGCGGCTCTATGTCCTGCCACTCGCCGCCGCGCAGCCGGAACAGGCCGCCCGCGCCGATGCCGAAGAACACGCGGGTGCGGCAATCGGGGTCGGCGGGCAGCAGCAGACAGCGCAGCGTCGCCGTGTACTCGTCCGGTTCCAGGCCGAGTTCGGCGGCGCGGGCGCGGAGCTTGCCGAGGCTGCGGTCGGTGAGGCGGTGCAGGCCCGACTTGAGGTCGCCGCGGCGCGCGGCGCGGATGTCCTGGGCGAGGCGGCTGTGGCTGCGGCCCACCGCGCGGCCGATCCACGCGCAGGCGTCGGCGGCGGCCCGGTGCGCGCCCGGCGTGGCGCGGGCGCCGGTGGCCATGGCGACCAGGACGAGGGCGTCCTCGCCGGTGCCGAAGCGGGCGGTGAGCAGCGCGTCGCGGCGCGGCTCGCCCCGGAACCGGGCCGAGTCGCCGCGCACGGACGCGGCGCGCAGGGTGCTCGTGCCGTAGCGCGCCCCGTCGAGCACGGTGTCGGCGATCAGCTCCTCCAAGGCGTCCGGGTCGGCCGCGGGCAGACCCGTCGGCTCCGCCTCGTAGGTGGGCGGCCCGTCCCCCACGTACGCGGGCACCCCGACCGGCACCTCCGTGTCGCCCCGCGCCGCCGCGTCGTCCTCTCCGGCGCCGCTCATCGCACTCCCCTCGGTCGATGCCCGCCCCTCGTCCGTCGAGGCCCCCGCGGGTTCGGCCTGCCGCCCCGAGGGGAACGTGACGGGCCCGGCGGTGGCGACGGTGGCCGCCCAGGGGGCGGGGGCGCGGTAGGCGGGAGGGTGGTGGGGGCGGTCGGGGGGCGGCCCGGTGGGCGGGGACGCGGGGCGCTCGGGGAGCGGTGGGGGTACGGGAGGCGCGGGGGTTCCGGGTGGGGCGGGCGGGGCTGGAGGCGCGGTCCGGGCTGCCTCCGTCGTCGGTGGCTGGGGTGTCTCCGGGGCTGAGGGCCGAGGGGGCTCCGGAACCGTCGGCCGAGGGGGCGCGGGGGTCGGCGGCCGGGGTGGCTGTGGTGGTTCGGGCGCGGGGCGCTCGGGTGGCCGAGGGGGCGATGCGGTCAACCAGTCCGGGAGGGCTTGGCGTCGGTCGGGGGCGGGCTCGCGCTCGGCCGGGTCGGCGTCGCGCGGTCCGGGCTCCCCCTGGGCCGACGCCAGGTCACCGGACGCCTCGCCCCGTTGCCCGGGAACTCCCGGTGGTCCGGAGCCCTCGGCACGCTCGTCCCGGTCCGAGTCCCCGTCCCCGCCGTCCCCGCCGTCCCCGCCGTCCCCGCCGTCGTCCCCGTCGGCCACCGTGTCCGACGCCGAGGCGAAGCGGTCGTCCAGGGTGTCGGCTGCCTTGGCCGGGCCCGTGTCGTCCTTCGACTCGTCGTACAACTGGCCCCACCAGTCGTCCTCCTGGCCGGAACGGGCCCCGTGACCGGTGTGCCTCTCCCCCTGCTGGCTCATGCCCCTATTGTCCACCGCACAGGGCGTACGAAAACGGTGCATCAAGAAATTCCGCCCGTCGCGGGCGGGGGTGGGCCGGGGTGGCGCGCGAAGCGCCGGGCGGCCCCACCCCCCACGGGAGGACCGCCCGACGCAGGGGGACACCTTGGCAGACCGGTGGGTGCTGCGGGGATGATGTTCGCGGCGGGTTTACGCCGTGGCTGCTTTCCGCCACGGCGGGCGGACCGCGCCAGGACGATCGGGAGGCCCGGCCTGCCCGGAACGCATCGGGGAGGGACGTCGCCGCATGCTGGCTGCGATAGGTCTGGACGAGACGCACGAGGCGGCGTACCGCGCGCTGGTGTCGGTGGGCGCCGCCGACGTGCCCGACCTGGCGCGCCGGCTGACGCTGGGCGAGCCGGAGACCGAGCGGGCGCTGCGCCGCCTGGAGCGGCACGGCCTGGCCGCGCAGGCCTCGGGCCGGGCGGGCCGCTGGGTGGCGGCGCCGCCCGGGGTCGCCCTCGGCGCGCTGCTCACCCAGCACCGGCACGAGCTGGAGAAGGCCGAGCTCGCGGCGACGCTGCTCGCCGAGGAGTACCGCGCGCGGGCCGCGGAGCCCACCGTCCACGACCTGGTCGAGGTGGTGACCGGCGCGGCCGCCGTCTCCCAGCGCTTCCTGCAGCTCCAGCTCGGCGCGAGCCGCGAGGTGTGCGCCCTTGTGACGGGCAGGCCGGTGGCGGTCACGGGCGTGGAGAACGACGCGGAGGAGCAGGCCGCGAACCGGGGGGTGCGCTACCGCGTGGTCATCGAGCGCGAGGTCCTCGCCGCGCCCACGGGGCTCATGGAGGTCGCTGCGGCGATGCGGCGCGAGGAGCGGATCCGGGTCGCGGACCGCGTGCCCACGAAGCTGGTGGTCGCCGACGGCACCCTCGCGATGGTGCCGCTGACGTCGCGGACGGCGGAGCCCGCCGCGCTCGTGGTGCACGCGAGCGGCCTCCTGGAATCCCTGACGGGCCTGTTCGAGGCGGTCTGGCGGACGGCTCTTCCGCTGCGCCTCGGCGAGGACGACGCGGTGCGCGAGGCGGGCGCCGAAGGTCCGGACGGCACGGATCTGGAGGTCCTCTCGCTGCTCCTGGCCGGGATGACCGACGCCAGCGTCGCCAAACAGCTCGATCTGGGCCTGCGGACCGTGCAGCGCCGGGTCAAGCGCCTGATGGAGCTGACCGGCGTGACGACCCGGCTCCAGCTCGGCTGGCACGCGTACGAACGCGGCTGGGTGGCCCGCGAGGCGGCCGCCGGGCCCGTCGCCGCGCTCCCGGCCCCGAGGGTCCCCGAGGTCACCGGGACGGCCCCCGGATCCGACCCCCACGCGAGCCCCCGGGACTGACCCCGACCTGCGGTTTCGTACCCGCTCCTGCACTCTGGGCAGATGGGAGCGTGGGAACTCCTGCTGGTCGGCGTGGTGATGCTGCTCGGCCTGTGCGGAGTGCTGGTGCCCGGCGTACCGGGGTCCTGGCTCGTATGGGCCGGGACCGCGTGGTGGGCGCTGCAGGACCCGAACGGGCTCGCCTGGGGTGTCCTCGTCGGCGCGACCCTGGTGCTCCTGCTGTCGCAGGCCGTGCGCTGGCAGTTGCCGCCGCGCCGGCTGCGCGAGTCGGGGGCGACCCATCGGATGGCCGCGTACGCGGGCGGGGGCGCCCTGCTCGGCTTCTGCGTGCTGCCGGTGCTCGGCGCGCTGCCGGGGTTCGTCGGCGGGCTGTACCTGGCGGAGCGGATACGGCTCGGGGGGCGCGGGGAGGCGGTGACGGCGGTGCGGACGGCGCTGCGGGCCGGGGGGTGGAGCGTGTTCGTGGAGCTGTTCGCGTGTCTGCTGATCGTGGGGGCGTGGGTGGGGGCGGCGGTCTGGGGCGGCTGAGGGCTCATTTCACTGCGGCTCGCTTCGCCCCGGCTCACTTCACCGCGGCTCTTTATCACTGCGGCTCTTTTACATCGGATCTCTCCTTTCTCATTGACGTACCCGTACGTCATCTCTAGCTTTCAGCGGCAGATACCTCCGATGACTTGGCCAGGAGGCCTGATGCCCAGCCCCTCCAGAAGAGCCGTGCTCGCCACCGGACCCGCGATCGGCGGGGCGGCCCTCGTCGGCGGACTGCCCGCGCGGGCCGCGGCGGCCGGCACACGGGAGCCGGAGCGTGCCGCGCCCGACCCCTGGCGCACCGTCCTGGACGACGCGGACATGGTCTGGCGGCGGATGCCGAGGACCTGGTACGAGGGCCCGTTCCTCGGCAACGGCTTCCTCGGCTCCGGGATCTACGCGGAGCCGGGCCGCGAGCAGGCGGCCGTCCGGTTCAACGTGCAGCACTCCGAGGTCCAGGACCACCGCCCGGAGTTCGGCTCGCTCTTCGGGCTCGCCCGGCTGCCGATCGGCCACTTCACCCTGGAGCCCGTCGGGGCGATCACCGGCCTCGACTGGCGGCTGCGGCTGCGCGACGCCGAGCTGACGGGGACGCTCACCACGGACCGGGGCACGCTCCGCGTCCGCGCGCACGTGCACAGTTCGCGTTCGGTCCTCGCCGTGGAGGTGACGGCGAGCGCGGGCGAGCGCGGCTTCCGCTGGGTGTTCCACCCGGCGGAGGCGATCAGCCCGCGCGCCGCCTTCAAGCCGCTGCCGACGGGCTACGAGGGCAATCCGCCCGCGCGTAGGGAGAGCCACGACGGGGTGTCGGCCGCCGTGCAGCCGCTGCTCGCGGGCGGGCAGCACGTCACCGCCTGGCGCGAGCAACGATGGGGCGGGGCAAGGACGTTGTACGTCCACGTGGCGCACTCGCACCCCAAGGCCACGGCCCGCGACCGGGCGGTGCGCGCCGTGCGGGCCGCCGCCCGGCTGCCGTACGACACGCTGGCCGCGCCGCACCGCGCCTGGTGGGACGCCTACTACCGCAAGAGCTTCCTGTCGCTGCCGGACGCCCGCATGCAGCGCTTCTACTGGATCCAGCTCTACAAGACGGCGGCGGCCGCCCGCCGCGACGCCCCGGTGATGGCGACCTGCGGGCCCTGGCTGGAGCCGACGCCGTGGCCGAACACCTGGTGGAACCTGAACGTGCAGCTGGAGTACTGGCTGATCCACGGCGCCAACCACCTCGAACTCGACGCCGTCACCCGGGCGTTGAGCGAGTTCCGGGACAACCTCGCCAAGGAGGTCGCCGCGCCCTACCGTGCGGACTCCCTCGGCGTGCCGCGCACCACCGACACCCGTCTGGTCAACGGCGCCTCGGTCACGGGCGGCGGCTACGGCGTGGGCGTTCCGGGCCAGGACCCTCCGACCCCCGAGGTCGGCAACCTCACCTGGGCGCTGCACAACGTCTGGCTGAGCTACCGCCACACCATGGACACCGCGATCCTGCGCGACGTCCTCTTCCCGCTCCTGCGCGGCGCCGTGAACTACTACCTGCACTTCCTCCAGCCGGGCCCGGACGGCAAGTTGCACCTCCCGGCGACCTTCTCGCCCGAGTACGGCGGCAACAGCAGGGACTGCAACTACGACCTGATGCTCCTCACGTGGGGCTGCCGCACACTCCTGGAAGCGGCCGAACTCCTGGGCGTGGAGGACGAGTTGGCGCCACGCTGGCGCGAGGTCCTGGCGAGGCTCGTCGCGTACCCCACCGACGCGAACGGCTACATGATCGGTGCCGACATCCCCTTCGCGAAGTCGCACCGCCACTACTCCCACCTCCTCGCGGTCTATCCGCTGTACGAGGTGACGGGCCGGGCGCCCGCCGAGAAGGCGCTGATCGAGAAGTCCCTCGCGCACTGGGTGGACTTCGAAGGAGCCCTCCAGGGCTACACGTTCACGGGCGCCGCGTCGATCTCGGCGCTGCTCGGCAAGGGCGAGGACGCGCTCAAATACCTGGGTCAGCTGATGAGCCGCTTCATCCAGGCGAACACCATGTACAAGGAGTCGGGCCCGGTCATCGAGACCCCACTGTCGGCCGCGCAGTCGCTGCACGACATGGTCTGCCAGTCCTGGGGCGACGTCATCCGCGTCTTCCCCGCGCTGCCCGCCGCGTGGCCGGACCTGGTGGTCCACGACTTCCGCACCCAGGGGGCGTTCCTGCTCAGCGCGGTGCGGGAGCGGGGGGCGACGCGGTGGGTGCGCCTGGTGAGCGAGGCGGGCGCGCCGTGCGTCGTGCGGCACGGCATCGCGGGTCCGGTCGAGGTGCGGGACGCGCGGGGGCGGCCGCTGCCGTACGAGGACGCGGGCGGCGGCGCGCTCCGCATCACCATCGGCAAGGGCGGCTCGGCGCTGATCACGGCCCGGGGAGACCGCCCCGACCTGCGGATCAGGCCGGTCAAACCGGGCGCCGACGCGCCGAGATGGGGGCTGCCCGCGAGCTGACGGGGCGTTGACACCAAGAGCCGAAACGACTTAGGTATGCCTTACCTAAGTCGAGGCTCGCTCGGGCGTGCCTCTTCCCTGACACCCAGAGAGGTGCCGTCCACCATGCCCACCCGCACTCACGTCCGCGCCTGCGTCACCGCCCTCGCCGCCGCCGCGCTCACCGCCGCCTTCGCCGGATCCGCGGCGGCGGCCGACGTCACGGCCAAGCGCACCATCACCGACGGCGGCAAAACGTACAACCTCCAGCTGACCGGGCCGGACTCCGCTGCGGCCGGGGGCGCCAACGTCACGGTCTCCGGCACCGGTTACAACACCGGGCAGGGCGTGTACGTCGGCCTGTGCGCCGTCAACGGGGCGCCCGGCGCCAACAAGCCGACCCCGTGCCTGGGCGGCCAGGACCAGTCCGGCACGACCGGCGCCTCGCACTGGGTGTCCAACGTCGGCGGCGGCACCGTGCCGAACAGCTCCCGCTTCGGCACGGGCGGCAGCTTCTCCGTGAAAATCCACGTGAAGGCCGATCTGGGCAACGGCCAGGTGTGCGGCGAGACCGTGGAGTGCGCGATCGTGACGCGCGCCGACCACTTCGACTCCGGCGACCGCAAGTACGACGTGCACATCCCGGTCACCTTCCAGTAGGCCGGACACCCACGCGATGAGACGCACCTCGCTGCTGGCCGCGTCGGCGCTGACGCTCGCCGCCCTCGGCACGGGCTTCGCACCCGCGGGCCCCGAGGGCACCGGTGACCCCGACTCCGCCGAGGAGAAGGTGAGTTACCGGCGCACCGGCGACTTCACGACGGCCGGAAGACCGCTCGACGTCACGATCCACCCCGACTCGAAGAAGCTGTACGTCGGCTCCGACGACGACGCGGGGACGGCGGACGTCAACGAGATGGGCCTGTACGTGCTCGACCGGTCCAGCGGCGCGGTGCGCGGCCGCACCGCCAAGGCGCCCGGCTCGAACGGCGTGCCCCGCGAGTCGGCCGTGCGCAAGATCGCCGCGCCGCTCCCGGGCGACGGCGTGGTCTTCCACTATCCGCTCAAGGGCCTCGGCACGGCCAAGGACGGCGACCCGGAGGCCAAGGGCGTCTGGCTCGCGGGCGCCAAGGTCACCGACGTCGGGCCCGGAGTCACGGACGGGACGACGCTGGTGGCGCAGGGCGCCGTCCTGACGGAGGTCGAGACGGCCACGGGGGCGGCGAAACGGACGCTGACGCTGCCGGGCGCCGGACAGTTCGCCGTCGACGCCGCACGGAAGGCGGTGTGGTCGGCGGACCTCGCGCAGAACAAGCTGTACCGGATCGACACCACTTCCTTCACCGTGACGAAGACCGTCGAACTCCCCGTCAAGGAAGGGACGGAGGGCTTCACGGCCGTCGACCCGGCGACCGGTTCGGTGTGGGTCGGCCGGCAGGACAAGGTGATGGTGTTCGGCCCGGACGGCGTGGCGCGCGGCACCGTCGACGGCAAGGACCTGGCGCGGGACGTGGCCTTCGACGGCTCCCGGGCCTATGTCGCCCGGCAGGACGTCGGCGACCCGGGCGCGCCCGACTACGACGGCCGGGGCTCGCTGACGGTCCTCGACACCGGCACCCTGAAGCCGGTCGCCGAGCCCGTCCCGCTGCCCGGCAACGAGGCCCAACTCGGCTACGCCGCCGTGGCGGTGGCGCCGGGCGGCGCCGAGGTGTTCGTGACGAGCCCGGCCCAGAACCGGATCACCCGGATCGAGCGGAACACCCCGCCGAAGGTCACCGCGTCGCCCGCCGACGTGAGCGCCGACGACGGGGCCGAGGTCACGCTCACCGCCCGGGCGGAGGGCTCCCCCGAGCCCACCGTGCGCTGGCAGCGGAGCACGGACGGCGGCAGGTCCTGGACCGAGGTCGAGGGCGCCACGAAGCCCTCGTACACCTTCACCGCCCGCGCGCGGCAGGACGGACACCGCTACCGCGCCGAGTTCAGCAACGACGCCGGTACGGCGCACTCGGAGCCCGCCACCCTCAAGATCCGCGGGAAACCGGGCGACGAGGGCTCGGCGACCGGCCCCGGGGGCCAGCGGCTCACCGTCACCCCGGTGAACGAACTGGCTCCCAAGAAACAGCAGTTGACCGTCACGGGCGCGGGCTACGACGAGAAGAAGGGCATCTACGTGGCCCTGTGCGTCGACAACGGTCCCGGCAAGGCACCGACGCCCTGCGTGGGCGGCGCGGCCACGGACGGCGGCTCGAAGGCGTCGGCGTGGATCTCGAACAACCCGCCGCCGCACGGGGCGGACCTGGCCGTCCCCTACGGCAAGGACGGCTCGTTCGAGGTCGAGTTGACCGTCGACGCCAAGGACGGCTCCACGGACTGCCGCACCACGCGTTGCGTCCTCGCGACCCGCGCGGACCACACCCTGCCCGGCGACCGCTCGCAGGACGTCCGGGTGCCGGTGACCTTCGCCGACGGCGACGGGCCCGGGGGCGGTGACGGCAACGGCAACGGCGGGACGGACGACGGCGGTTCCGGCGGGGGCGGCTCGGCGGGCGGCTCGGACTCCGGCGGGTCCGGGGACGCGGGCGGCTCCGGCACGACGGGATCCGGCGGCTCGGGCGGCTCGGGCGGCGCCATCGGTGACACCGGCGACGCGGGGTCGGACGGCAGCCTGGCCTCCACCGGGCAGACCGTCGGCGGCGCCGCGGCACTCGCGGCGGCCCTGACGGCGGCGGGCTGGTACACGATGCGACGGGCCCGCCGGGGGCAGACCCCTAGGCCGTGAGCAGTCGGGCCTCCTCGACGTCCGCCCCCGCGTGTCCCGTACGCAGATGACGTACCGCGTACGAACGCCAGGGCCGCCACGCGTCCGGCACCGGCTCCCCCGGCGGGGCCACGTCCGGGTCGCCCAGGGCCCGCGTCCGGATGGCGGCGGCCGCCACCGCGTCGACACCGGCGACCGCGCGCAGCTGCCGCTCGGCGTCGTCGCGGTCGGCGCCCGCGTCCAGGCGCACCGTGCCGTCGGTGAGGGCGGCCGCGAGCGGGAGGTGTCCGGCGAGGGCCTCCGGCGCGGGGAAGACATGGGTGAGCGTGCCGCACGGCGACGGCAGCGGCGTGCCGTGCTCGACGACGAGGCGGCGCGCCCGCTCCGGGCCGACGACCGCGCGCACCGCGAACTCCTCCGGGTCGGCCGCGCCCGGCGAGCGCAGGCCGGGGCGGGCCCGGACGAGGGGGGCGAGGCGGGGGTCGGCGGACAGGCGCTCGTCGACGGCGTACGGGTCGGCGTCCAGGTCGAAGAGGCCGCGCAGGCGCTGCACCGCGGTGGTCAGGTCGCGCAGGTCGGTGAGGTGGATGCGGGCCTCCAGCCAGCCGCAGCGGTGGGTGTCGGAGCCCTTGCGCGCGTCGCGCTCCTCGACAGCGACGATCCCGGAGGCGTACGGCAGCCGCAGCGTGCGCCGGTACGTCCGGGCGCCCCGCACCCCGCTGACGTCCTCCACGCCGGGCAGCGCCTCGTGGGCGAGCAGGTCGAAGACGGCGGCGGCCTGGTAGGGGCCGCGGTGGGCGAGGCGCAGCGGGATCCCGGCGGACGGGGTGCCGCGGCCGCCGCCCCGCTTGGGCGCGGCGGCGCGCAGGCCGGTGGGCGTCAGTTCGTACACGGCCCGGATGGTGTCGTTGAACTGCCGTACGCTCGCGAATCCCGCGGCGAACGCGATCTCCGTGACGGGCAGTTCGGTGGTCTGGAGCAGCACGCGGGCGGTGTGCGCGCGCTGCGCCCGGGCGAGCGCGACCGGGCCCGCGCCCAGCTCCGCGGTGAGCTGGCGCTGGACCTGGCGGGCGCTGTAGCCGAGGCGGACGGCGAGGCCGCCGACGCCCTCGCGGTCGACGACGCCGTCCCCGATCATCCGCATGGCCCGGCCGACCACGTCGGCGCGGACGTTCCACTCGGCTGAGCCGGGCACGGCGTCGGGGCGGCAGCGGCGGCAGGCGCGGAAGCCGTTGCTCTGCGCGGCGGCGGCCGTCGGGTAGTAGCGGACGTTCTTGCGCTTGGGCGTGACCGCCGGGCAGCTCGGCCGGCAGTAGATGCCGGTCGTCTCGACGGCGAAGAAGAACTCGCCGTCGAAACGGGCGTCGCGGCTGCGGACGGCCTCGTACCTGGTGTCTTGATCGCTCACGTCATCCAGTGTGAGCCGGACGAGACGCGGCTGCTAGCGGAAATCGGACACCACGCTCACCGACCGCTGCCCCCGGCGGGCGACGGGGCGGGCGGCCGACCGGGCCCCGCAAGGGGCGCGGGGAACCGCGCGACCAGCCCCCACCGCCCCCGCGGCCGAAGAACCACCGCGCCCCGCCGCACATGCTCAGCGCAAGCGCCCCCGCTTGGCCTCCATCGCCGCCTTCCCCTCGGCCCCCCGCCGCTTCCACTCACGACGGATGTCGGCCCGCAGCCGGGCGTCGGTCTTGGCGACGATGCGCTGGTTCTCCCGGATCAGCTTCCGGTAGCTGTCAAGCCGCCGCTCGGGGAGTGTGCCGTCCTCAAGGGCGGCGAGCACCGCGCAGCCGGGCTCCGCTTCGTGCGCGCAGTCCTGGAAGCGGCACCCCTCGGCGAGTTCCTCGATCTCGGCGAAGACCTGGCCGACGCCGGTCCCGGCGTCGTAGAGGCCGACCCCGCGCAGTCCCGGCGTGTCGATGAGGACGCCGCCGCCGGGCAGGACGAGGAGGTTGCGGGTGGTGGTGGTGTGCCGTCCCTTGCCGTCGACGTCACGGATCGCCTGGACGTCCATGATCTCGGCCCCGGCGAGCGCGTTGGCGAGGGTCGACTTGCCCGCGCCGGACTGCCCGAGGAGCACCGACGTACCGCCGGAGATCACCGCGGCGAGGACGTCGACGCCGTCGCCGTCGGCGGCGCTGACGGGCAGCACCTGCACGCCGGGCGCGGTCGTCTCCACGTCCTCGACGAGGTACGACAGGGCGGTGGCGTCGGGCACGAGGTCGGCCTTGGTGAGGACGACGACGGGCTGGGCGCCGGACTCCCAGCCGAGCGCGAGGAACCGCTCGATGCGGCCGAGGTCGAGCTCGGCAGCGAGGGACACCGCGATGACGGCGTGGTCGACGTTGGCCGCGAGGATCTGTCCCTCGGACCGCTTGGACGAGGTGGACCGCACGAAGGAGGTGCGGCGCGGCAGGTAGGCCCGTACGTAGCGGGGGTCGCCGCCGGGTGCGTCGACGGCCGCCCAGTCGCCCGTGCAGATGACCTTCAGGGGGTCGTGCGGGGTGACGTAGGTGGTGTCGGCGCGGATGACGCCTTCCTCGGTGACGACGAGGTCGCAGCTGCCCCGGTCGACGCGGACGACGCGTCCGGGGAGCAGCCCTTGCGCCGCGTACGGGGCGAAGGCCGCGGCCCAGTCCTCGTCCCAGCCGTACGGCTGGAGGGAGGACACGGCGGACCCGGAGAGGGCCGAGGAGGCGGCGGAAGCGGAATCAGCAGCAGAGGAATCCGCAGCAGAGTGAAACGTGGGGAAAGACAAGGGGAACCCTTCACAGGGTGGCCCCGGCCCACGCGCCGGACGGGCGCGGCGAAGGACGAGAGAGGTCAGCCGGAGACCACGGAGGTGATGTGGATGAACGTCTGGATGCGGGCAGCATCGTTCGCAACGACAGCCATTGATCACACCTCCTGGGAACCTGCTCAGCCGACGACGGCGGTCGCGTCTCGCTTCCGCCGAGGAACGCGTTGACTGTAGCTCCCGCCTCCGTCGGGCCGCCACCTATTTATTCGGCCTCCTCCGGCCGTCCGGCCCAGGCCCGTTCCGCACCCGGCGCCACCCGAGGACCACGCCACCTCGAAAGCATCCAACTCCCCCTCCACTCAAGCCAGTTCAGTCATCGATCCTGACGTGTTCCCGCCCTGACACGCCCCCGTACCGTCGATATGCTGGTGGGCTCTCTCTCGGGCGGAGCACTTACGGGGGACGTATGACGACGCCTGAAACACCCGCCCCACCCAACGTGGGCATCGAGATACCGGACCGCACCGCGACGCGGCGCCTGTGCGCCGGGGTGTACCTGGACCCCGGGTTCCGCGACGCCGTCCTGCACCGGGTGTACAACGCCCGCAAACGCCGGGTCGCGCCGTCGTACGGCTACGACCTGGTGCCCGTCGTGACGCACGCGTGGCGCGCCTGGTGGCTGTCCACCGTCGGCGACGCGGTGCTGCTCACGCTGTGCTGCGCGGCGATCCTGCTCTATCCGCTCCCCGCGCTCCTCGCCGCCGTGGTGCTCTTGGACGTCGGCCTCGCGATCGCGGTGATCACGTACGCCACGCGGTCCGTCCGGGCCCTGGGGCAGAGGTTCACCGACGGAACGGCTCCGGATACGGACGCGCCCCGGTGGCGCAGGACCATCGGCTACGACCTCGTCATCGCCGCCCTCGTCACCGCGGGCGTGGTCGCGGGAGTCAAAGGGAGCGGGGACGACGGCGTGTTCCTCATGGCCGCCGTGATCGCCCTGACGCTCTGCGCCGTCCTCGCGGTGCTCGGCACGCTGCGCCAGCTCGCCGTGAACCGGCTGCGCGCCCGCGGCACCGATCCTCGCCGTCCGCGCACCCGCGGCCGCCTCGCCGTGATCGAGAACCAGCAGCGGCACCCCCTGGTGGTGTACTCGGGCACGAGCCCCTTCGTCGGCAGCGGCAGCGGCCTGCGCACCTGGTCGTTCGCGCAGCGTCTGGTCGAGGCCAAGCCGCTCGGCGTCGACAAGGACGTCGAGTTCGAGAAGAAGCCGTTCGCCACCCGGGAGTTGGTTGAGGAGCTGCGGCGCGCGATCACGGCGCTCGACACCGAGGAGGACCCCGAGACCCGGCTGCCGGGGCTGCGGGTGCTCGACTCCCTCTTCGTGGCGGGCCGTTACGCGCGCGGTTACGCGGACGACCTGGAGCCGGCCGCCCGTGCCGGGCTCGTCGAGCGGGTCCTGGACCGCCCGCAGGAGACGGTCAGGCACTATCTGACGTGCCAGGTGGAGTCCTGGGGCGGCGAGGTGGTGACCACCGTCTTCGTGCACGTGTCACTGCAAGGGCGCACGATGTACATCGAGTTCAGCAGCCGGGCCCTCGCGCCGACCCGGCTCGCCTATCAGATCGTCGACACCATCGGCGGCACGGGCACGCTGGCGACGCTGCGCGCGGCCGCGCTGGCCGGCGGCCGCATCCGGGACATCCCGCTCGCGCCCGTGCGGCTGCTGCGGGCGCCGCTGCCCCTGCTCGGCGCGCTCGGCGCCGGGAGCGATGTCACCGTGGCGCAGCTCAAGCGGGGGCGGGACATCGGCGCCGACTACAGCGCGCGCGAGCTGGCGGCCATCGGCGCCGACGAGAACTACTTCCAGACCTTCGACGTCGTGAAGCACTTGAAGATCATCGAGCAGCGGCTGCTCTCGACGGTCGGGGACTACCTCACCGAGCGCGGCGTGGACACCTCCGAGTTCCGGCGCCGGGCCACGGCCATCCTCAACAACGGGGTCATCAGCACCGGCTCCGGCAACCAGATCAACCTGGCGGACGTGGCCATGGGCGAGAACACGAGCGTCGGCAAGTGATCCCGGGAGGAACACCGTGCGGAACAACGGGATCATCAGCACCGGCTCCGGCAACCGGATCGACCTCTCCGGGGGCGTCGCCATGGGCGAGAACACGAGCGTGACGGGGTCCCCCGCCACCGGCCCCGAGAGCGCCCGGACTCCGCCCGGACCGGAGCCGGAGACCTGGGACCTGGGCGTGGTCACGGTCCTCTCGGTGGAGACCCGCGCCCTCATCGACGCGCTCTCCCTGCGCGGCACCCAGCGCAAGACGGTCACCGCGCGCCGCGAGCGGTTCCGCGAGTTCCGCTGGGCCGACGCGGGCCGCCCGGTGCGGGTCGCAGTCACCCAGTCGCTGCACCCGGGCCAGTTGTCGGCGGGCAGTGCGGTGGCGGCCCTGCGCGCCGCGTACGCTCCGCGCTTCCTCGCTCTCGTCGGCATCGCCGGAGCCGTCCACCCGGACCTGGTCCTGGGCGATGTCGTCGTGGCGCAGGAGGTCGTGCACTACGAACCCCGCAAGGTGACGCCCGAGGGGATCCGGCGGCGCGGCCGCAGCCACCCGATCGCCGCCGAGGTGCAGCACGCCGTCAACGACTTCTTCACGGAGCACGGCGAGCCGTGGCGGCTGCCCTGGTCCGGGGAGCACCGGGCGCTGCGCGGTCTCATCGGCTCGGGCGAGGCCGTCCTCGCCGACACCGACGCGGCCGAGCGCGCCTATCTGCGCCAGTACAACGAGAAGGTCCTCGCGGTGGAGACGGAGGGCGCGGGCCTCGCCGAGGCCGTGTACGCGGGCCCCGCCCACGACCGCTCCCCCGAGCCGTGGCTGACGGTCCGCGGGATGTCGGACGCGGCGGGCCCCGACAAGGACGACCGCCACCACGCCGTCGCCGCCCGCAACGCGGCGGAGGTGTTCTGCACCCTGCTCCCCCACCTGCTGTGAGACCGGGCTGAGCCCACCGACCCCGAACGGACGGAGGCAGGATGGCGGAGCCGGACGAGGTGACCCTCGGACGCGTACTGCTGACCGAGTACGAACAGCTGAAGGCGGAGCAGACCGGCCGCATCCGGCTGCGCGACAACCTCCTGTACGCGATGCTCGCCGCCACGGCCGCCGTCATCGCCTCGACGATGCGCGGGGACGACCATCTGGCGCTCCTGCTTCTGCTCCCGCCGATCGCGCTGCTGCTCGGCTGGACGTACCTCGTCAACGACGAGAAGATCTCCGCCATCGGCCGCCATGTGCGCACCACGCTCGCCCCGCGCCTGGCCGAAGTCCTCGACCTGGACGAGGAGATCCTCGGCTGGGAGTCCGCCCACCGCGACGACCGGCGCCGGGGCTCGCGCAAGGCACTGCAGCTCGCCGTGGACCTGCTGGCCTTCACCGTCTCGCCGCTCGCCGCGCTGACCGCCTTCTGGGCCAACGGCCACCTCACCTGGCCGCTGCTCGCGGTCTCGGGGGCGGAGACCGCGGCCGTCGGGGTCCTCGCGTGGCAGATCGTGGTGTACGCCGACCTCGACCGGGGCTGAGAGCTCGCTCCGCGCGGCGGCCGTCCGCGCGGAGCGCGGGCCCGCGGCGCCGTTCGGTCCAAACGACCGGCCAAGAATCCAACAACCTGCCGACGCAAAGAATTGAGACCGCACCTTCCGCGGGTTGTGATGGACCCATGGAACTTCCCCACCACGAGGACGTGTCCCCCGGCACCGGCGGTCTCGCACCCCGCGCGTGGTACGCGGGCTCGGACGCAGCCGTGCTCTCACTGAACGGGAGCTGGCGGTTCCGGCTCTCCCCCGGCGCGTACGGGCTCGACGAGTCGTTCGCCGCCGCCGATTTCGACGCCGCGGCCTGGGACGAGGTCGTCGTGCCCGGGCACTGGGTTCTGCAGGGCCACGGCGCGCCCATCTACACCAACCAGATGTATCCGTTCCCCGTCGACCCGCCGCGGGTGCCGACGGAGAACCCGACGGGTGACCACCTGCGCGGATTCGACCTGCCCGAGGGGTGGCCCGCGGACGGGGACGCCGTGCTGCGGTTCGACGGGGTCGAGTCGTGTGCGCGGGTGTGGCTGAACGGCACTCCGCTCGGGGACTTCAAGGGGTCGCGGCTCCCCCACGAGTTCGCGGTGGGGCACCTGCTGCGGCCCGGGAGCAACGTCCTCGCCGTGCGCGTGCACCAGTGGTCGTCGGGGTCGTACCTGGAGGACCAGGACCAGTGGTGGCTGCCCGGCATCTTCCGGGACGTCACGCTCCTGCACCGGCCCGAGGGCGCGGCGCGGGACTTCTTCACGCACGCCTCGTACGACCACGAGGCGGGCACGGGCACGCTGCGGGTGGACTCCGACGTGCCGGGCCGGGTGACGGTGCCGGAGCTGGGCGTGGACGTCGCGACCGGGCAGAGCGTGACCGTGCCGGTCGAGCCGTGGTCGGCGGAGCTGCCCCGGCTCTACGACGCGGAGCTGACCACGGCGGGCGAGCGGATCCCGCTGCGGGTGGGATTCCGGACGGTCGCCCTCACCGACGGGCTGATCACGGTGAACGGGCGGCCGTTGCTGTTCCGGGGCGTGAACCGGCACGAGTTCCACCCGGAGAAGGGCCGCGCCCTCGACCTCGCCACGATGCGCGCGGACGTCCAGCTGATGAAGCAGCACAACATCAACGCCGTCCGCACCTCCCACTACCCGCCGCACCCCGCCTTCCTCGACCTCTGCGACGAGCTGGGCCTGTGGGTGATCGACGAGTGCGACCTGGAGACGCACGGCTTCACGATGCTGGGCTGGCGCGGCAACCCCGCCGACGACGACCGCTGGACCCCGGCCCTCCTGGACCGCGCGGCCCGCACCGTCGAGCGGGACAAGAACCACCCCTCGGTGATCATCTGGTCGCTCGGCAACGAGTGCGGCACGGGCGCGGGCCTCAGCGCGATGGCCGCCTGGATCCGCGACCGCGACCCGGACCGGCTCCTCCACTACGAGGGCGACCCCTCCTGCGGGGACACCGACATGTACTCCCGCATGTACGCCGACCACGCCGAGGTCGAACGCATCGGACGGGGCGAGGACGAGGGACCCGAGGCGCGCCGTCGGCTGCCCTTCGTCCTCTGCGAGTACGGGCACGCCATGGGCAACGGCCCCGGCGGCCTGCGCGAGTACCAGGACCTGTTCGAGCGGTACGAGCGGCTGCAGGGCGGCTTCATCTGGGAGTGGATCGACCACGGCCTGCGGCACCCGGCGTTCGGGTACGCCTACGGCGGCGACTTCGGCGAGGAGCTGCACGACGGGAACTTCGTCTGCGACGGCCTGTGCTTCCCCGACCGGACGCCGTCCCCTGGGCTCCTCGACTACAAGCAGGTGATCCAGCCGGTGCGGTTCACCTACGACCCCGTGTCCGGCACGGTGTCGGTGACCAACCTGTACGACTTCGCGGACCTGGCGGACCTCGCGTTCGAGTGGACGTACCTCTCGGACGGCCCGGCGCACCCGGTGTCGGGCCCGCTGGACGTGCCGCCCGAGCTGGGCCCCGGCGAGAGCATCGAGCTGAAGCTGCCCGACCCGCCGCCGGCGCCGGGCGGCGCGGAGATCCGGCTGCACGTGTCGGCGATGGTCTGCGAGGAGACCAACTGGACCTCCCTCGACCACGTCGTGGCCCGCGCCGACTTCGCCGTCACCCCGCGCCCGCCCGTCCCCGTCGCCACCGGCGAACGCCCGCGCCGCCGCGGCTACGACCTCGGCATCGGCCCCGGCCGCTTCGACGCCCGCACCGGCGAGCTGCGCGCCCTGGCCGACCTCACCCTGACCGCCGCCCCGCGCCTCGACGTGTGGCGGGCGCCCACCGACAACGACGACGGCGCGCCCTGGCAGCCCGACACCCGCCACGGCCCGCTGTGGCGGAAGCTCGGCCTGGACCGGATGCAACACCGCCTGGACGACGTCGAGTCGGACGCCGACGGGCTCACTGTCCGCACCCGGGTCGCCCCGGCCGCCCGCGACCTGGCGCTCCGCACCGTCTACCGCTGGACGTCCGACGGCTCGGCCCTGCGGCTCGCGGTGTCGGTGACGCCGGAGGGCGACTGGCAGGTGCCGCTGCCCCGGCTCGGCGTCCGGCTCGGGCTGCCCGCCGCGCTCGGCCACGCGCACTGGTTCGGCGGCGGGCCCGGGGAGGCCTACCCGGACACCAAGTCGGCGTCCGTCGTGAGCCGTTGGTACACACACGTGGACCGGATGCAGACGCCGTACGTCCGGCCGCAGGAGAACGGCGCCCGCGCCGACGTCCGCTGGGCCGAGCTGCGCGACGACTTCGACGGCGACGGGGTGCGGATCGTCGGCGACCCCGAGTTCTGGTTCACGGCCCGGCGCTGGAGCAGCGCGGAGCTGGACGCGGCGGCCCACCGCACGGATCTGAGGCCGGGCCCCACGGTGTGGGTGCACCTCGACCACGGGCAGCGCGGCATCGGCTCGCAGTCGTGCGGCCCCGGGGTGCTGCCGCGGCACGAACTCCCGGCGGCGCCCGCGGAGTTCGCCTTCACCTTCACCATGGCCGAACGGGGGCGGTGAGAGAAGACTGAACGGGGCGGCGCGCCCCGCGGCCACCGGGCACCGGACCCTTCCTGACCCGGAGAAACACGATTGCGGCCGCCTAGACTGGGAATGACGACGACCCACGCGCCGCCCTGGGGGGAGGGAACATCCCGTGTCACAGCAGCAGCTGGGCCGCAGCCCGGTCCGGCCGGATCCCGGGCCGCCGCCCCCGGGTGATTCGCGCCAGGGCCGGTTCGTGGGCTGGCTCGGCGGCTTCGGCTGCGCCGCCGCGGGGTACGCCGTGTTCCAGTCCCTGGTGGGCGTGTTGCCGCAGGAGCTGTCCGCGGACGCCGCGCGGTACGGCATCGCGGCTGTCAGCGGCGTCGGCACGGGCCTGGCGGCCTGGCTCGCGGCGGCGCTGCTGCGCGCCCGGACGGGCACGGACGACGGCGGGGCGCCGACCGCGCCGCGCGCCCCGGGCACCGGCGCGGCGACCGGCTCCGCCCACGCCCCCGGCCCCTTCCCGGCACTCGCCGCCGCCACTCACCGCACCCTGCACGCCGAGCTGGCCGTCCTCGACGATCCCGACCGGGGCCTCCTGAAGGGCTGGCCGCACGCCCTCGACGAGCAGACCCTGCCGGTGCGGCCCACGCCCACCGGCACCGCGTACGGACTGCACCTCGTGCTCGAACTCGGCGTGCAGGACGGCAGGTTGAGCCCTTCGGAGCTGGTGGAGACGTTGTGGCGGCAGCGGCTGCCCGACGGCGGCTGGGCCGCCCGCTCCCAGGGGTCGGTGCCGCGCCCCGAGGTGACGGCTCTGGTCCTCGGCGCGCTCGCCCGCGCGGGCGCGGACCCGGCGCGGCTCGCGGACGAGGCGGCGCGCTGCGCGGCCCGCTTCACCCCGGGCCTGGAGCCGTCCGGGCTGGCCCGCACGCATGTGGTGACGACGGTCCTTCGGGGCATGCTGCGCGCGGCGCCCGACTCCCCGGCCATCGCCCGGCTGCGGGACGAGCTGGTAGACCGGACCATCACCGACCCCGCCCGCGAGCACCGCCGCTGCTGGGGCCCGGCCCTGCGCGGGCCCGCGGCGCACACCACGCGGCCCTCGCCCGCGCACACGGCGCAGGCCGTCGTCGCCCTGGACCGCGCGGCCCGCGTCCTCGGCGAGGACGGCAACACCCGGGCCGCGCGCGAAGACGGCATCCGCTGGCTCCTCTCCTGCCCGCTGCCGCAGCACGAGGAGTGCGCGGACCTGCGCAACACGCAGGAGGAGGTGCGCCGCCCGCACCCGCAGGACTCCTGGCGCCAAGAGGTCCTCTTCGTGCGGCACTTCACGGCCGCGTGGATGGTGCGCGCCCTCCTGACGCCCGGGGCCTGGGAGATCGCCGTGGCCGAGGACCGCGAGGAGGCGTGGCGGACGCTGCTCACGGACGCGGTCGCCGGTGTGCTGCGCCAGCAGGACGACGGCATCTGGAACTGGGACGGGCACGATCTCGGCCGTCCCCTGTGGATGACCTATCAGGGCCTTTCGGCGCTGCGGGCGCATGCCGTATGGATGTATCAGCCGGACCGCTGAACTCCGGCTCCGCATCCCGGCGGGCGGGTCGCGGAAGGAGCGGAAGGCGGAGTGACCGCATGGGTGGTCGGCACGTGCTGCGGGCCAGGCGGCTGATCGAGGGGTCCCTCGACGGGTTCGTCGGCCTTGCCGGGCCCGACGGCCTCGACGGCCCCGACGAGGAGGACCTGGTGCGGGCGGCGCGCGCGGTCGTCGCCGAACTGGGCTCCCCGGGGCGGCTTTCGGCGCTGGTGGCGGAGCTCGCGGCGGGTGTCGGTGACCCCTCGGGGTGCGCGCGGCTCTCGTACCGGCACGTCCTCGGCTTCGACAAGCTCCTGCTCCTCTCCGTCGACACCCGGCACATGCTGCGCGCGCACGTCTGGCACCCCGGCTCGCACCGGGCGGGCCGCGAGGACATCCACAACCACCGTTCCGCGCTGGCCTCGTTCGTGGTGCGCGGCACCCTCGGCATGGAGCTGTACGAGACGGCGGGCGACGGCCCGCTGGCGGCGGCGCGCTACCGCGAGTCGCTGTCGGCGGAGTTCAGCGACTGGCTCCTGGAGCCCGCGGGGCGGGCCCGGCTGCGGCTGACGCAGACCGCCGAGTACGCGGCGGGCAGTGGCTACGCGCTGCCGTCGTACGCGCTGCACCGGGCGTGGTGCGCCTCGCCGGGCGCGGCGGTGACGCTGTTCCTGGAGACGGGCGCGGGTCGGCGGCGCTACACGGACGTGTTCACGGGCGGCGGCCGGGACGGGCGGGCGCAGGCGTACGTGAAGGAGCCGCTGGAGGTGGCGGAGTATCTGGCGGAGCTGCGGGTGCTCGCCGAACTGATCGGTGGGAGCGAGGAGTTGGCGCGCTCCTAGGCGGCCGGGGCCGCGCCGTCAGCGGATGCGCAGGCGGCTCAGCGCCTGGCCCACGATCTCGCGGTTGTAGTCGTCGATCTCGACCGTGTCCAGCTCACCGGGGGTGAGCCAGCGGTGGTCCTGGTCGGGGTGGGGCAGCGTCACGTCGAAGCTGAGCGGGCTGACGAGGAAGTTGTCCTGCCAGTTCTTGACCTCGTGGCCTCGGTACTGGCTGACGAAGGAGGACTCGCCGACCTTGCGCACGACGTGGCCGAGCAGTCCGGTCTCCTCCTTCAGCTCGCGCAGCACGCCGTCGCGCGGACTCTCGCCCGGTTCCAGCTTCCCGCAGGGCACCCCCCACACGCGTGGCAGGAACCGCTCCGTCTCACTGCGACGCACGAGCAGCACGCGGCCCTGGTGGGCCACGACGGCTGCCGCAAGATGGTTCTCGCCAGGGATAGCCATGGCACCACCGTAGCGAGGAATCGGGGTCCGGGACAGCCACGGACACCGCCCGCGCCCCGCCCGTGCGCCCCCGGCGCGTCCGATTCCTTCAAGACCCGCGCGGAGCGGCTGCCTACGCTTTCCGGCATGAACAGCGACGACACCGCACAGACCACGAACACCCCTGCCCCCGCGCCCCGCGTCACGCCCCGCCTCGACATGGTGGGGATCGTCACCTCCGACATGGCGGCGTCCCTCGCCTTCTACCGCAGGCTCGGCCTCGACTTCCCGCCCGGCGCCGAGGACCTGCCGCACGCCGAGGCCACCGTCCCCGGCGGCCCGCGCTTCGCCCTCGACACCGAGGACACCGTCCGCTCCTTCTCCCCCGGCTGGCAGCCGGTGCCGGGCGGCGGGCGCGTCGGGCTCGCCTTCCACTGCGGTACGCCGGCGGGCGTGGACGCGGTGTACGAGGAGCTGACGGCCGCCGGGTACCGCACGGAGCTGAAGCCGTTCGACGCGGAGTGGGGGCAGCGCTACGCGACGGTGCTCGACCCCGACGGCAACGGAGCCGACCTGTTCGCCCCGCTGCCTGGCTGACCCGGGCGGCCGTGCGCCTTCCGTCAGCCGGGGCCGAGCAGCTCGGTCAGCCGCATACCTGTCAACTCCTTGACGTCACGCGCCAGATGGGCCTGGTCGGCGAAGCCCGCGGTGGCCGCCGTGTCCGCGTACGGGCGTCCGGCGCGGGCCAGGGCGAGCGCCCGCTGGAGCCGCAGGACGCGTGCGAGGGTCTTGGGGCCGTAGCCGAACGCGGGCAGGGAACGGCGGTGCAGCTGCCGGGCCCCGAGGCCCGCGGCGTCGGCGGTCTCGGCGACACCGCGGCCCGCGCTCAGCGACCGCACGACCTCGGTCAGGAGCGGGTCGGGCGGCGGCCGGTCCGCCGCCCGCTCCCCGGCGACGGCCTCCAGGGCGGCCACGGGGTCCTCGGCCCCGTCCACGCGCGCGGTGAGGCGGCGCACCTCGGCGGCGCCCCACAGGTCCGCCAACTCCACGCGCTGGTCGCGCAGTTCGTGCGCGGGGACGCCGAGGATCGCGGGGGCCGTGCCGGGCGCGAAGCGGACGCCGACGTACCGGGCGGGGTCCCCGGCCTCGGGCCGGTACGCGTGCGTGTCCGGTCCCGCGACGAACAGCCTGCCCTCGGTCCACAGCAGGTCCATGCAGCCGTCGGGCAGGACCGGCGAGACGGCCGGGGTTCCGGGTCTGGCGTCCGGCGCGGCCGTCTTGCTCCACACGACGGCACCGGGCAGCACCCCGGAGGGCCGCTCGGCGTACGAGGGCACCGGCCCCTCGCGTCCGCCCCTGCCTCCGCCGACCGCCATGCCCCCAGGCTACGACGCGCCCGTGCGGTGTTCCTGCGGGCTGACCCCGTACTCCCTCTTGAAGGCGCTGGACAGCGCGAACGCGCTGCCGTAGCCGACCTTGCGGGCGATCGAGGCGATCGTCAGCTCGCTGTCGCGCAGCAGGTCGGCGGCCAGGGCGAGCCGCCAGCCGGTCAGATACGTCATCGGCGGCTCGCCGACCAGTTCGCTGAAGCGCCGGGCCAGGGCGGCCCGGGAGACGCCCGCCTTGGCGGCCAGCGAGGCGACCGTCCAGGGGTGTGCCGGGTCGTCCTGGAGGAGCCGCAGGACCGGGCCGACGACGGGGTCGCCCATGGCCACGTACCAGGCGGGGGCCGCGGCCTCCGGGCGGGAGAACCAGGCCCGCAGGGCCGCGATGAGCAGCAGGTCGAGGAGGCGGTCGAGGACGACCTCCTGGCCCGGCTCGTCCTTGTCGATCTCCTCGGCGAGGAAGGGCGTGAGCGGGCAGTCCCACACCTCCGTGGGCAGGACGAGCAGCGGCGGCAGCGCGTCGAGGAGCCGTCCGGTGATCTCACCCCGCATCTGGTACGTCCCGATCAGCATCTGGACGTCCCCGTCGGGCTGGCCCCAGCGGCGTACGCCGAGCCTCGCGTAGTGGCCCTCGGGGGCGCCGTTCAGCGGGGCGCAGGACTGGCCGGGGCCGATCTCGCCGAAGGGCGGGGTCGCCCGGTCGCCCGTGACCAGGTACGGGTCGGGGCCGCGGGCGATGGCCACGTCGCCGGGGCGGATCAGCCGGGGCGGCCGGTCGGGGTGCGGGGTGCCGTCCGCGGTCTCCGGGACGACCCAGGCCTCGCCCGCCACCATGATCATGACCGACACGGGGGCCTCGTCGGCGATCCGGACCGACCAGGGCGGCTCGAAGCACGCGCGGAGCATGAAGGCGCCGCGGGCGCGGGGGCCCTCTAGGAGACCTGCGAGTACGTCCATGGGGGCAGCGTAGACGCACGCGCATGCGCGTGAGCCGCTCACGGATGGCTCCCGTGCGGGGTCCGGCAGTTGACTTGCCCCATGACGACAAACGAGCAGAACACACAGCACACGCAGAGCACTCCGGCACCCCTGACGGTCCTCGTCACCGGGGCGACCGGGCGGGTCGGGAGCCGGGTCGCCGAGGCCGCTCGGGCCGCGGGGCACGAGGTGCGGTCCGCCTCGCGGTCCGGCGCCGTGCGGTTCGACTGGTACGACGCGTCGACGTGGGCGGACGCCCTGCGGGGCGCCGACGCCGCGTTCCTCGCCTACCAGCCCGACGTCGGCGCGCCCGGTGCCGCGGAGGCCGTCGGCGCGTTCGCCCGGCAGGCCGTCGAGCTGGGGGTGCGCCACCTCGTCCTCCTCTCGGCGCGCGGGGAGGACCAGGCCCGTGCCACGGAGGACGCGCTCGCCGTGCCCGGGGCGCGGTGGACCGTCGTGCGGGCCAGTTGGTTCGCGCAGAACCTCAGCGAAGGGCCGTTGGCCGATGCCATGCGGGAGAGCGGGGAGCTGGCGTTTCCCGGGGGTGAGGTGCTCGAGCCCTTCATCGACGTGCGGGACATCGCTGATGTCGTCCTCGCCGTGCTCGCCGCGGGTTCTCGGTACGACGGGCGTGTCCTTGAGGTGAGCGGGGGGCGGCTGCTGTCCTTCCGCGACGCCGTCGCCGAGGTTTCTGCCGCCGTCGGGCGGGAGTTCACCTACATTCCGGTGCCCGCCCGTGAATACGGTGCCGCTCTGCGTGAATTCGGTGTCCCCGACGCGGAGGTCGAATTCCTCATCGACCTCTTCGAAACCAACCTCGACGGCCGCAACGCCCATATCTCCCCCGGCGTCCAGGAAATACTCGGCCGGGCCCCGAGGGAATTCTCGACCTTCGTCCAGGAGGCGGCCTCTACGACCACGTGGAAGGGCTGACGCCGCCCGCCCCCGCGCGGCGCGGCCCGTGCGGGTGCCCCACTCCTCCCCCGATCGCCGCTCCGCACCTCGTCCTCAAACGCCGGACAGGCTCACTCCCCCACCCACCCGCCCTTCTCGCCCTCCGGGCGGGATCGGGTGGGATCGGGCGGGATCGGGCGGCGAGCGGGACCGGGCGGCGGGCCGGTTCGCCCTGCGGGCTGGCGCGGGCGAGTGCCCCGTCACCGTGGACCGACACACCGCCGATCGCGCGCCGCGCTCGTCCTCAAACGCCGGACGGGCTGAATCTCCCCCGGCCGAAGGGCTAGGCCCACCCCCCGTGCTGCCCAGCGGACAAGGCCCACCCGTCCCATACCGCCCGCAGGGCAAATCCACCCACCACCTCTCGCCCGCCCGCACGGCGAACCCTCCCACCGCTGCCCGCCCGGAGGACGAACCCACCCAGCGCTGCCCGCCCGCACGGCGAACCCATCCACCGCCTCCCGCCCGCCCGGAGGGCGAGAAGGGTGGGTGGGTGGGGAATAGCCCGTCCGGCGATTGAGGACGAGGCGCGGAGCGCCGATCGGGGGGAGCACGGCCTGGGTGGAGGTGGCTTCGGCCTCGGGGTGGGGGTGCCGCAGGTGGGGGCGGGGCCCGCGTCGGAAGGGCTAGTCCGGGTCCGGGTGGTCGCCGTTTCGCTTGGAGTGGTGGGTGCGGAGACGGGACGAGACGTCGTCGGGGGGCAGGAAGCGGGACCAGCGCTCGGGGAACTCCGAGGGCATCTCGGGGTCGTCGGGATCCTCCGCGGCCCGCGCGGCCGCCGCCCGGGCGATGAGCTCGGCGGCCTTGGCCTCCCGCACCCGCTCGTTGGCCTCACGCGCGGAGGCCGTGGCGACGGACGGCCACACCCGGTCTATGGCGGCGTTGACGGCGGCACCGACGAGCACGGCGAAGGCGGAGATCCCGATCCACAGGAGCACGGCGACGGGCGCGGCCAACGAGCCGTAGATGGTGGGCCCTTCCACCGTGCTCGTGAGGTAGATGCGCAGCAGGAAGCTGCCGAGCACCCACATGCCGAGGGCGATGAGCGCCCCGGGCATGTCCTCCACCCAGGGCGACCGCACGGGCACGGACACGTGGTACAGGGTGGTGAGGAAGATGATGGAGAGGAGCGTGACGACGGGCCAGTAGAGGATCTGGACGACCGTCGCAGAGCCCGGCACCAGCTTCACCACCGCGTCCGGCCCGGCCACCATCAGCGGCAGCGCGACGGACCCGATGACGAGGGCGACGAGGAAGAGCCCGAAGGCGAGGAGCCGGGTCTTGACGATGCCGCGGGCGCCGTCGAGGCCGTACATGACGGTGATGGTGTCGATGAAGACGTTGACGGCGCGCGAGCCGGACCAGAGGGCGAAGAGGAACCCTATGGAGATGACGTCGGGCCGCCCGACCTTCATGACGTCTTCGAGGATCGGCTGCGCGATCTCGCGGACGCCCTTGTCGGAGAGGATCGTGCGGGACGCCTCCAGGATGTTGTTCTCGACGCTGGTGATGGTGTCGGCGCCGGTCCACCGGTCCACGTACGCGAGCAGCCCGATGAGGCTCAGGAGCAGGGGCGGCACGGACAGCAGCGTGAAGAACGCCGCTTCCGCCGCGAGCCCGAGGACGCGGTACTCGATGCAGGAGTTGACGGTGTCCTTCAGCAGCAGCCAGGCAGTCCTGCGCTTGGAGACGTTGCGGTAGAGAGCGCGAGCCCGTTTCCAGCGGCCGTGTGGCCGCCCGGGTGTTTCTTTTGCCTGGTGCACCTCCTTACCGTAGCGGCATGGCAGCCACCACCCACACAGTGACCAACCAGGCTCCGCCCCTGGTGGGATATGACGTCTTCACGTCCGACCGCGCTCTGGTGGAGGGGGTCGAACGGCATCTCGACCCGTCGCTCCTGAAGGCGACTCATGAGGAGCTCTCCGCGCTCGGCCGCACCGCGGGTTCCGCCCAGGCACAGGAGTGGGGAGTGCTCGCGAATGAGAATCCGCCCGTTCTGCACACGCACGACCGCTATGGGAACCGTGTCGACGAAGTCACGTTCCACCCGTCCTGGCACCGCCTGCTCGGCAAGGCGGTCGGCGCGGGCCTGACGTCGGCGTGGAACCGTCCGGGCGGGCACGTGCGGCGCGCGGCGGGCTTCCTGGTGTGGACGCAGGCGGAGGGCGGGCACGGCTGTCCGGTGTCGATGACGCACGCGGCGGTGCCCGCGCTGCGCGCCGACCCGGCGCTCGCCGCCGAGTGGGAGCCGCGGCTGACGTCCACGGTGTACGACCAGGGGCTGCGGCCGGCCGCGCAGAAGGCGGGCGTGCTCTTCGGGATGGGCATGACGGAGAAGCAGGGCGGCAGTGACGTACGGGCGAATACGACGCGGGCGCGGGCGCTCGCCGAGGACGGCACGTATGAACTCGTCGGACACAAGTGGTTCTGTTCCGCGCCGATGTCGGACGGTTTTCTCGTCCTCGCGCAGGCGGCGGAGGGGCTCACTTGTTTTCTGGTGCCACGGGTCCTCGACGACGGTTCGCGGAACGTATTCAACATTCAGCGCCTGAAGGACAAACTCGGAAACAAGTCGAACGCCTCGAGCGAGGTCGAATTCGACGGGACCTGGGCGCGCCGGGTCGGTGACGAGGGGCGCGGTGTTCGCACCATCATCGAGATGGTGGCGGCGACCCGGCTCGACTGCGTCCTCGGCTCGGCCGCGCTGATGCGGCAGGCGGTGGCGCAGGCCGTGCACCACGCCACGTACCGGGAGGCGTTCGGCGGCAGGCTCGTCGACAAGCCGCTGATGCGCAACGTCCTGGCCGATCTGGCCGTGGAGTCGGAGGCGGCGACGACGCTCGCGCTGCGGCTCGCGGCGGCGTACGACGACGGGAGCGAGCGGGAGCGGGCGTTCCTGCGGCTCGCGGTGCCGGCGGCGAAGTACTGGGTGACGAAGCGGTGCACGCCGCTCGCCGGTGAGGCCCTGGAGTGCCTGGGCGGCAACGGGTACGTCGAGGAGTCGGGGATGCCGCGCCTGCTGCGTGAGGCGCCGCTGAACTCGATCTGGGAGGGCTCGGGCAACGTCCAGGCCCTTGACGTGCTGCGGGCGTTGCAGCGGGAGCCGGAGGCGCTCGCCGCGTTCCTGGAGGAGGTGGGCGCGGCGCGCGGGGCCGATCACCGTCTGGACGGAGCGATCAAGGACCTGCTGACCGACCTCGCGGACATGAACGGCGTCGAGGCGCGGGCGCGGCGCCTGGTGGAGCGGATGGCCCTGGTGCTCCAGGGCTCGCTGCTCGTGCGGCACGCCCCGGCGGATGTCGCCGACGTGTTCTGCGCGTCGCGGCTCGGCGGGGACTGGGGCGCGGCGTTCGGCACGCTGCCGCACAGCCTGAATCTGGGGGCGGTGGTGGAGCGGGCGGCCGTAGGGCTCTGAGGGGAGGGTGCGGCTCCGAGGTGAGCGCGCGCCCGACGGGCACTGTCACGGGGGTGGTGCTGCGCCGACACGGCACCACCCCCGGTCTTCAGGCCCCGTCGGGACGGGCGCCGCACTCGGCGGCGCATGGCCAAGTTTCAAACACCGCACGACTGTTCGCCAGAGTTGCAGAGGGTTGCAACTCTGGACGGTGTGCGCGGCCCGGGAACGTACGAGCTGGGTGAAGCATGTCCTTCGGCACGCCCGGAAGGGCACGATGGATGACGTGTCCCCTCTGTCGGCGGGCTCGGGGAGCGGGAGGAACCGGTGATGAACACGCACGCGACGTTCGACCTCGAACGGCTGACGGCCGTGAAGACCGCGCAGGCCGCACGGCTCCTGCGGGAGGTGCGCGACGCCAGAATCGCCGGACAGCGGCCCCGCGTCGGGCCCCGGCCGGAGATCGGGGCGTCCTGGGACCGGATGCTGGCGAGCGGCGTCGACCCCGAACACGACTTCCGGTCGGGCGTGTTGAGCACGGACGAGGTGGAGCGGCGGCGGCAGACGTCACCGCTCAGACACATCCTCCCGGTGCTGCGCGAGGGGCTGCTCTCGGTCGCGGACGTGGCGCAGCACATCATGGTCGTCGCGGACGCCGAGGGGCGGCTGCTGTGGCGCGAGGGCAACAAGTCGGTGCTGCGGATGGCCGACGGGCACGGCTTCGAGATAGGCGCCGACTGGCGGGAGAGCATCGTCGGCACGAACGGCGTCGGCACGGCGCTGGTGGCCCGGCGCCCCGTGCAGGTCTTCTCCGCGGAGCACTTCGTCCGCACCCACCACCGCTGGACCTGCACGGGCGCGCCGATCAGCGACCCGAGGGACGGGCGGCTGCTCGGCGTGGTCGACATCAGCGGGCCCCTCGACACCATGCATCCGGCGACGCTCGCCCTGGTCTGCTCGGTCGCCAAGCTCGCCGAGGCACGGCTGCGCGAGGCGCATCTGACGGCCCTGGACCGGCTGCGGTCGGTGGCCGCGCCGGTGCTCGCCCGGATGGACGGGCGGGCCGTCGCGGTGGACGGCCACGGCTGGACGGCGGCGGTCACGGGCATGCCGCCGGTGGACCGGCTCGCGCTGCCCAAGTCCCTTGTCGACGGCCGCTCCTGGCTGCCCGCGCTCGGCATGTGCACGGTGGCGCCGCTGCCCGGCGGGTGGCTGCTGCGCCCCGACGACGAGGAGCGGGACGTGGCCGGTCCCGGGGCCGGGACGCGGGTGGTGGTGGACGTCTCGGCGCCGCACCGCTGGACGGTCGCCGTCACCGGCAGCGCGGACTGCTGGACCCATGAACTGTCGCCCCGGCACGCCGAGTTGCTGTATCTGCTCGCCGTGCACCGCGCGGGCCGCAGCGCCGCGGGCCTCGCCGCGGACCTGTTCGGCGATCCGGCGCGCACGGTGACGGTCCGCGCGGAGCTGTCCCGCGTCCGGCGCTATCTGGGCGGGCTGCTCGCCCACCGCCCGTACCGCTTCCAGGAGGACACGGACGTCCAGCTGCTGCTGCCGGACGACGCCTCCCGGCTGCTCCCGCACTCCCTCGCCCCGGCGGTGCTGCGCGCGCGGGCCGCTGCGGAGCCTTGACGGGGCCGTGGCCCGCTGGGCCGACTTACACGAGTCATGCGGTCCGCGCGCACGGCTCGCGTCCACCGTCGGATCCGCCTTGGCCCGTCGGCGCCGCCCGTGATTGCCTGACCGGCATGAGCATCCCCGTCACCACCTGGTCCCTCGAACAGACCGCCCGTACCGATCTGCTCCCGGCCGCCGCCCCGGAAGGCGACGTGCGGATCGTGCGGGCCGAGGTGCCCTCGCCCGAGTTCAGCCGCTTCCTGTACTCCGCCGTCGGCGGCGACATCACCTGGGTGGACCGGCTCTCCCTCAGCTACGCCCAGTGGCAGGAGCACCTGGCCCGTCCGGGCGTGGAGACGTGGGTGGCGTACGACAGGGGTACCCCCGCCGGGTACGTGGAGCTGGACCCGCAGGACGACGGCGTCGTCGAGATCCTCTACTTCGGCCTGATCCCGGCGTTCCGGGGGCGGCGGATCGGCGGGCACCTCCTCTCCTACGGGACGGCCCGCGCGTGGGACCTCGCGGAGCGGTGGCCCGGGCGGGCGCCGACGAAGCGGGTGTGGGTGCACACGTGCAGCCTCGACGGGGAGCACGCGATGGACAACTACCTGCGGCGGGGCTTCAAGCTCTTCGACACGGAGGTCTCGCAGGAGCGCGAGCAGGACACCCCGGGCCCTTGGCCCGGGGCGCGCCCCTGATCGCGCTGCGCGCTCGTCCTCAAGCGCCGGACGGGCTGAGAATCCCCGGCGCACCGGATCCGGCAGCCAAGGACGCACGGACGGGAAAATCAGCCCGTCCGGCGATTGAGGACGAGGCGCGGAGCGCCGAAAAAGCGGGGGGAACGGGGGCGGGGCCCCCATGGTCTGTCCAGGATGCGGGACGCAGACGTCCAGGATTCGGACAGAGGTGGACTGCGCCGAAAGGCGCGTGCCACGCTTCCGTCATGTCTCGAGCTGGAACCGCCTTGGTGAGTCGACGTCACGTCGACCTCGGCCGCATGTCCAGCGCCATGTGTCCGGCGAGCTGAGAAACCCAGCACCGCCGCTTTTCCCTGTCTGACCCCATCCCAGCGCACCGCCGCGCCTTCTGCGCGAGTGTGCAGGTCAGAGCCGTTCTCAGCCCGCTGTGAAGGACATACACCCATGGCTGCCAACCCTGAAGACACCGCGACCGCCGCCCCCCGCGCGCCCCGGCGCAAGGCGAGCCGCCACCGTGGCGAGGGCCAGTGGGCTGTCGGTCACTTCACCCCGCTCAACGGAAACGAGCAGTTCAAGAAGGACGACGACGGTCTCAATGTGCGGACACGCATTGAGACGATCTACTCCAAGCGGGGCTTCGACTCCATCGACCCGAACGACCTGCGCGGCCGGATGCGCTGGTGGGGGCTCTACACCCAGCGCAAGCCCGGGATCGACGGCGGCAAGACCGCGATCCTGGAGCCGGAGGAGCTGGACGACGAGTACTTCATGCTGCGGGTGCGCATCGACGGCGGCCGCCTCACCACCGACCAGCTGCGCGTGATCGGCGAGATCTCGCAGGAGTTCGCACGCGGCACCGCCGACATCACCGACCGGCAGAACATCCAGTACCACTGGATCCGCATCGAGGACATGCCGGAGATCTGGCGGCGCCTGGAGGCCGTGGGCCTGTCCACGACCGAGGCCTGCGGCGACACCCCGCGCGTCATCCTCGGCTCGCCCGTCGCCGGCATCGCCGAGGACGAGATCATCGACGGCACGCCCGCCGTCGACGAGATCCAGCGCCGCATCGTCGGCAACCCGGCCTTCTCCAACCTGCCCCGCAAGTTCAAGTCCGCGATCTCCGGCTCGCCGCTCCTGGACGTGGCGCACGAGATCAACGACATCGCGTTCGTCGGCGTCGTCCACCCCGACCTGGGCCCCGGCTTCGACCTGTGGGTCGGCGGCGGCCTGTCCACCAACCCCAAGATCGGCCAGCGGCTCGGCGCGTGGGTGCCCCTGGAGGACGTGGCGGACGTCTACGAGGGCGTCATCTCGATCTTCCGCGACTACGGCTACCGCCGTCTGCGCACCCGGGCCCGGCTGAAGTTCCTCGTCGCCGACTGGGGCGTGGCGAAGTTCCGCCAGGTCCTGGAGGACGAGTACCTGCTGCGCAAGCTGGCCGACGGCCCCGCCCCCGCCCAGCCGGTCCAGCGCTGGCGCGACCACGTCGGCGTGCACCGGCAGCAGGACGGCAGGTTCTACGTCGGCTTCGCCCCGCGTGTGGGCCGCGTCGACGGCACCGTACTGACGAAGATCGCCGACCTGGCCGCCGCGCACGGCTCGGGCCGCCTGCGCACCACCGTCGAGCAGAAGATGATCGTGCTCGACGTGGCCGAGGACCAGGTCGACTCGCTGGTCGAGGGCCTGGAGTCGCTGGACCTCACGGTGCGCCCGTCGTCGTTCCGGCGCGGCACGATGGCCTGCACGGGCATCGAGTTCTGCAAGCTCGCGATCGTCGAGACCAAGGCGCGCGGCGCCTCGCTCATCGACGAACTGGAGCGCCGCATCCCGGAGTTCGACGAGCCCATCACCATCAACATCAACGGCTGCCCGAACGCCTGCGCCCGCATCCAGGTCGCCGACATCGGCCTCAAGGGCCAGCTCGTCCTGGACGACGACGGCAACCAGGTCGAGGGCTTCCAGGTGCACCTGGGCGGCGCGCTCGGCCTGGAGGCCGGGTTCGGCCGCAAGGTGCGCGGCCTGAAGGTCACGTCGGCCGAGCTGCCGGACTACGTGGAGCGCGTGCTCAAGCGGTTCCAGGCCGAGCGCGCGGACGGCGAGCGGTTCGCGACCTGGGCGGCGCGCGCCTCCGAGGAGGCCCTCTCATGAGCGAGCGAGCGGCACCCTTCTACTGCCCCTACTGCGGAGACGAGGACCTGCGGCCCAGCGAGCAGGGCCACGGCGCGTGGGAATGCGCGGCGTGCAACCGCGCCTTCCAGTTGAAGTTCCTCGGGCTGCTGACCCGTGGACTTCAGCGCAACGACCCTGGAGGGGAACCGATATGACGACATCTCAGGAGCCCGACACAGCGGCCGCGGCCGAGCTGCGGGCGCTCGCCGAGCAGGCCGGGCGCGACCTGGAGGACGCCGACGCGCTCGACATCCTCCGCTGGGCCGCGGACACCTTCGGCGCGCGGTTCTGCGTGACGTCGTCGATGGAGGACGCGGTGGTCGCCCACCTCGCCGCGCGCGCCCGGCCCGGCGTGGACGTGGTGTTCCTCGACACCGGCTACCACTTCCCCGAGACCATCGGCACCCGCGACGCCGTCGAGGCCGTCATGGACGTCAACGTCATCACGCTCACCCCGGACCTGACCGTGGCCGAGCAGGACGCCGCGTACGGCCCCCGGCTGCACGAGCGCGACCCGGACCTGTGCTGCGCGATGCGCAAGGTCAAGCCCCTCGAAGAGGGCCTCGCCGGGTACGCCGCGTGGGCGACGGGGCTGCGCCGCGACGAGTCCCCGACCCGCGCGAACACGCCCGTCGTGGGCTGGGACGAGAAGCGGCAGAAGGTCAAGGTCTCGCCGATAGCCCGCTGGACGCAGGACGACGTGGACGCGTACGTCACCGAGCACGGCGTCCTCACCAATCCGCTGCTCATGGACGGCTACGGCTCCGTGGGCTGCGCGCCGTGCACCCGCCGCCTCCTCGACGGCGAGGACGCGCGCGCGGGACGCTGGGCGGGACGCGCCAAGACCGAATGCGGGCTGCACGGATGACGGCCCCTCAGACACTCCCGACCCCACCGACCAGTCGAACGCCGCAGGAGACTCACGTGACCGGAGCCACCGTCTGGCTCACGGGCCTGCCCAGCGCGGGCAAGACCACCATCGCCCACGAGCTGGCACGCACCTTGCGCGCGCAGGGCCGCCGGGTCGAGGTCCTCGACGGCGACGAGATCCGCGAGTTCCTCTCGGCGGGCCTCGGCTTCAGCCGCGTCGACCGGGACACCAACGTCCAGCGCATCGGCTTCGTCGCCGAACTCCTCGCCCGCAACGGCGTGCTGGCCCTCGTCCCGGTGATCGCGCCGTTCACGGACAGCCGCGAGGCGGTCCGCAAGCGCCACCAGGCGGGCGGCACCGCCTACCTGGAGGTGCACGTGGCCACGCCGGTGGAGGTCTGCTCCGTACGGGACGTGAAGGGCCTGTACGCCAAGCAGGCCGCGGGCGAGATATCGGGGCTCACCGGCGTCGACGACCCGTACGAGGAGCCCGAGTCGCCCGATCTGCGCATCGAGTCCCAGGACCAGACCGTGCAGGAGTCCGCGGCAGCCGTGTACGCGCTGCTCAACGAAAGGGGTCTGGCGTGACGACCGCCGCGAGTGTCCATGAGGCCGCCGACAACTCCGGTGACCAGGAGGGGAATTCACCCGGCGACAGCCCGTACGCGCTGTCGCACCTGGACGCCCTGGAGTCCGAGGCCGTGCACATCTTCCGCGAGGTCGCGGGCGAGTTCGAGCGGCCGGTGATCCTGTTCTCCGGCGGCAAGGACTCCATCGTCATGCTGCACCTGGCGCTGAAGGCCTTCGCCCCGGCGCCGGTCCCCTTCGCGCTCCTGCACGTCGACACCGGGCACAACTTCCCCGAGGTCATCGACTACCGCGACCGGGTGGTGGCCGAGCACGGCCTGCGCCTGCACGTGGCGTCCGTGCAGGACTACATCGACCGCGGTGTCCTGCGCGAGCGCCCCGACGGCACCCGCAATCCGCTGCAGACGCTGCCGCTCACCGAGAAGATCCAGGCCGAGCGGTTCGACGCGGTCTTCGGCGGCGGGCGCCGCGACGAGGAGAAGGCGCGCGCCAAGGAGCGGGTGTTCTCGCTGCGCGACGAGTTCTCGCAGTGGGACCCGCGCCGCCAGCGCCCCGAGCTGTGGCAGCTCTACAACGGCCGGCACGCGCCCGGCGAGCACGTCCGGGTGTTCCCGCTGTCCAACTGGACCGAGCTGGACGTGTGGCAGTACATCGCCCGCGAGGGGATCGAGCTGCCGGAGATCTACTTCGCGCACGAGCGGGACGTCTTCAAGCGCTCCGGCATGTGGCTGACCGCGGGCGACTGGGGCGGCCCGAAGGACGGCGAGGACGTCGAGCGGCGCCAGGTGCGCTACCGCACGGTCGGCGACATGTCCTGCACCGGCGCCGTCGACTCCGACGCGACGACGCTCGCGGCCGTGATCACCGAGATCGCCGCGTCCCGGCTCACCGAGCGCGGCGCGACCCGCGCCGACGACAAGCTCTCCGAGGCCGCGATGGAAGACCGCAAGCGCGAGGGGTACTTCTAGCCATGACCAGCACCATCGACACCGCCGCCGGGGAACTCGCCGGTCTGTCCGCGACCACGCTGCTGCGGTTCGCCACCGCGGGCTCCGTCGACGACGGCAAGTCCACGCTCGTGGGACGTCTCCTGCACGACTCCAAGTCGGTCCTCACCGACCAGCTGGAGGCCGTCGAGCACGCCTCGCGCAGCCGCGGCGCCGAGGGCCCTGACCTGGCGCTTCTCACCGACGGCCTGCGCGCCGAGCGGGAGCAGGGCATCACCATCGACGTGGCGTACCGCTACTTCGCCACGCCCCGGCGCCGCTTCATCCTCGCGGACACCCCGGGCCATGTGCAGTACACCCGCAACATGGTCACCGGCGCCTCGACGGCCGACCTGGCCGTGGTCCTCGTCGACGCCCGCAACGGCGTCATCGAGCAGACCCGCAGGCACGCCGCCGTAGCGGCCCTGCTGCGCGTGCCGCACGTGGTGCTCGCCGTGAACAAGATGGACCTGGTGGCGTACGCGGAGCCGGTGTTCGAGAAGATCGCGGAGGAGTTCACCGCGTACGCGGACGAGTTGGGGATCCCGGAGATCACCGCGATCCCGATCTCGGCGCTCGCCGGGGACAACGTGGTGGAGCCGTCGTCGAACATGGACTGGTACGGCGGCCCGACGGTCCTTGAGCACCTGGAGACCGTGCCCGTCAGCCACGACCTGACGAGCTGCCACGCGCGCCTTCCGGTGCAGTACGTGATCCGGCCGCAGACCGCCGAGCACCCGGACTACCGGGGATACGCGGGCCAGATCGCCGCGGGCACCTTCCGGGTCGGCGAGTCGGTCACCGTGCTGCCGTCGGGCCGGACCTCGAAGGTCGCGGGCATCGATCTGCTCGGCAGGCCCGTGGACGTGGCGTGGACCCCGCAGTCCGTGACCGTGCTCCTGGAGGACGACATCGACGTCTCACGGGGTGATCTGATCGTCCCGAGCAGTGATACGCCGTCGACCACCCAGGACATCGCGGCGACCGTCTGCCACGTCGCGGACACCCCACTCGCGGTGGGCCAGCGGGTGCTGCTCAAGCACACCACCCGTACGGTCAAGGCGATCGTGAAGCAGATCCCGTCCCGGCTCACCCTGGACGACCTGTCCCAGCATCCGAACCCGGGGCAGCTCGTGGCCAACGACATCGGCCGGGTCCTGGTGCGCACCGCGGAACCGCTCGCGATCGACGCGTACGCCGACTCGCGCCGCACCGGCTCCTTCCTGCTCATCGACCCGGCGGACGGCACGACGCTGGCCGCGGGCATGGCGGGCGAGGCCTTCGCCAAGGCCGAGGACGCCCATGCCGCCCCCGCGGACGACGAGGGCTGGGACTTCTGACCATGACCTCCATCGATGTGTACGCGACGTTCGCCAAGGAGGGCGGACGCGTCGGCAGCGGCGCACTGGGCAGCGGGCAGGGCGGGGTCGCGCGATGTGCGACGTGACGCCTTCAGCGGGGGAGGTGCACGCGCACCGCTCGCGCGCCCGCACCCCCCGCCGTCCCTTCGCACGCAGACGAAGATCCGCCGACCTGACCCCGGCCACGCCGTGAGGCCGTGACCGCCGGGCCAACGAGAGGAACACCTCCCGTGCTCGCCTACCGCTCGTCCCGCACCGCCCGCCGCCGCGGCGCACTCGGAGCCGTCGCCGCGCTCCCCCTGCTCGCCCTGACCCTCTCCGCCTGCGGCTACGGATCGGAGTCCGACTCCGACGACAGCGGCAAGGCCAAGATCGCCGCCAACGCGAAGAAGATCGAGGGCCTGGACACGGTGAAGATCGGGTACTTCCCGAACCTCACCCACGGCACCGCGCTCGTCGGCGACCAGGAAGGCATCCTGCAGAAGGAGCTGGGCGGCACCAAGGCGACGTACGCGCAGTTCAACGCCGGGCCCTCGGAGATCGAGGCGCTGAACTCGAAGTCCATCGACATCGGGTGGATCGGCCCGTCCCCGGCGATCAACGGCTACACCAAGTCCCAGGGCAAGAACCTGCGCATCATCGGCGGCTCGGCGTCCGGCGGCGTGAAGCTCGTGGTGAACCCGGACAAGGTCAAGTCCCTCGACGACGTCAAGGGCAAGAAGATCGCGACGCCGCAGCTCGGCAACACCCAGGACGTGGCGTTCCTCAACTGGATCGCCGAGAAGGGCTGGAAGGTCGACGCCCAGAGCGGCAAGGGCGACGTCTCCGTGGTCCGCACCGACAACAAGATCACCCCGGACGCGTACAAGTCCGGTTCGATCGACGGCGCGTGGGTGCCGGAGCCGACCGCGTCCAAGCTGGTCGCCGAGGGCGGCAAGGTGCTCCTGGACGAGTCCGACCTGTGGCCGGACAAGAAGTTCGTGATCACCAACATCATCGTGTCGCAGGAGTTCCTGAAGAAGCACCCGAAGGTCGTCGAGGCGGTCCTGCGGGGCTCGGTGAAGACGAACCAGTTCATCAAGGAGAACCCGGAGAAGGCGAAGGCCGCGGCCAACGCCAAGCTGAAGCAGCTCTCCGGCAAGGCGCTGCCGTCCGAGGTCATCGACCCGGCGTGGAAGTCGATCCAGTTCACCGACGACCCGCTGGCCGCGACGCTCGACACCGAGGCCGACCACGCGGTCAAGGCGGGCCTGCTCGACAAGCCCGACCTGAACGGCATCTACGACCTGAAGCCGCTCGGCAAGGTCCTGAAGGCGGCGGGCAGGCCCGCGGTCGACGACGCCGGACTCGGCGTCAAGTAGGCACAGTCCAGAGCCGGTTCAGGGATCCCAGGAGGTGACGACCATGGCCACCACGCTTACCAAGTCCAGGTCCGCGCAGTCCGCCGACGCCGCCGTCGGCGAGGTCGCGACGCTCGACGTCGCCGCGCGCATCGAGCACGTCTCGAAGTCCTTCGCCACCCCGGCGGGGCAGCAGCTCGTCCTCGACGACATCACGCTCGACGTCGCACGCGGCGAGTTCGTCACCCTCCTGGGAGCCTCCGGGTGCGGCAAGTCGACCCTGCTGAACCTCGCGGCCGGGCTCGACCGGCCCACCGCGGGCACCATCGCCACCGACGGGCGGCCCGCCCTGATGTTCCAGGAGCACGCGCTGTTCCCGTGGCTGACGGCGGGCAAGAACATCGAGCTGGCCCTCAGGCTGCGCGGCGTGCCGAAGGCCGAGCGGCGGGAGCGGGCCGAGGAGCTGCTCGCCCTGGTCCGGCTGCGGGGCGCGCACGGCAAGCGGGTGCACGAGCTGTCCGGCGGCATGCGCCAGCGCGTCGCGCTGGCCCGCGCGCTCGCCCAGGACAGCCAACTCCTTCTGATGGACGAGCCGTTCGCGGCCCTCGACGCCATCACCCGGGACGTCCTGCACGACGAGCTGATGCGCGTCTGGCGTGAGACCGGCGTCTCGGTCCTGTTCGTCACGCACAACGTCCGCGAGGCGGTGCGGCTCGCCCAGCGCGTCGTGCTGCTCTCGTCGCGGCCCGGCCGGGTGGCGCGCGAGTGGCAGGTCGACATCGAGCAGCCGCGGCGCATCGAGGACGCGGCCGTGGCGGAACTCTCCGTCGAGATCACCGAACAACTGCGTGGGGAGATCCGCCGCCATGGGCAGCACTGACACGACGACGCCCGCGAAATCGGGCGGCCCGGCGCAGGCGGAAGGACCGGCGGACGCGCACGACCTGGCCGGTCTGGAAGCGGGCCTGGACGCCCTGGACACGGTGCAGACGCGGCGCACCCCGCTGCGCGAGACCCTGGTCCAGAAGGTCCTGCCGCCGATCACCGCCGTCGTCCTCGTCCTCGTGGTGTGGCAGATCCTGGTCTGGGCGAAGGTCACCGACAGCTACAAGCTGCCCGCGCCGTCGGCGGTGTGGGACGAGGTCGAGGCCTCCTGGCGGCAGGGCACCCTGCTCGAATACATCTGGACGAGCGTCGAGCGCGGTCTGTTCGGCTTCCTGATGGCCCTCGCCATCGGCACCCCGCTCGGCCTGATCGTGGCGCGGATCCGCTTCGTGCGGGCGGCCATCGGCCCGATCCTGTCCGGCCTGCAGTCGCTGCCCTCGGTGGCGTGGGTGCCGCCGGCCGTGATCTGGCTGGGTCTCAACGACTCCATGATGTACGCGGTGATCCTGCTCGGCGCGGTGCCCTCCATCGCCAACGGCCTGGTCGCGGGCGTCGACCAGATCCCGCCGCTGGTCCTGCGGGCGGGGCGCACCCTCGGCGCGCGGGGGCTGCGCGGCGCCTGGCACATCGTCATGCCCGCGGCGCTGCCCGGCTATGTGGCGGGCCTGAAGCAGGGCTGGGCGTTCTCCTGGCGCTCCCTGATGGCCGCGGAGATCATCGCGCAATCCCCCGACCTGGGCATCGGCCTCGGCCAGCTCCTCGAAGCGGGCCGCACCAACAGCAGCATGTCCCAGGTCTTCCTCGCCATCCTGCTCATCCTGATCGTCGGCATCGCCATCGACCTGCTCATCTTCAGCCCCCTCGAGCGGTGGGTGCTGCGCAGCCGCGGCCTGCTGGTGAAGGGCTGATCCCCATGCGCCACACGTACCGTCCTGTCCTGCTGGTCGTCGCCCACGGCAGCCGGGATCCCCGGCATGCCGCGAGCGTGCGGGCGCTGCTGCGCACGGTGCGGGGCCTGCGGCCCGGCCTGCGGGTGGAGGTGGGGTTCCTCGACTTCAACACCCCGTCCGTACCGGCCGTGCTCGACTCCCTCGCCGAGGAGGGGGTACGGGACGTGATCGCCCTGCCCCTGCTCCTCACCCGCGCCTTCCACGCGAAGGCCGACATCCCGGCGGTGCTGCGGGAGGCACCACCGGGCCTGCGGGTGCGGCAGGCGGGGGTGCTCGGTCCTTCGCCGCTGCTGCTCGACGCGCTTGAGACACGCCTGTACGAGGCGGGGCTCGACCCCGCCGACAAGCCCACGACCGGGGTCGTCCTGGCCTCGGCGGGCTCCACCGACCCGGAGGCGATCGCAGTGATCGCTGAAATCGCGCGGGAGTGGCGGCACACCGGTTGGTGCGCCGTGCGGCCTGCGTTCGCCTCCGCGACTCTTCCCCGTACCGAGGACGCGGTGCGCCGACTCCGGGACACCCCCGGCGTCCGGCGGGTCGCCGTCGCGCCGTACGTCCTCGCCCCGGGCTTCCTCCCCGACCGGATCGCCCGGGGCGCGGCGGAGGCCGACGTCCTGGCGGACGTGCTGGGCGACTCCCCGCTGGTGGCCCGCCTCCTCCTGGACCGCTACGACGCATGCCGCCGCTTCGCGGCGGATCCCTCCCACCCACCCACCCGTGCGGGGAACATCACAGCCCCGCCGCACCCCGCACTACGAGCCGCAGGCTGACAAGCCCGTAAGGGGCGCGGGGAACTGCGCGCCCAGCCCCCACCGCCCGCAGGTGACGAACCAACCGCCCCCGGCCTGATCTTGCCAGGGCCCCCGGCCAGAAACCGCTTGCGGGCGTTCCCGACCCCCCAATAGCGTCTCGCGGATGACGTCCGAGCCGTTCACTCCCGAACTGCGGTCCGAGCGCCTGCTGCTCTCCGCTTATGTCGCGTCCGACGAGTCGGACTTCATAGCGCTGTTCCAGGACGAGGCCGTGGGCCGCTGGTTCGGTGACGGGAAACGCAGCGCGGAGGCGGACCGGGCGCTGTTCGCGCGGCTGTTCGGCATCGTGTACGCGGAGGAGCGCTTCCCGGTGTGGGCGGTGCGGCACGAGGGGCGGTACGCGGGGCACGCGGAGATCAAGCCGTCGCCCGAGCCGTGGCTGGACGGGCACGAGATCGTGTACGGGCTGTCCCGGGACAGCTGGGGCCTCGGCCTCGGCACGGAGCTTGCGCGCCTGCTCACTGACTACGGCCACCGGACCCTGGGCCTGCCCGAGGTGCACGCGACGGTCGACGCGCTGAACTCGCCGTCCGTCGCCGTCCTGAAGCGGCTCGGCTACACCCAGGGCCGCGAGGTCCGCGAGGACGACGGGAGCACGACGCTCCAGTTCACGTCCCGGGCCACGGACTGGCCGGCGTAACCGCGGAACCGGCCGCCGTGACCGCGGAAGCGGACCCACGCGTCCCCGCGCCTACCCCTTCTCCACCAGCGCGACCAGCTCCGCCACCGCCATCGACCCCGCCTCCCTGCGCTCCCGCGCGAACTCGTTGGCGAGGCGCCGCAGCACGTCGTTCACCGGGGTCGGGACGCCGTGCAGACGGCCCAGGAGCACGATCTCGCCGTTGAGGTAGTCGGCCTCGATGGTGCCGGTGCCTCGGCTGAGGCTCTGCCAGGAGGAGCCGCCGCCCCGGGGCACGCCGGGGAGCGGTTCGAGGGTGACGCGGTCGCCGCGGGTCTCGCGCTGCTCCTGCTCGCCGACCGCGGCGATCCCGGCGGCGGCGAGCACGGCCTCGCCCTCGGCACGGGCGCGCCGGACGAGGACGAGGGCGTCCTCCTCGGTGACGGGTCCGGTGAGCGCGTCGACGGCGTTGGCGAGGTTGCCGAGGAGCTTGCCGTACTTCCAGCGCATCACGTCGGCGACCACGGGCGCGAGCAGCTTGGCGCTCTCCAGGTCGGCGGCGATACGGCGCGCGGTGTCGTCGACGCCCGCCGGATAGCGGCCGATGTGCAGCATGCCCGTGCGGGGGGCGCCCGCGGCGGAGACGGTGCCGGGCTCGACGTACGTGGCGGGCAGGAACACGCACATGCCGTACACGTGGCGGAAGCGGCGCAGTGCCATCCGCTCGCTCTCGACGCCGTTCTGCGCGCAGACCAGCGGCAGCGACTCGGCGGCTGTGGTGCCGCCCGCGACGGGCCGGGTGGCCCAGGCGTCGAGGGCGGCTTCGGCGTCCTGGGTCTTCACGGCGAGCACGAGCACGTCGTCGGCGCGCAGTTCGCCGAGGTCGGCGGGGTTCTGGACGACGGGCGGCCGGTGCGTGCGGGTCCCGTCGGGCGTGATGAGGGTGAGCCCTCGGTCCCGCAGCGCCTCGTGGTGCGCACCGCGCGCGACCAGGACGACCTCGTGCCCCGCCTCGGCGAGGCGCCCGCCGACGCTGCCGCCGATGGCCCCCGCTCCGATCATGATGTAGCGCATGGCGCGAGCCTCGCACAGCGAACAGGTGAACGGTCAAGATCTTTCCGATTCTTGACCTTGCCCCAGGGTCAGACCCGAGGCTCCCCGCCATGGACAGCGACTACCTGACCCAGAGCCCGTACACGACCCCGGGCCCCCACCTCGACGCCCTCCTCGGCCCCGCCCCGCTCCCCGCGGACCCGGCCGCGCTCGCCGCCGTCGTGCGGGGCGTCGTCCTGCACCGGGAGGAGGGCGCCAGGTTCGGCTACGCGGTGCCCGAGGAGCGGATGCGCGAGGACGCCGAGTCCCGGTACGCCACCGAACTCCTTCGGATCCTCGGCGAGCGCGGCGGCACGCCGCTGACCGAGCCCCGGGAGCCCGCGGCGCGGTTCGTCGGCACCTGCAGGGACTTCGCGCTGCTGCTGTGCTCGCTGCTTCGGGCCACCGGCACCCCGGCGCGCCTGCGGTGCGGCTACGGCACGTACTTCCAGGCGGGGTTCCACGACAACCACTGGGTGACCGAGTTCTGGACGGCGGGGCGCGGCTGGGTCCTCGCGGACGCGCAGCTCCTCGTCGAGGCCACCCTGGGCGGCGGTCTGTACGACATCGACTTCGACCCCATGGACGTACCGCGGGAGCAGTTCGTGGTGGGCGGTGAGGCGTGGCGGGCGTGCCGGGAGGGGCGGGCGGACCCGGACACGTTCGGGGTGAGCACCGTCCCGGAGATCAAGGGGCTCGCCCTGGTGCGGTCCGACGTGGTGGCGGACCTGGCGGCGCTCGGCGGTGTGGAGGCGCTGCCGTGGGACGGCTGGGGCGTGATGGAGAAGGGCGAGACGGAGGTCACGGCCGCGGACCTGGCGCTCGTCGACGAGGTGGCCGCCGTGACCTCGGCCGCCGGGCACGCCGAGGACGCCCGGCGGCCGGACGCGGTGCGCCGCCTGCTCGCGGACCCCCGCCTCACCGTCCCGGCCGAGGTCGTCTCGCACACCACGTACGGCGGGACGCGTGTCGTCAGTCTGCCGGGGGCGGCTCGGGGGTGAACGGGGTGCCCTGATGGAACCAGAGCAGCCAGCCGTCGTCGGTGCGCCGCCACAGTGAACTGCGGTGCGCCAGACGGCCGTTGGTGTCGGTGTCGAACGTCAGGTGCACCACGCCCTCGGCGACCTGGACGCCTCGCATGCGGGAGGTCGTGGTGGGGCGGCCGCCCGGCTCGGGCCGGGCGGTGAGCACCTTGACGATCGACTCGCGGTCCCAGCGGGCGCCGGACGCGCCGAACTCGGTGAACTCCGGGTGCAGGAGCGCGCCGAACAGCGCGGGCGAGGCGCGCACTTCGGGGTCGAGGAGGCGCAGCTCGTTCTCGATGGCGGCCTCGACGGCGGGCGAGCGGCCGGGCAGATCGGGCAGGCCGGACGTGGTGGACGTGTCAGGCATCGGTCAGCTCCACGAGCTTGGTGACGGTGTTCCAGTTGCGACTGGTGGCGATGAGCCCCTTGGTGAGCGCCGGGCGCGCGAGGGCCTCGCCGAGCTTGGAGCGGCCGAGGCCGTCGGGGGCGTACAGGTACAGCACGCGGTCGCCGAGCCGGAACTCCTCCGGCAGGAACGCCGCTTGGTCGAGGGCGGCGAACCGGGCGGCGTCGACGGGCGCGGAGAAGTAGGTGACGTGCAGCTGCCGTCCCTGGAGCTCGGCGGCCGGGAAGGGGCAGCCGTCGGCGACGGCCCGCAGATAGGCCGCGTCCCGCACCAGGACGTCCACGTGGAAGCCGAACTCCGCCGCAAGGGCCGCGGTCAGCTCGGCGGCCAGGCTCTCCTCGTCGCCGTGGTCCGCGGTGAAGACGGCGTTGCCGCTCTGCAGATACGTCCGTACGCCGCCGTGGCCGAGTCCTTCGAGGAGCGCGCGCAGGCGCGCCATGGGCACCTTCCTGCTGCCGCCCACATTGACGCCGCGCAGCAGCGCCGCGTAGATCTTCGTCGCCATGCGCACACGATAAGGCGGCCGCCGTGCCCCGTGGGGGTGGGCACGACGACCGCCGGCTTCTTCAGGGCCGTGACTACTCGACGACCTTCAGGAGCTTGTTGGGGGTGCCCTCGCTGGGGTTGGAGATCTTGTCCGGCGTGGCACCGTCGGTCAGGGCCTTGGCGACGGCGTCGGGCGTGGCGTCCTTGTGGGCGCCCAGGTAGACGGCGGCGGCGCCGACGACGTGCGGGGTCGCCATCGAGGTGCCGGAGATCGTCTTGGTGGCGTCGTCGCCGGTGTTCCAGGCGGACGTGATGTCCGAGCCCGGGGCGTAGATGTCCACGACGGAGCCGAAGTTGGAGAAGTCCGACTGCTCGTCGTCCTTGGTCGAGGAGGCGACCGTGATGGCCTCCTTGACACGGGACGGGGAGCCCTGGCCGGCGTCGCTGGACTCGTTGCCCGCGGCCACGCCGTAGGTGACACCGGCGGCGATGGACTTCTTGACGGCCTCGTCCAGGGCCTCGTCGGCGCCGCCGCCGAGGCTCATGTTGGCGACGGAGGGGCCCTGGTGGTTCTTGGTGACCCAGTCGATGCCCGCGACGACCTGCTCGGTGGTGCCGGAGCCCTGGTCGTCCAGGACACGGACGGCGACGATCTTCGCCTTCTTGGCGACGCCGTGCGCGTCACCGGCGATGGTGCCCGCGACGTGGGTGCCGTGGCCGTTGCCGTCGTCGGCGTTGTCGTCGTTGTCGATGGCGTCGAAGCCGGAGGTGGCGCGGCCGCCGAAGTCCTTGTGGCTGACGCGGACGCCGGTGTCGATGACGTACGCGGTGACGCCCTCGCCCGCGGCGTCGGGGTACGTGTACTTCTTGTCGCCGGCCGTGTCGGCCTGGTCGATGCGGTCCAGGCCCCACGACGGCGGGTTGTCCTGGGTGGCGTCGATCGAGAACTTCTTGCTCTGCACGACCTTGCCGACGGCCGGGTCGGCGGCGAGGCGCTTGGCCTCGGTCTCGGACAGGCTCTTGGCGGCGAAGCCGTTGACGGCCGAGGAGTAGTTGCGGCTGAGCTTGCCGCCGTACTCCTGGGCGAGGTCGGACTTGGCTTCCTTGTTCGCCTTCTCGTCGAGCAGCACGATGTAGCTGCCCTCGACGGCACCCTTGGCGTCGGCGCCGTAGACCTTGCCCTCGGCGGGAGTCGACGCACCTGCGAACGTTCCGGCGAAGACGGTCACGCCGACCGCGGTGGCGGCGGTGGCTATCGCAGCGGTGAGCTTCATCGTGCGAGCGCGCTTGTGAGTTGCCATGAAGAGGGGTCTCCTCGTGGTGTGTTGTGGGGGGATGTGGGGGGTTTCAAAGCCATTCGTGCCGTGCGCAGCCATGGCTGCGGCGCCCTGGGAACTCCGAAAGAACTGAAGATCTTTGGGCGTTGGGACGAAACCTTGTCTGAATGACGCGCGCAGATCAATACCTTCATACGGCTGTGACTTGTTCAACAAGGTTCCGTAATAACAAAAAGGGTTCGCAGTGGCAGATCGGACACCATGGAACGTATACATCCGGCGGAACGGATTCCCATGCCCGTTTCACGCCCTGCATCCCGAGTGGGTGCAGGTGCCAACTCCCCGAGAGATGTAGGGGGCTTGAGCGGCCCGCCTCCTCCCTCGGTCTGGCGGCGGGTCACCTGCGGGCACGATGAGGCCTCGTGCGTGGCGCCCTGGCGTCGAACACAGCCGGGGCGCGTCGCTCGTCGGTGCGGAGGGCGTGGGCGCGATCGTCGCGTGGCTTTCGGTCTCGCGGCCGCCGTCCTCATCGACGACGAGTCGGCACCCGCCGGAATCGCCCCGGCCGAGGCGTCGGAGTCGTCCCGTACGCCCACCGCGGCAGGAAGTACTGGGTGACGGGCCCCATCGCGAGCGCGTAGAGCACGGTCCCCACCCCCACGCTCCCGCCGAGCAGCCAGCCCACGGCGAGCACGGCGAGCTCGATCAGGGTGCGCACGAACCGGATGGAGCGTCCGGTGGCGGCGGCGAGGCCGGTCATCAGGCCGTCCCTCGGCCCCGGTCCGAGGCGGGCACCCACATAGACCGCGACGGAGAGCCCGTTGGCGAGGATCCCCACCACGAGGAGGCCGATCCGGGTCCACGGCCCCAGGTCCGCGGGCACCAGCCAGAGGCCGAGGTCCGACGCGTACGCCACGACGATCACGTTGGCGCCCGTGCCGAACCTCGGCCGCTGCCGGAGCGGGATCCACAGCAGCAGCACGAGGACGCCGACCAGGGCGCTGACGGTGCCGAAGCTCAGCGGGGTGTGCCGCTCGACGCCCTGGTTCAGGACGCTCCAGGGGCTGACGCCGAGCCCGGCCCGGACCAGGACGCCGATGCTGAGTCCGTACAGGGCGAGGCCGAGGAGGAGCTGGGGCAGGCGGCGCAGGGGGCGCTCGGCGAGGGGGAGGTAGGTGAGTGCGGGTGGGGCGGGGGTGTGGGGGCCGGCCCGGTCGGGGTCGCTGTCGGTGCCTGTGCCTGTGCCGCTGCCGCTGCCGCAGTCGCTCTCGGCGGGGTGCCGCATGCCGGGGTGCCTCCACAGGTGGTCGGACGATTCATCGGCCCGCAAGGCCAATGACGGCGAGTCTGTAGATTGATTGGCTCGAACTACACGGCCAATCCCGGGAGAATGGCATGGCGGAGCGGGAGACGCGCGACCGGACCCTGGGCAGCCGCCAACTCGCCGCCCTGCTCCCGGACCCGACGGGCGCCCGGCCCGCGTACCGGCAGCTGGCGCGGGCCATCGGCGCCCTGATCCTCGACGGAAGGATCGCGCTGCACGTCCGGCTCCCCGCCGAACGGGACCTGGCCACCGCCCTGAACACCAGCCGGTCGACGGTCACGGCTGTATACGACCTGCTGCGCGAGGGCGGCTACGCACACAGCAGACAGGGTTCGGGTACGTGGACGGCGCTGCCGGAGGGCCGGGCGCCGCACGGCGTCACCCGGCACCTGCGGCCCCACGACAGCGCGATCGACCTGGCCAGGGCCGCGCCCGCGCTGCCCGAGGAGGTCCTTCTCGACGCGCTCGCCGAGATCACGCCCCACCTCGCCGAGCACACCCGCACGCCCGGCTACCACCCCTACGGCCTGCCCGAGCTGCGGGCCGCCGTCGCCGAGCGGTTCACGCGGCGGGGCCTCGCCACCGTGCCGGACCAGATCCTGGTGACCTCCGGCGCGCAGCACGCGCTCACGCTCGTCCTGGGGCTGCTGTGCCGCCCCGGCGACCGGGTCCTGGTCGAGAACCCGTCGTATCCGAACGCCCTGGAGGCGATGCGCCGGGCCCGGCTGCGCACGGTGTCGGTGCCGGTGACCGACACCGGCTGGGACGTCGAGATCATGGAGTCGACGCTGCGCCAGGCGGTGCCCCGGCTCGCCTATCTGATCCCGGACTTCCACAATCCGACGGGCCGTCTGCTGCCCGCGGCGGACCGGGCCCGGGTCCTTCGGGCCGCGCGCCGCTCCGGGACCTGGCTGGTCGTCGACGAGACCCTGGCCGACCTGGCGCTCGACGTACCCGTGCCCGCGCCGCTCGCCTCGTACGCCGGTCCTGACGGAAGCGGCGATGTCGTCACGGTGGGCTCGATGAGCAAGACGCACTGGGGCGGCCTGCGCGTCGGCTGGCTGCGGGCGCCCTCTCGGCTCGTCACCGAACTGGCCGGGCAGCGCGTCGCCATGGACATGGGCGGCTCGGTCCTCGACCAGCTCCTGGCCCTCGCCCTGCTCGACCGCGCCGGGGAGTTGCTGCCGCGCCGCCTGGAACAGCTCCGCGAGCAGCGCGCCGCCCTCGCCGCCGCCCTCACCGAGCACATCCCCCGGTGGACCTGGCGGCAGCCGTCCGGCGGCCTGTCCTTCTGGGTCGACCTCGGCGAGCCCGTGGCCCCGGCCCTCGCGGAGCGGGTCCTCGACTACGGCGTCCGGATCGAGGGCGGCGGCTGCTTCGCCCCCGACCCGGGCCTGTTCGAGCAGCGCCTGCGCATCCCGTACACCGCTCCCCCGGACACCCTCCGCGAGGCCGTCCACCGCATGGCCACGACACTCGCCGAGGGCCTGCCGCCGTCACCGGCGGGCCGTCGGCCGCACTGGATCGCCTAGCCGGGGGTCACGCCGCCGTCGTGACCTTCTGCTGCTCGAAGGAGTCCAGCGTCCGCGTGAAGTCGCGGGTGGAGAGCAGCAGCTTGTAGACGATGGCGAGTTCGAAGACGAGGAGGAGCGCTCCGGCCACGATCGTGGCCGGGATCACCACGTCGAACAGCGGGCCGATGATGAAGACGCCCATCTGGAACTCGATGCCGCTCACCAGGTGCGTACGGATGCGGTGGCGCAGCAGGAAGGAGCGCGCCCGCAGGTACGCCGGGAACTTGCCCCTGAACTCCTGGTGCAGGTCGATGACCTGGGCCTTGCGACGGGTCCTGCCGACCGCCGGGGCGGGGTCGGCGTGCCCCGAGAGCGAGGAGGCGGGGTCGGCGTGGGAGGCGGCGTCCGCGGGCGCGTCGCTCTCGAAGGCCACAACCTCCGCCGACGGGTACCCGTTCCTCTCCTCCCCCTCCTCCTTGGCCCGCTCCAGGTCCTGCTCCACGTCCGCCTCGGGGTTGTCCCGCAGCAGGTCCTCCATGAAGGCCAGCTCGGCGGCGTTCTCGGCCCGTCGGGCGGCCCGCACGCGAGCCTTGATCTGCTTGCGCATGGTGTGCCGGATCTTGAATATCTCCAGCGAGTTGATGTACCGGAGCGTGTCCAGGAAGACCACGGCGACCGCGAGCCAGATGTAGGTCTCGTCGTGCGTGCGCGCGTACTGACCGCCCATCAGGGCGACCCCGCACACCATCACCCGGATCCGGTCGAAGACGAAGTCGAGCCAGGCGCCGAAGACGGAACCCTGCCCGGTCAGCCGGGCGACCTTCCCGTCCATGCAGTCCAGGACGAAGCTGAAGTGGTAGATCACCGCACCGAGCACCAGCCAGCGCCAGTCACCGAACGCGAAGCACACCGAAGAGGCGAGCCCGAGCACGAACGCGCCCCAGGTGATCTGGTTGGGCGTGATCCTCGTGTACCGCGCCGTCAGCCGCACGAGCGGCGTGGCGAGCGGGTCCACGAGGATCACCGTCCACCACGCGTCGCGCTTCTTCTGGGTGATGCGGCGCACCTCGGCGAGCGGTGGCACGTCGGGGCGCACGGACTGTCGTGACATGGGTCAACTTCCTGGCGTTCGAATGAAGTTCATCTCACGCTAGGTAGTCGTTCACGGAAGGAACAAGCGCTTACGAACGCAACCTTTGGCCGGGGGTATGGGTCACACAGACAGACCCGGTCCATGGCCCAGCCAGGACGGCCCCGCGTTACATGAGCGTTATCCAATGACCCTGCCGTTACCGAATGGCGTCGCGGAGCGTTACGTCACGCCCGGTCGGCACTCGCCACACTCAGGCCGAAGTACAGCCAACTCCCCTTGAAGCACCACCAAACGGTCACCGCTCCTCGCTCCCGGCCTTCACAGCGCCGCCACGCGCGGCCCGCACAATCTCCTCCTCGATCAGGTCGGCCGCCATCTTCGTGCCGCCCTCCCCCGCCATGGCCGCGCGCACCTCGTCGAGCCTGCGGGCGACTTCGGGGTCGGCCACCAGGTCCAGGACGGCCGTGCGCAGCGACTCGACGTCGACCTCCTCCATGGGCAGGTGCCTGGCGACCCCGAGGTCCTGGAGCATGTCCGCGTTGCCGAACTGGTCGACGGCCTGCGGCACGGCGACCATCGGCGTCCCCGTGGCGAGGCCCTCCTGGCTGCCGCCCGCCCCGGCGTGCGTGATGAAGGCGTCGGCCTGCTTGAGGATCGCCAGCTGCGGCACCCAGCGGTGCACTTCGACGTTGGCGGGCACGTCACCGAGGTCGGCGACGTCGACGTGCTTGCCGATCTGGAGCACCATGTGCCAGCCGGGCAGGTCGCCGAAGGCCTCGACGCACGTGCGGTAGAACCCCGGCTGCTTGGTGAACGCCGAGCCGAGCGACACCAGCAGCACCTTCTCCGCGTCCGCGGGGCGCCGCCAGTCGCCCTGCGCGGCGCGGTCGCCCTGGCAGGCGCCGACGAAGGTGTGCACGCTCTCGTCGACCCGGTCGGCGTTGGGCTGCAGCGCCTTGGGGATCAGGACGAGCGAGCGCGGCGGGCGGCCGACGAACGGGTCGTGGTGCTGGGTGATGCCGTTCTCCGCGAGCCAGGCCGCGAAGCGCGCGAAGTACGCCTGGCCGCGCTCGGTCTCCCGCAGCGGCGCGTAGAGCGGCTCGCCGACCTCCTCCTCGTACCCCTCCCAGGCCACCAGGTTCGGGGAGAGGGAGATCTCGGGGACACCCCAGCGGCGGGCGAGCACGCGCGCGGGGTAGGAGGTGATGTCGTGCAGGACGATGTCCGGCTCGTCGCCCTCGTACGCCGCGAGGAGCTGCGGCAGCGCGTTGATGGCGTCGTTCAGGAACGGCTCGATGTTGTCGATCAGGGTGTCGCCCCAGGCCTCGGGGTCGGCGTCGGGGCCCGGGAGCGTGGTGGTGTAGAGCACGGGCTCGGCCCCGGTCTCGGCGATCTTCTCCTCGAAGGCGTGCGGGATCGCGTACGTGACGCGGTGGCCGCGGGCGACGAGTTCCCGGATCACTTCGAGGCTCGGGTTCACGTGCCCGTGGGCGGCGATGGAGAACATGGCGATGTGGGCACGCTGCGGTGTGGTCATGCCCCGACCATAAACGAGACGATACGTCTCGTGCAACTCTCTTTTTCGCGCCACCCCGCTTCAGCGGCAGCCGGGGCTCACTCCTCGGGCACCCCCGCGTTGTAGCGCAGCAGATACTCCGCGAAGCGCTCCAGGTCCGGACCGCTCCAGCCCGCGAGCCGCTCGCGGAACGCCACCCGGCGGCTGGCGGTGACCTCCTTGAGCAGCCCCGTGCCGCGCTCCGTCAGATGCAGCACCTGTACGCGGTGGTCGTCCGGATCGAGGCGCCGCTCCACCAGGCCGGCCTTCTCCAGGGCCCCCACCTGCCTGCTGATCGTCGACTTGTCCAGCGTGTAGTACGCCGCGAGATCCGTGGCCCGGCAGCCGCCCCGGTCCTCCAGATGACTCAGGAGCGTGAAGGACACCAGGGACAGCTCGGGGTGCATCCGGGCGGCACTGGCCCGCGCCCGCCGCGCGAACGCCGTCATCTCGCGCTGGATGATCTCGATCGGCGCGTCCCGGCCCGGCTCGTCGTCGGCCACGGTTTCCACCTCCTCCATGAATGGTTGTACAGTACAACATTGAGTGAGAGTTGTATAAGCCAACCATTTGGAAGCGATCCGTATGACGGCCACCGCCCGCGGCCCCCTGGGCCCCCTCGGTCACGTACTCGTCCATCTCGTGACCCCCTTGCTGATGTGCCTGGGCATGGGCCTCGCCTATATGAGCGCCTTCGTCACCCCCGAGCCCCACCACCTGCCGGTCGCGGTCGTCGGCACCGACGCCCGCGCCCACGACGTCGCCCGGTCCCTCGGCGCCGGGGCGGGCGACGCCCTCGACGTCCGGCCGGTCGCCTCCCGCGCCGAGGCCGTCGACGAGCTGAAGTCCCTCGACATCTCCGGCGCGTACCTGCCGGACGCCAGGACCCCCGAGCTCCTGGTCGCCTCCGCGGGCTCCGACATGAGCGCGCTCGCCGCGCAGAAGGTCTTCACCCCGCTCGCCGCGGCCGAGGGCGCTCCCCTGAAGGTCACCGACGTGGCCACCCCGGTCCACGACGACCCGACCGGCCAGGGCCTCTTCTTCCTCCTGGTCGCCGTGAGCATCGGCTCCTACGCCTCGGTCGCCGCGCTCGGCGCCGCGGGCGCGGGGCTGCGGATGCGGACGCGGGCCGCGTTCGCCGCCGGGGTCTCGCTCGCCGTGAGCGCGATCGGGGCGGCGCTCGCGGGGCCGGTGTTCCACCTCGCGCACCACGGCCTCGCCGGGGTGTGGGCGATGGCCTGGCTGTACTCGGCGGGCATCCTCTTCATCGGCCTCGGCCTGCACACGTTCCTGAAGCGGTGGACGACGCTCACGATGATGGTCCTGTTCGTGATGCTCAACTTCACGTCGTCCGGCGGCCTTTTCCGGCCCGAGCTGCAGAACGGCTTCTTCGGCTCGCTGCACTCCTTCTGGAACGGCGCGGGCTTCGTCGAGGGCGTCCGGGGCCACTTGTACTTCGACGGCCTCGATCTCGGCCGGTCCGTCTGGACGCTGGTCGCGTGGCTGGCGGCGGGGCTCGCGCTCACGGCGGTGGCGGCGCTGCGGGAGCGCGGGCAGCGCGCGGCCGCGGCGCTCCCCGCCGCCGAACGGGACGGGGAGGCCGCCGAGGCCACCGAGGCCGCGGAGGCTGCCGAGGAGGAGATGGAGGAGTCGGTCGGGGTCTGAGGCGGTGCGGGGGCCGCGCACCCGCGTGGCCCCCGCACCGGCGCTCGCGGCCGTCAGCGCTGGTAGCGCTTCAGAACCAGATTGCCGTCCTCCACCAGGCGTTCGCGCAGCTCGTCCAGGTCGATCGCGCCGCTGTAGTACTCCTGGAGCGCGGGGGTCGCGATCTTGTCCTTCCACTCCGGGTAGCCGCGCACGGACTGGGCGGGCGCGGACCGCAGGTGCCCCGCGAGGGCCGTGCCGGTCGCCCAGTCGTCCTTCTCGGTGCGCAGCGCCGGGTCCTTCAGGGCCTCCTTGCCGGTGGGCAGCATCCAGTCGCCGCGCGCGAGGCGCACCATGTTCGCGGGCCGCAGGAAGAAGTCGATGAACGCGGCGGCCTCCTTCTTGTGCGGGCTGTCCTCGGCGACCGAGAGGGTCTGCGGGCTGACGCCCTGCGCGAGCCCGTCCGCCCCGGCGGGCGCGGGCAGGACCTGCCAGTCGAAGCCCTCGGGCGCCTGCTGCGAGATCTGCTGGCGGTAGGAGAACCCGAGCGGCACCATGGCGTACTTGCCGCCGAAGAAGCCGGGCAGCGTGTCCGAGCCGCCCATGCCGAGCGTGCTGTCCGACGCGCTGCCGTCGACGTTGACCTGGTCGTGGACGGTGCGCGGCATGACCTCGTCGGCCGCCTCGAAGCGGATCTCGGCCTTGCCGTCGGCGCGTCGGTGGAACAGTTGCCCGCCGGTCGAGAGGGACAGGTTGAGCGTCGCCGACACGGGCTCCTTCAGTGGCCAGGCGACCCCGAACTTTCCGTCGCCGTCCCCGAGTTCCTTCGCCACCGACCGGAACTCCGACCAGCTCCACGGCTTCTCGGGGGTCGGGATCCGGACGCCGGACTCCTTCAGCCACTTGGCGTTGGCGATCAGGACGCGCGGCTCCTGCAGGAACGGCACTCCGTAGACCTTGCCGCCGAAGGTCGCGGTGTCCCAACTGGCTTGCGGGATGTCCGACTTCAGCCGCTCGGGCAGCAGGTCGCCGAGGTCCGCGAGATAGCCGCCGTACGCGAAGTCCGCGAGGTCGTCGGAGGCGTCATGGATGATGTCCGGCGCCTCCCCGCCCTCGAAGGAGGTGAGCAGCTGGTCGTGGATGCTGCTCCAACTCCCCTGTACGTACTCGACCTTGACGTCGGGGTGGGTGGCGTTCCACTCCTTCACCAGCTCCTTGTTGGCGTCGACGGACTCCTTCTGCCAGGCAAGGGACTGGAAGCGCAGCGTGATCCGGCCGTCCGGTTCGCCGCCGCCGTCGCCGGAGCACCCGGCGAGCAGCAGGACCAGCGCCGCGGCCACGGCGCCGAGCGCGCGCACGCGTACCGCCGCCATCAGCTCTTCACCGCCCCGGCCAGCATCCCGCCGGTGATCCGCTTCTGGATGATCGCGAAGAGCACGAGCGAGGGGAGCGTCGCGAGGAACGCGGCGGCGGCGAGCGGGCCGAGGTCGGCCGCGCCCTCCGCGCCGAGGAAGTGCGTGAGGACGACCGGCAACGTCTGTTTCTCCGGGGTCTTGAGCAGGACGAGCGCGAAGAAGAACTCGTTCCACGCGGTGATGAACGCGAACAGGGCCGTCGCCACGATGCCCGGCGCGAGCAGCGGCGCGGTCACGGAGACCAGCGTGCGCAGCTTGCTCGCGCCGTCGACGGCGGCGGCCTCCTCCAGTTCGGTCGGCACGGCGCGGACGTACCCGACGAGCATCCACAGGGCGAACGGCAGCGCCCACACCACATACACCATGATCAGCCCGAGCAGCGAGTTGATCAGGTGCAGGTTCTTCAGGACCAGGAACAGCGGGATGATCACCAGGACGAACGGGAACGCCTGGCTGACCACGACCCAGCCGGTCGCCGCCCGTGCGAGCAGGGTGCGGTGCCGCGCCATGACGTACGCCATCGGGGTCGCGATGACGACGGCGATCACCGACGCGCTCAGGGCCGCGACCAGCGAGTTGCCCGCCGCTTCGAGCAGCGGCTGTTCGTCGAAGGCCTGGCGGTAGTTGGCGAGGGTGGGGTCCTTCGGGATCCAGGTGGGGTGCAGGCTGCCCAGTTCGCGCGCCGGTTTGAAGGACGTGGAGATCAGCCACAGGAACGGGAAGGAGAGGAAGACCAGATACGCGAGGAGCGCGAGGTACTGCCCCGCCCGCGCCGGCCTGCTGGTACGTCGGGTCACCGCTGGTCGCCTCCCCTCAGCCGGCCCACGAGATACACGGCGAGCAGCACCGAGATGAGCGCGACCATCACACAGCCCATCGCCGCCGCGTAGCCGAACTGGCCGTAGCGGAAGGCCTCTTCGTACGCGAACAGCATCGGCAGCCGCGTCCGCCCCCCGGGGCCGCCGTTGGTCAGCACGTAGACCAGCGCGAAGGAGTTGAAGTTCCAGATGAAGTTGAGCGCGGTGATCGCGAGGGCGATGGGCTTCAGGGCGGGCCAGGTGACGGTGCGGAAGCGGCGCCAGGCGCCCGCGCCGTCCATCTCGGCGGCCTCGTGGAGTTCGCGCGGCACGTTCTGAAGACCGGCGAGCAGCGCGACGGTCGTCTGTGGCATGCCCGCCCAGATGCCGACGACGATGACGGCGGGCAGCGCGGTGCCGATGCCCGTCAACCAGTCGCGGCCGTCCCCGAGGCCGAGATCGCTCAGGGTCTCGTTCAGGATTCCCGCATCAGGGTTGTAGACCAGGCGCCACATGATGCCGACGACGACCTCGGGCATCGCCCACGGAATGATCGCGAGCGACCGGGCCAGCCAGCGGAGACGCAGGTTCTGACTGAGGAGCAGCGCGAGGCCGAGGGCGAGCACGAACTGCGGCACCGTCACGCCGACGGCCCACACCAGGCCGATCCGGAACGAGTCCCAGAACAGGGTGTCGTCCAACAGGTCCTGGAAGTTGAGCAGTCCGATCCACTCGGTGGGCTCGGTGCGGCCCGACTGGGAGTCGGTGAAGGCCAGCGAGATGCCGTAGAGCAGCGGGCCGACGCTGAGGACCAGGATCGGCAGGAGCGCGGGCAGGACCAGGAACCACGCCCCGTGGTCCATCACCCCGGCGCGCTCCGCGCCCCCGCCGCCCCTGTCTCCGTCGTCCCCGGTGCGTCTGCGGCGGCCCCACCACCATCGGCCCCCGCCGGAGCCGCTGCTGCCGGACCGCTCGCGCGCGGTCGCCAATGTCACGGAATCGGCTCCTTTGGGCGGCTGATTGGGTTTTGGCCGCCCAGGCGGCCCCCGTCATCGTGCTGATGTGACCTTGATACGTCAAGCGACCGCGCACGCCGGAAGCCTCTCTGGCCTGTACGAATGCAAGACTTGCGCGGCGGCCGGAGACTTCCGGCCGTGGGCGAGGCATCGGGTGCGGGAGGCAATGGATGGACGAGGCACGGGCACGGGACGTACTGAACTCCGCGGGGCTCGCGGGCGGCGCCGGGGTCCGCGCCGAGCTGCTCTCCCTCGGCGAGAACGCGGTGTTCGCCGTCGGCGACCTCGTCGTGAAGGTCGGCAGACAGGCGCCGGAACTCCTCGACCGGGCGCGGCGCGAGCTGGCCGTCGCCGAGTGGCTGCGGGCGTCCGGGGTGCCGGCCGTGCGGGCCGCCGAGCCCAAGCCGTGGTTCGTCGCCGGGCATCCCCTGACGCTGTGGCACCGGCTGCCCGCGGCCGTGCGGCCCGCCGGGTCCGCCGACCTCGCCGAACTCCTGCGCCTCGTGCACGCCCTGCCCGCCCCCTCCTTCCGGCTGCCGCGGCGGGAGCTGCTCGGTGGGGTCGAGAGGTGGCTGCGGCTCGCCGGGGACTCGATCGACGCGGAGGACGCCGCGTATCTGCGGGCGCGGCGGGACGGGTTCGCGGCCGCCGTCGTCGCGCTCGTTCCCCACCTCACGCCCGGGCCCCTGCACGGGGACGCGCTGCCTCGCAACGTCCTCGTCGGCCCCGAGGGGCCCGTCCTCGTGGACCTCGAGACCTTCTCCTCCGACCTGCGCGAGCACGACCTCGTGGTCATGGCCCTCTCCCGGGACCGGTACGGGCTCGATGCCGACGCCTACGACGAGTTCACCCGGGTGTACGGGTGGGACGTGCGGGAGTGGGAGGGGTGTTCCGTGTTGCGGGGGGCTCGGGAGACGGCGAGTTGTGCGTGGGTCGCGCAGCACGCGCCCGCCAATCCGGGCGCGTTGGCCGAATTCCGCCGCCGCGTGGCGTCCCTCCGGGACGGGGATCCGACGGTCCGCTGGCATCCGTTCTGACGGGGCGACGGCCCTGCCGGGGGCTCCCCAACCCCGCCCCTTCCCGAACCGGGGGCTGCCGCCCCCGGACCCCCGCTGATCGGCGCTCCGCGCCTCGTCCTCAAACGCCGGACGGGCTGAATCTTTCAGCCCCTCCGGCGTTTGAGGAGCGGGGTCCGGGGCGGAGCCCCAGGAAGGGTGGGTGGGTGGGGAATCAGCCCGCCCGCAGGGCGACGTCCTCGCGTAGGGGCCATGTCCCGTCCACCACAGCGGCAGCGTCCCCCTTGCGGCGCAGGAAGTCCTGGAAGTCGGCCGCCCACTCGGCGTACCACCGGACCTGCCGGCGGTGGAGTTCGGCCACGCCGAGGTCGGCGACCTTGGTGTGGCGGGCGGCTATCGCGTGGGCGAGGCGGGCGGCGGCGAGGGCGTCGGCGGAGGCGTCGTGGGCGGATTCCAGGACGATGCCGTACTCGGTGCAGACCGCCGCGAGGTTGCGCTTGCCGCGCCGATAGCGGTCGACGGAACGGTCGATGGTGTACGGGTCGACGACGGGCGCGGGCTCCGCGCCGCCGAGCCGGTCCCGCAGGGACGGCAGCCCGTGCCGCCGCAGCTCGGCGGCGAGCAGGGTCAGGTCGAAGGCGGCGTTGTAGGCGACGACGGGCACGCCCGCCTGCCAGTACGACACCAGGACCGCGGCCATCGCGTCGGCGACCTCCGCGCCGGGCCGCCCCTCGGCCGCGGCCTTCTCGTCGGTGATCCCGTGCACGGCCACCGCGTCCCGCGGGATCGGCACGCCGGGGTCCGCGAGCCACTCGCGGCGGCCCAGCTCCTGCCCGGCCCTGACCTCGATCACCGCCCCCGTGACGATGCGCGCCTCAAGCGGATCCGTGCCCGTCGTCTCCAGGTCGAAGCCGATCAGCAGCTCCTGGTGCCAGCCCATGGCCGCCCCCTTCGTCGTGGTGCTTTCCCCCAGTGGTCCCCACGATCCCATGCGCCACTGACAATCAGATGGCCGGATTCCGCTTGTCCCCCGCCGAGCCCCGCGGGGGCGCCCCGCCCCGACGTCTCACGAGACCGGCCGCGAGTCCGCCCACGCCGTCTCGAACTCCTCCCGGTAGGTCGCGAAGAGCCCGTGCTCGCCGTGATCGCCGGGCTTCACCACCCTGCCGCCGCCGCGCAGCACCAGCACGGGCACCTCCATGCCGCGGGTGCGGCGGAGGTAGGACTGGACGACCGCGATGCCGTCGGCGCCGTCCCCGTCCACCAGATAGGCCGTGAAACGCGGCGTCTCGTCGAAGACCTGGATCTCGAAGGCGCCGGGGTCCCGCAGCCGCGACCGCACCCGCCGCATGTGCAGGATGTTCGTCTCGACGGAGCGGCTCAGCTCGCCCCGTTTGAGTCCGAGTTCCCGCTCGCGCCGCTTGACCGCGCTGCTCGCGGGGTTCAGGAACAGCAGCCGCACCCGGCAGCCGGACTCGGCGAGCCGCACCAGACGGCGCCCGGAGAAGTTCTGGACCAGCAGGTTCAGGCCTATCCCGATGGCGTCGACGCGCCGGGCCTCGCCGAACAGGTCCTCGGCCGGGAACTGGCGAAGGAGGCGCACCCGGTCGGTGTGCACCCCGACCACGTCGGCGTACCGGTCGCCGACCAGTTCCTCGACGGCGTCGACGGGCAGGCGCCGCGCGGAGGGCGTGTCGGAGCCCGCGCCGAGGATCTCCAGGAGCCGGGCCGAGGCGCGTTCGGCCTGGGCCAGGACGGTCGGTGACAGGGCGCGGTTGCGGGAGACGACGTTGCGGGTGACCTCCAGTTCGTCCAGGGCGAGTTCGACCTCGCGCCGGTCGTCCAGGTAGGGCTCGAAGCACGGCCAGTGCTGGACCATCAGCTCCCGCAGCTGCGGCAGCGTCAGGAAGCTGAGGACGTTGTCGTCCGCCGGGTCGAGGAGATAGCCCTTGCGGCGGCTCACCTCGCGGACGGCGACCGCCCGCTGCACCCACTCCTGCCCGGCGGGACCCGCCGCGGCGACGACCCAGTCGTCGGCGTGGACGGGTTCGTAGACGGGACGCAGAACAGCGGCCACGACCGCGCGCAGCCGCTGTTCCACCAGGTTCAGCCAGATGTAGGCCCGCCCGGCCCGCTGCGCGCGCGTACGCACCTCGCGCCAGGCGTCGGCGCCCCAGTCGAGCTCGGGGCCGATCTGCGATGCCATGTCCACCGGACGTGCCAAGGACACGGCCGACGGCGGGACACTGGCGGAGCCCTCCTCGTGACCCTCGTCACCAGGGGGCAGTTCCCGCCCACCCGAGCTCACCCACGCACCGCCTTCCGCTCCCCCCGGACTCTCCCCCAGTCAACGATCAAGGAAGGGTACTCCGGGAGCGGCGGGCGGTGCAGCCGGATGGAACGGGCACTTTCCTCAATTGCCGATCGGGATCTGTCCGTTGTGGCCGGCGAGGTCCTGCGGCGTGAGCGGGTTCATGGCCGTGACGTCGCGCGGGGCAAGCGCGAAGCCCTGCCAGTGGACCGGCATGGGCTGCTGGTCCTCGTCCCGCGCGATGTGGTGGAAGCCGATGTTGACCCAGGTGATGGGGTGCTTGAGGGTCTCGCCGTTCGACCACTGGTCGACGCTCTTCGGGTAGCCGTTCGGGCAGCCGATGTTGGCGCTCGCGTACTGCTCGCACTTCTTGTACTCGGTGAAGTACACGTCGTGCTTGGTGTAGGGCCGTCCGATGTGCTTGTTGCTGGCCCCGGGGACGATCTCGTACGAGCGCGGGTGCTTGTCCTTGTTCTTGCCCGTGGCGCTGACCACGCGCCACCAGCGCATGTCCTTGCGGTCGCCGGTGAGTTCCTTGGTGACGGGGGTGCGGGTCGTCCTCGTGGTCGGGCTGCCGCCGCCGGTCGACGGGGTGACCTTGGAGTCGTACTGCTCGACCTTGGACTTCGGGGAGCCGTCGAGGCCGAAGTTCAGGCGCCAGAAGACGTTGTGCGAGTGGCTCTCGGCCTTGGCCTGGGGGCCCTTGCCGATGGGCCAGCCGCGGTCGTCGCCGCCGTCGAAGTCGTACGGCGAGAGGCTGCCGGTCGCGCCCACGTTGGAGGTGATGGTGCCGTCGGAGGAGAAGCGCCACTCGGTGATGTACTCGTACCAGGAGGCCTTGTTGACGGTGTAGACGAGCAGGTCCTTGCCCTGGGCGGTGTAGACCTTGCCGTTGCCGCCGGTGGACTGGTCGTGGGTGAGGCGGTACGCGTGCCCACGCGCGCGCGTGGTGGTGCACAGGCCCTTGACGTTGCCCCGGTCGGGCACCTTGACGGTCTTGATGGTGCCGCCGGGGCACTCACCGGGCTTGAGGGCCTGCAGGGCCTGGCCGAAGTCGGTGTCCGTGACGTCCTGGAACTCGGCGTCGCCGTCGTCGTAGGGCACGTGGATCTGGGCGAGGCGGGCGCTGGTGAGGACCGGGATGGGCTTGGGCTCGCCCTTAGGCTGGTAGCTGACCTTGTCGAGGATCAGGCCGGAGTACGTGTTGTAGTGCCAGCACATGCGCCAGGTCGTACCGCCGTCGACGGTCTGCTCGATCTTGTAGGCGGCGCTGCAGTCCGCCGCCGCGGCGGGTGGGGCCTTGGGAGCGGCGGCGGCCGGTCCCGCGGGGCCCGCGGCGGCGAGGCCGGCCCCGATGAGCGCGGAGACCGCGAGGGCCGTACCGGCCCTCCTGCGGGCGCGCGAAAGTCTGTTGCCGTGAGAGGCGTCCATACGGAAGTGACTCCTTCAGGAGGAGAAGTGTGTGGGTGCCGTGCCCCGCCGACGGGCGGGTGGTGGCTGCGGCCTGCCGGGCGGGTCAGCCCAGGCGGCCCACGTCACGTGAGCTGAGGTCCACGACGAACGCGCGGGTGTCGATCCACGGGCCGCGCTTGACCTTCGCGACGACCTGGAAGCACCGGTGCCTGCCGCACTCGGAGAGCTCCGCGGGGATCTTCAGGTTCGTCTGCTTGCTGAAGATGAAGCCGCTCAGGTCGAGGTCGCCGGGGCCGGTGAGGTCCTTGCCGGTGGCCTTCTTGTAGTCCTGCTTCAGGCCCTTGCCGAGCGGGTCGGCGATCAGCAGCTGGGTGGCCTCGTTCAGCTCGTCCTTGGTGGGTGGCGGCTGCACGTCGTGCGCGGAGGTCGTGGACTCCACCTTGCCGGTCTCGAGATTGACCGTCTTGGTGACGGCCGCGTCCTTCTTGTAGTCGTAGTACACGATCTGCGCGCGGCGCGGGGCGTCGGCGCCCTCGGCAGGATCGTTCTCCGCGAGGTTCGTGGAGAGCCGCTGCGGCCCGCGGTCGCCCTCCACGTCCCGTGCGCTGGTGCGCAGCCCGTTGCTGTCCAGGGCCGCCTTCTCCGCGCGTTCGGTCTCGGCGTCGGTCAGCGGGTCGCTGCCTATGCCCTTGTCGCCCTCGTCGGGCGCGTCCTCGACGACTCCGTCGGGTGCGATCGCGTCCTGCCTCGCCGAACCCGCCGCCGTGCTGCGGTCCCCCCTGTCGCCCGCGCCGGCCCCCTCCGGCAGCGTGACAACGACCATCGCGGCGGTCGCGACTACGGCGAGGGCGCCGCCCGCCACGACCTTCCCCAGATGACGTCTGACTAGTTCGCCCATATCCTCCCCCTTTTCTCCCGTACAGCCTCATTTTTAGGGCATGTCGAGTATGTGGTCAGTCGGTTAGACGGGCTCAACTCCCGTGCGGTTGCCCCACTTTCGAGCAGAGTCTCAGCGAACTCCGGTCATGAGGCGGGGGCGATCGTGGAAGAGTCATAGGCATGCAGGTCTGGCCTGGGCAGGCGTATCCACTCGGCGCCACGTACGACGGCGCCGGCACCAATTTCGCGGTCTTCTCCGAGGCCGCCGACAGATTGGAGCTGTGTCTGCTGCACGACGACGGCTCGGAGACCGCCGTCGAGCTGCGCGAGTCCGACGCCTTCGTGCGCCACGCCTATCTGCCCGGGGTCATGCCGGGCCAGCGGTACGGCTTTCGCGCGCACGGCCCGTTCGACCCCGCGCGCGGACTGCGGCTGAACTCGGCGAAGCTGCTCCTCGACCCGTACGCGCACGCCGTGAGCGGCGCCGTCGGCTGGGGCGAGGAGGTGTACGGCTACCACTTCGGGTCCCCGAACGAGCGCAACGACCTGGACTCGGCGCCGCACACGATGACGTCCGTGGTGGTCAACCCGTACTTCGACTGGGGCGACGACCGCCCGCCGCGCACCCCGTACAACGAGACCGTCATCTACGAGGCCCACGTCAAGGGCCTCACGATGCTCCACCCCGAGCTGCCCGAGGAGCTGCGCGGTACGTACGCGGCACTCGCGCACCCGGCGGTCATCGAGCATCTGACGGCGCTCGGCGTCACCGCCCTGGAGCTGATGCCGGTCCACCAGTTCGTGAACGACCACCGGCTCGTGGACCTCGGCCTGAACAACTACTGGGGCTACAACACCATCGGCTTCTTCGCGCCCCACAACGCCTACGCCTCCTGGGGCGACCGGGGCGAGCAGGTCCTGGAGTTCAAGTCGGCGGTGCGGGCGCTGCACGCGGCCGGGATCGAGGTGATCCTGGACGTGGTGTACAACCACACGGCCGAGGGCAACCACCTGGGCCCGACGTTGTCCTTCCGGGGCCTTGACAACGCCTCGTACTACCGCCTCACCGACGACCCGCGCTACTACATGGACACCACGGGCACCGGCAACTCGCTCCTGATGCGCAACCCCCACGTCCTCCAGCTGATCATGGACTCGCTGCGGCACTGGGTCACCGAGATGCATGTGGACGGCTTCCGCTTCGACCTCGCGGCGACGCTCGCGCGGCAGTTCCACGAGGTGGACCGGCTTTCCTCGTTCTTCGACCTGGTGCAGCAGGATCCCGTGGTCAGCCAGGTGAAGCTGATCGCCGAGCCGTGGGACGTCGGCGAGGGCGGCTACCAGGTGGGCAACTTCCCGCCGCTGTGGACGGAGTGGAACGGCAAGTACCGGGACACGGTGCGGGACCTGTGGCGCGGGGAGCCGCGCACGCTCGCGGAGTTCGCGTCGCGGCTCACCGGCTCCTCCGACCTGTACCAGGGCGACGGGCGGCGCCCCCTTGCCTCGATCAACTTCGTCACCTGCCACGACGGGTTCACGCTGCACGACCTGGTGGCGTACAACGACAAGCACAACGAAGCCAACGGCGAGGACAACCAGGACGGCGAGAGCCACAACCGGTCCTGGAACTGCGGCGTCGAGGGCGAGACGGACGACGTGGACGTCCTCGCGCTGCGCGCCCGCCAGCTCCGCAACTTCGTCGCCACCCTGATGCTGTCCCAGGGCGTGCCGATGCTCAGCCACGGCGACGAGTTCGCCCGCACCCAGGGCGGCAACAACAACGCCTACTGCCAGGACAACGAAGTCGCCTGGGTGCGCTGGCCCGACGGCGAGAACACGCTGCTCGCGTTCACGCGCGCGATGGCGTGGCTGCGCCGCGACCACGCCGTCCTGCGCAGGCGCCGGTTCTTCCACGGCCGCCCGGTCGAGGGCACCCACGACGAGCTGTCCGACATCTCCTGGTTCACTCCCGAGGGCGAGGAGATGACGCAGGACGACTGGGACGCGGCGCAGGCGCGGGCCCTGACGGTGTTCCTCAACGGCAACGCGATCTCCGAGCCCGGGGAGCGCGGCGAACGCATCACCGACGACTCGTTCCTGCTGATGTTCAACGCCTCCGCCGAGTCCCTCGACTTCGTGGTGCCGGTGAACCAGGGCGCGCAGTGGCAGGTGGTGGTGGACACCGCCCGTGAGGACGGCGTGCCGCCGGGGACGGGCGGGAAGGTGCGGGCGGGCGAGCGGGTCACGCTGGTCGACCGGAGCCTTGTGGTGCTGCAGCGGCCGGCTTGAGCGGGGCGTTCTCCCCGGGCTCGCCGACGCCCCCGCCCGGGCGGGCGAGCAGCGCCACCGCGAAGGCCACCGCCGCGGCCGCGCTGCCGAGCGCGAACGCGGCGCCCGCCCCGTGCGTCTCGGCCAGGCGCCCGGCCACCGCGAGCGTGACGGCCTGGCCGCCGACGAAGGCGCTCGCCGCGAACGTCATGCCCTCGGCGAGCCGGGCCTGCGGCACGGAGCGTTCGGTGAGGGCGAAGCCGGTGATGAGGTTCGGGGCGTACACGGCGCCGAAGACGGTCACGACGGCGTACAGGGCCGCCATGCTGTGCGTCCACACGAGCGGCAGGGAGAGCAGCGCGGCGGCGGCCGTCGCCACCCGCCAGCGGGCGTGCAGCCCGAACCGGTCCGGGAGCGCGGCCGTCGCGAGCCCGGTGACGGCGCTCATCACGCCCATCGCCGCGTAGACCAGGCCCGCCTGGCCGGACGCGCCCAACTCCTTTGTGAGCGCGGTGATCCCGGCCCCGCAGGCGCCGAGAAGCACGCCGAGGAAGACCAGGCCGATCCGGACGACGTACACCTCGCGCGGCAGGGGCGGACGGCCCCCGCGGGCGCTCCGCGCGGTCGGTGCGCCCGGTGTGCCCGGCGGGACCGCGCGGGCCGTCGGGTGCAGCGCGAAGCCCGTGCCGCAGCCGGCGACCAGGACGGCCGCGACGCCGAACGCGTACGCGGGGTGGCCCGCCAGGGCGGCGAGGCCGACGAGGGCGGGGCCGAGGACGAAGGACAGCTCGTCCATCGTGGACTCCAGGGACAGCGCGGTGCCGACGAGCCGCGCGTCCCCGCCCTCCTTCCGCACCAGGCGCACGACGCGGGCCCGGGCGAGCGGCCCGATCCCGGGCACGCTGGCGCCCGCCAGGACGCCCAGGAGGAGCAGCGCGGGGGTGGGGAGGCCGAGGAGCGCGCCGAGCGTGTACGCGGCCACACAGAGGGCGTTGAGCGCCGCGAACGCGAGGACCACGGGCCGCTGCCCCCGCCGGTCCGCGAGCCGCCCGACGAACGGCCCCGCGCTCACCTGCCCGAGCGCCAGCGCGCACGCGACGGCTCCCCCGGTCGCGATCGACCCGCTGGTCCTGCTGACGAGCAGCACGCTCCCGAACTGGATCACGGCCACGGGCAGTCGCCCCAGGAACGACACCACGGGGAGCGCGACCCCGGTGACGGCGAGCACGCGGCGGTAGGCGTCGAGGGTGGCCAGGGGGGCGGGAGCGTCCCGCCCGTCCACGTCGATCCCCGCGATCCCCCGTGCTCTCTCAGCCATCGTTGGACGCTAACTGCCGTCCCGGCCGAGTACGCATGCGTCGAAGGCACAAAAGGCGGTGGGGCGGGTACGTACGTTCGCATGATGCCTGCGCGCTCCGCCGCTGTGGTTCCGCCGCCGCCCACCGCCACGTACCGGCTGCAGGTGCAGCCGGACTTCCCGTTCGCGGCTGCCGCGCGGGCGGTGCCGTACCTGGCCTCGCTCGGGGTCTCGCACCTGCATCTGTCGCCGGTCCTGGAGGCGGTGCCGGGGTCGACGCACGGGTACGACGTCGTGGACCACTCGCGGGTGCGGGCGGAGCTGGGGGGTGAGGACGGGCTGCGGGCGCTCGCGCGGACGGCCAGGGGCGCCGGGCTCGGCCTGGTCGTGGACATCGTGCCGAACCACATGGCGGCGGTGCCCCGGCACAACCGGGCGCTGTGGGAGGTGCTGCGCGAGGGTCCCGCATCCCCGTACGCGCGCTGGTTCGACATCGACTGGGAGGCGGGCGGCGGGAAGGTGCTGCTGCCCGTGCTGAGGCACCGGCTCGGCCGGGAGCTGCCTCGGCTGCGCGTCGAGGGCGGCGTCCTGCGCTACCACGACCAGGAGTTCCCGCTGCGCGAGGGCACCGAGGGGCTGCCGCTCACACGCCTCCTCGACGCCCAGTGGTACCGCCTTGCCTGGTGGCGCCTCGCCCGCACGGAGATCAACTACCGGCGCTTCTTCACCATCTCGGAACTCGTCGCCGTCCGCGTGGAGGACCCGGAGGTGTTCGACGCGACGCACGCGACGGTGCTGCGGCTCCTTCACGAGGGGGTCGTGGACGGTCTGCGCGTGGACCACCCCGACGGCCTCGCCGACCCCGGGGCGTATCTGCAGCGGCTGCACGAGGCGACGGGCGGGCGCTGGACGGCGGTCGAGAAGATCCTGGCCGACGGGGAGCGGCTGCCCGCCGCCTGGCCCGTGGCGGGCACCACGGGCTACGACGCGCTGCGGCACGTCGACGGGGTCCTCACGGACGAGGCGGGCGCCGCCGAACTCCTCGGCCGGTACCGCACGTTCGCGGCCCCGCCCGCCGACCGCGGCGGCGACTGGACGGCGACGCTGCGGCGCGCCGCGTACAAGGTCGTCACGCGCGAGCTGGCCGCCGAGGTCGACCGCCTCACGCGCGAGGCGGCGGCGCTGTGCGCGGCGGACCCCGCGCTGCGCGACCACGCGCCGTGGGCGCTGCGGACGGCGCTGCGGGAACTCCTCGTACGCCTCGAGGTCTACCGTCCGTACGTCACCGGGGGCGCCGATCCCGAGACGGTCCTGACGGCCGGGGCGGCGCGCGAGGCCGAGCGGGTGTTCGCCGTCCCCGAGGAGGCCGAGGCCGTGGACGCGGTGCGGGACCTGGTGCTCGGCAGGGTCCAGGGCTACGGGGCGCGCGAGGCCTTCCGGGCGCGGTTCGCGCAGACGGCCGCCGCGCTGCGGGCCAAGTCGGTGGAGGACACGGCGTTCTACCGGTTCGCGCCGCTCCTGTCGGCCGCCGAGGTGGGCGGCTCGCCCGCCCGGCCCGCCGTGGACGTGGCGGAGTTCCACGCGTACTGCGCGCGCGTGCAGCGCGACTGGCCGTACTCGGGCACGGTCCTGACGACGCACGACTCCAAGCGCAGCGCGGACGTGCGGGCGGCCGTGAGCGTGCTCTCGCAGGCGCCCGCGCGGTGGGCGGCGCTGCTCACGGAGGTGACGCGCCGGACCGCGCGGCCGGGCGGCAGGCGGGCGCCCGACCCCCAACTGGCGTGGGCCGCCTGGCAGACGGCCGTGGGGTTCGCGCCGTCGGCGCTCACCGCGCGGGCGGCCGCGGAGGCCGGGCCGTACGCACGGCGGCTCCAGGAGGCGCTGTTGAAGCACGTGCGGGAGGCCGGGCTGCACACGAGCTGGACGGAGCCCGACGAGGCGTACGAGGGGGCGGTGACGGCGTTCCTGGAGGCCGGGCCGTGCGGGCCGCCGCTGCACGCGGTGACCGAGTTCGCCGCCGCACTCGCACCGCACGTGCGGGCCAACGTGCTCGGCGGGGCGCTGCTGCACCTGACGATGCCCGGGGTGCCCGACCTCTACCAGGGCACCGAGCGCGACTACCGGGCCCTGGTGGACCCGGACAACCGCCATCCCGTGTCGTTCGGCGACCCCCTCGATGGCTCCGTCGGCTCCGACAGCTCTGTCGGCTCCGCAGACTCCTTGGATCCGTCACTTCCGGAGACGGGCGAGAAGGGCGCGGAGGGCGTGCGGGACCTGTCCGCCGAGAAGCTCGCCGTGACCGTCGCGGCGCTGCGGCTGCGGGCCCGGCGGCCGGAACTCTTCGGCGGCGCGGGCACGTACGACCCCCTGGCCGCGACGGGCCCCCACGCCGGGCACTGCCTGGCCTACGCGCGCTCCGGAGACGTCGTGGTGGCCGTGACACGACTGTCGCTGCGGCTCGCCGACGCGGGCGGCTGGGGGGACACCACGCTGCCGCTCCCCGCGGGCGACTGGGCCGACCTGCTCGTACCGGGGCGGCGGTTCGGCGGGCACGCGCGCGCGGCGGAGCTGTTCGCGGAGCTGCCGGTGACGCTCCTGGAACGTACGGGCCAAGACAGGCCAACAAGGCGGTGACGAGGCGGAGCACCGCCCTTCTCTTGCGCGGGCCCTGGGGAACCGGGGGCCGGAGTGCTTGACACCTGAACCGTCACGTGGCGTACTGCGGATTGCGTCAGCGGACGGACCGGCGGGGGGTGAGTCAACTGGCGGAAAACCGCTATCTCACGGTTCCCGAACTCTTCATGTCCGTTCGGGAGCTGGCGGCCCACCGTCCCGAGCTGAGCACGCTGCGCCGAGTCGGCACGTCACGCGGCGGCCGCCCCCTGCACCTGCTGTCCGTGGGCCGTTCCCCACGCGCGGTCCTGGTGGTCGCGGGCGCCCACGCCAACGAGCCCACCGGCGGCTCCACCCTCCTCGCGCTCGCCGAACAGGCTCTGGTCGACCGGGAGTTGAGGGACGGCACCTCCTGGCACTTCCTGCTGTGCGCGGACCCGGACGGCGCGAGCCTGCACCGCACCCCGGCGCCGCGCAGCCTCCTCGACTACCACCGGCACTTCTTCCGCCCCGCGGGCCCGGAGCAGCCCGAGTGGTCGCCCTCGGTGCTCCCGCCGGACCGGCTGCCCCCGGAGACCCGCGCCCTGACCCGCGTCATCGACGAAGTGCGGCCCTACTTGCAGGTGTCCCTGCACTGCACCGACCTCGGCGGCAGCTGGGTGCAGTTGACCCGGGACATCCCGGGGCTCGCCGAGCCGTTCGCCAAGTCGGCGGCGCGCCTCGGCATCCCGGTGGAGACGGGCGCGTCGGACGCGGCCGGGTGGCCGGTGTCCGGCCCCGGCGTGCATGTGCTGCCGGGCCCGGGGTCGGCGGCGGCGTACCCGAGCCTGCCGGAGGACGCCCGGCACACGACGTGGCACCACGCGCACCGCTACGGCGGTACGACGGCCATCGTGGAGGTGCCGATGTGGGCGAGCGACACCGTGGGCGACGTCGCGGCGCACCCGGCGCCGCGGACGGCGATGCGGTCCTTCGCGTCCCGGCTGCGGCACGACGCGCGGCTCGTGGAGGAGGTGCTCGGGGACGCGCTGCCCCGCCTTCCGCGCGCGGAGGGGCCGCTGCTGCGGGCGGCCACGTGGGCGCTCGGCCTGGTGCCGGGGCTCGCCGACGACTGGGGGCGGCTGCCGCCCGCGGGCACGTCGAAGGCGTACATCGGGAGCGTCGACGCGTTCGGGCGGCGGCTGCCGCTGCGGGCGGCGGCGATGCTGCTCCGGGTGCTCAACAGTGCGGGTGACCGGGCGGCGCCGCGCCTGGACCGCCTGGTGACGCAGTGGAGCGAGGCGTTCGCCGAGCGGTTCGGGGCGCGGTGGGTGCCGCTGGAGCACCAGGTGGAGCACCAGGCGCGGACGGCGGTGGAGGCGGCGCGGCACGCGCGCGAGACCCTCGACTGAGCGAGCGGGCGGCTTGGGGTGCGGGTGCCGGGGCGGCCCGGACGTGAGTGCCCGGGGGCGGGCCGAGTGCCGGGGCGGCCCGGGTGTCGGGGGCGGTTTCGCTCAGGCCGTCGCGAGGCAGAACGACAGGCTCCCGAAGGACACCTGGTCCCCGGCCTGGACGACGGCGGCGCCGATCACCCGGCGGCCGTTCACCGACGTGCCGTTGGTCGAGCCGAGGTCGCGCAGGACCCACATGCCGCCCTGCGCGGACAGTTCGGCGTGCAGCCGCGAGACCGTGTCGTGGCTGAGCCGCAGGCCGTTCGCCGGGTCGCGGCCGATCCGCAGCGGGTACGCCCCGGGGGCCGGGAGCAGCAGCTTCGGCAGCCGCTCGGACTGCCAGGCCCTGCGCAGCTTCACCGTGAACCCGGACACCGCGCCCACGGAGCCGAGCACGAGCTTCGACCAGCGGCTCTCGGTGCGCAGGTCGGCGGTGAGCGCGTCCAGTTCGTCCCGGCGCCGGGCGGCGAGGGCCAGCTCCATGCGTCGTACGAACGTGTCGTGCGAGAGCCGGCCGAGCGCCGCGCCCTCTCTGAGCACCTCGAGGGCCCGCTCCCGCTCGGCGTCGGTCAGCCGCACCGGGTTCGTACCGGACTCGGAGGGCAGCGAGGAAGGCGAGGTCACGTCGACAATTGTCGGCCAGGCCACGGCGGGTGTCCAGATTGGGCCGGGCCGGGGCCGGACAGCGCCCCGAGTTCCGTGCCCCCCGGCCGCACGGCCCGGGCCGCGCCCACCGCGCGCGACCCCGCCCCGGCCGCCCCCGGCGGACCGCTCCGGCGCCAACAGCCTTACGGGTTACGGCGGCTGGACTAGTGCGCCGTCCCCTGGGTCAGAATGTGAAAATGGTGGCTGATCTTCCGCAAGTGGCGAACAGTTTCGTGGGCCGTGAAGCCGATCTGGCCCGCGTGGCCGCCGCGCTCGTGGCGCATCCCGTGACCACCATCACGGGCATGGCGGGCGTGGGGAAGACCCGCCTCGCGCTGGAGAGCCTGCACCGGATCGCCGCCGACCGGCCCGGCACGCTCGGCGAGACGCGGTGGGCCGACCTCGGCGGGCTCCCGCACGAGCGGCAGCTGGTCGCGGCCCTCGCGCACGCCGTGGGGTTCGCCGACCACACCACCGGCGTGGCCCTCGACGCGCTCACCACCTGGCTGTCGGGGCGCCGCTTCCTGCTCGTCCTCGACTCCTGCGAGCACCTGGTCGCCGCGTGCGCCGACCTGGTCGGCGAACTCCTCGCGGCCTGCCCCGACCTGAGGATCCTCGCCACGAGCAGGCAACGCCTCGGCTTACCCGGCGAGCGGGCCGTCCACATCGCGCCCCTGCCCGCCGACGGCGAAGCGCTCACCCTGTTCCTCGACCGGGCCCTGGCCGTGGCCCCCGCCCTGAGCCTGCGGACCCCGCGCCAGAACGACAGCGCACGGGAGATCTGCGCGCTCCTCGACGGCGTCCCCCTCGCCCTGGAGCTGGCCTCGGCCCAGCTGATGCACACCACGCTTCCCGAACTGAGCGAGCGGCTGAGTTCGCGCCGGGTCGGCCTGATGTCGCCGACCTGGCCCGCGCGCCACCGGTCGCTGCGCCTGGCCATCGGCTGGAGCCACGAGCTGTGCGAGCCGCTGGAGCGGCTGCTGTGGGCCAGGCTCTCGGTGTTCCCCGGCTCCTTCGACAGCCGCGCCGCGCGGGGCGTGTGCGCGGGCGGGCCGCTGTCCGCGGCGGCCGTCGACACCGCGCTCGCGGGCCTCACCGGCAAGTCGGTGGTCAGCCGGGAGGACGGCGACCGCTACCGGCTGCCGCGGACCGTGCGGGACTACGGCGCGATGTGGCTGGAGGAGCTCCAGGAGACCGAGGCGACGGCCGCCCGCCACGCCCTGTACTTCCTGGACCACGCCCGGTCCGCGGACCAGGGCTGGGCCGGGCCCGGGCAGTTGCTGTGGTACCGCAGGATCGGCGCCGCGCACGTCGACCTGTGCGCGGCCCTGGACCACCTCTGCGACCACGATCCCCCCGCCGCCGTGGAACTCGCCGCCCTGCTCGGCTTCTTCTGGGTCTGCTGCGGGCACCTGCGGGAGGCACGCGCGTATCTGGAGCAGGTGCTCTGCCTGCGGCCGGGGTTCAGCAGGGCGGGCGAGCGGGCGCAGTGGGCGCTGGGGGTCGTCAAGGCCCTCCAGGGCGACCTCGACGGCGCGGCCGCCATCGGCCGCCGGTGCGCGCACGGCGCCGAGCGCCTCGACGACGCCGAGGCCCGGCTGGCCGCCGCGTATCTCATCGGCCTGACCCGGCTCCTCGCCGGGGAGCCGGGGCGGGCCAAGGAGGTGGCCGACGCCGCCCTCGCGGTGGCGGGGGCGCCGCCCTTCACGTCCGCGTCCACGCTCCGCTGCCACCTGGTGCGGGTGTTCGCGCTCACCGCGCTCGGCAGCCTCGACCTGGCCCACGGCGAGGCCGTTTCGCTGCGGGCGCTCTGCGCGGCGCACGGCGAGCACTGGACGCGCGCGTACTCCGATCAGCAGCTCGCCCTGATCGCGCTGGCGCAAGGGCGGCCCGCGCACGCGGCCGAGCACGCCCGCGCCATGCTGACCGGCATGCGCCACCTGGGCGACACCTTCGGCATCGCCCTCGGCATGGACGTCCTGGCCGCCGCTGCCGCCGCCCGCGGCCTCGGCGAACCGGCCGCCCTGGCCGCCGGGGCCGGGCAGACGTACTGGGCCGCCGTGGGGCACGCCCAGCGCGGCACCCCCGAACTGGGCGAGATGCGCCGCGTCTGCCGGGCGGAGGCCGTCGCGTCCATCGGCGAGTACGCGTTCCAGCTGGCGTTCCGCCGGGGCGCGGAGGGGGATCCGGACGCCGTGCTCAGGCTGGCGGTATCCGGGCAGCTGTTGGGGAAGGGGTGACCCCACGGACCCAGTGCGCACGGTCCGACGGGTCCGACGGGTATACGCAAGTCCATGGGCACGGTCGACCGACGAGGGGACTGCCGGTGAGGTTCGAGGTGTGGGCGCCGCGCGCGGAGCGGGTGGATCTGGTCCTGGACGACGGCGCGCGGGCGTCGGCGCGCGACAAGGAGCGCCCGGGGTGGTGGACGGTGGAGGCGGCGGCGACCGACGGCACGCGCTACGGCTTCGCGCTGGACGGCGGCCCCGCGCTGCCCGACCCCCGCTCGGCGCGCCAGCCCGACGGGCCCGACGGGCTGAGCGCGGTCGTGGACCACGACCGGTACGCGTGGCGGACGCCGTGGGCGGGGCGGGGCCTGCGCGCCGCGGTGCTCTACGAGCTGCACGTGGGCACGTACACCCCCGAAGGCACCCTGGACGCGGCCGCGGAGCGCCTGGACCACCTCGTCGAACTCGGCGTGACGCACGTCGAGTTGATGCCGCTGTGCCCCTTCCCCGGTCGGCACGGCTGGGGCTACGAGGGGGTGTCGCCGTGGGCCGTGCACGAGCCGTACGGCGGCCCCGAGGCGCTGAAACGGTTCGTCGACGCGGCGCACGGGCACGGTCTCGGTGTCGTCCTCGACGTGGTGCACAACCACCTGGGCCCGTCCGGCAACCATCTGCCCGCGTACGGGCCCTACTTCACGGACACCCACCAGACGCCGTGGGGCGCCGCCGTGAACCTGGACGCGCCCGGCTCGGACGAGGTGCGGGCGTATCTGGTGGGCAGCGCCCTCGCCTGGCTGCGGGAGTACCGGATCGACGGGCTCCGCCTGGACGCCGTGCACGCGCTGCGGGACACCCGCGCCCTGCACTTCCTGGAGGAGCTCGCGGCGGCCGTGGACGGCCTCGCGGACGAACTGGGCAGGCCGCTCGCCCTGATCGGCGAGTCCGACCTGAACGACCCGCGCGTGATCACCCCGCGCGCAAGCGACGGCCTCGGCCTGCACGCGCAGTGGAACGACGACTTCCACCACGCCCTGCACACCGCCCTCACCGGCGAGTCCCAGGGCTACTACGCGGACTTCGCGGCCGCACCCCTGGCCGCGCTCGCCAAGACGCTGACGCACGGCTTCTTCCACGACGGTACGTTCTCGACGTTCCGCGGCCGCGGCCACGGGCGCCCGGTCGACCGCGCCCGCACCCCCGCGTACCGGCTCCTCGGCTACAGCCAGACGCACGACCAGATCGGCAACCGCGCCCAGGGCGACCGGCTCTCCGCCACGCTGTCCCCCGGCCTGCTCGCGTGCGGGGCGGCGCTGACGCTCACCGGGCCCTTCACGCCGATGCTGTTCATGGGCGAGGAGTGGGCGGCCGGCACGCCCTGGCAGTTCTTCACCGACCACACCGACCCGGACCTCGCGGAGGCCGTGCGCCGGGGCAGACGGCGGGAGTTCGCCGCGCACGGCTGGGCCGAGGAGCAGATTCCCGACCCGCAGGACCCGGCGACCCGCGAGCGCTCCTGCCTCGACTGGTCCGAGCCCCGGCGCGAGCCGCACGCGCGCGTGCTCGCCTGGTACCGCGAGCTGATCGCGCTGCGCCACGCCCGCGCGGACCTGGTGGACCCGGATCTGGCGGCGGTGCGGGTGGCGTACGACGAGGGGGCGGGCTGGTTCGCGGTGCGGCGCGGGGACCTGCGGATCGCCGTGAACCTGTCAGGCGAGGCGGTCGTGATCCCGCTGGGCGTGCCGCACGCGCGCGTGCTCGCCGCGTGGGACGCGGTGGAGGCGCCGGGGGCGGACGGGGTGCTGCGGCTGCCGGGCGAGTCGTGCGCGGTGCTCGCCCTCGCGTAGGGGCATGGCGGGGCCGCACGGGCGGTGTCGCGAAGTGCCCTTGACCTCAAGGGCACTTCAACTTCTATTCTGCGCCGGGACACGTGAGGAGATCCGATGGAACAGCGGTACCTGGGCGGGACCGGGCTGCGGGTGAGTGAGCTGTGTTTCGGCGCCATGATGTTCGGCGGCGGCGAGAGCGGCGCGGACGAGGCGACGGCGCACCGGATGCTGGACGCGTTCACGGCGGCGGGCGGCACGTTCATCGACACGGCGGACGTGTACGGCGGCGGGGTCTCGGAGGAGGTCCTCGGCCGCTGGCTCAAGGGCCGCCGCCGCGACGACCTCGTCATCGCCACCAAGGTGTTCCTGCCGATGGGCGAGAGCCCGAACGCCCGCGGCCTCAGCCGCAAGCACATCCTGTCGGCGGTCGACGCGAGCCTGCGCCGCCTGGGCACCGACCACATCGACCTCTACCAGACGCACGTGTGGGACGCGCGCACGCCGCTGGAGGAGACGCTGTCCACGCTCGACGGCCTGGTGCGCGCCGGGAAGGTCCGCTACCTGGGCACGAGCAACGTCAGTCCGGCCCAGTTGCAGAAGACCCTCGACCTGTCCCGCGCGCGCGGCTGGGAGCCGTACGTCTGCCTGCAGCCGCGCTACAACCTGCTCGCCCGCGAGGCCGAGTGGGAACTCCTTCCGCTCAGCGCGGCGGAGGGCGTCGGCGTCATCCCCTATAGCCCGCTCCAGGCGGGCTGGCTCTCGGGGAAGTTCCGGCGCGGCATGGCGGCGCCGCCCGCGGGGGCGCGGGGCGGCGGCGCCTGGGAGGAGCGCGCCACCGAGGAGACCTGGCGGGTCGTGGACGCCGTGCTCGCCGTCGCCGAGGAGACCGGCCGCACGCCCGCGCAGGTGGCGCTGCGCTGGCTGCTCCAGCGTCCCGGGGTGACCGCGCCGATCGTGGGCGCCCGCTCGGTGGAGCAGCTGACGGACAACCTGGGCGCGGCGGGCTGGACGCTGACGGCGGCGCAGGACCAGCGGCTCACGGAGGCGAGCGCGCGGCCGCTGCCGTATCCGTACGACCTCCTGGCGCACTTCACGGACGAGCGGCCGCACGGCTGAGCCGGGGACCGCGCGGCGCGGCCCGGGCCGTCAGTCGACGACGGCCAGTTCGCGCGCGGTGGCGTTGAGGCGGCGGCCGCCGTCCTCCGTGACCGTGACGATGTCCTCGATGCGGACGCCGAAGCGGCCCGGCAGGTAGATGCCGGGTTCCACGGAGAAGCACATGCCCGGGACGAGCGGCTGCCGCTCGCCCTCGATCATGTAGGGCGGCTCGTGCGTGGTGACGCCGATGCCGTGGCCGGTGCGGTGGATGAAGTACTCGCCGTACCCGGCCTCGGTGATCACCGCGCGCGCCACCCGGTCGACGTCCTGGCAGGCGATGCCCGGCTTCACCGCGCGGCAGGCGGCGTCCTGGGCCTCGCGGACCACGTCGTGGACGCGCTGCTCCTCGGCCGAGGGCTCGCCGACGTGCACGGTGCGGGAGGTGTCGGAGCCGTAGCCGTGCCGCAGGCCGCCGAAGTCGAGGACGACCATGTCGCCGCGCTCGATGACGCGGTCGCCCGCCTCGTGGTGCGGGCTGGCGCCGTTGGGCCCGGAGCCGACGACGGTGAAGTCGACCTGCTCGTGCCCGAACTGCCGCAGCAGGTCCGCGAGGTCACCGGCGACGTCGGTCTCCTTGCGGCCCGCGAAGGCCACCTTCTGGATCTCCTCGTACGTGGCGTCGGCGGCGGCCCCGGCCGCGGCGAGCCGCTCCAGCTCGGCGGCGTCCTTGACGGCGCGGAGCATCGGCAGGGCCTCGGTGAGGGCGGCGTAGGAGCTGTCGGGCAACTGCCGCTGCAGGCCGAGGAGATGCATGGCCCAGGCGTTGTCGCTCACGCCGAAGCGGCCGCGCGCGTCGAGCAGCGGCGCGGTCACGTCGTAGGGGTCCATGCCGTCGGTCCAGTCCCGCAGGGTCAGCGCGGGGGCGCCGGCGGCGCGCGCGGCGTCGGGGGCCTCCAGCTTCGGCACGACGAGGACCGGGTCCCGGCCCGGGGCGATGACGAGCAGGGTGAGGCGCTCGGTGTCGGCGGGCACGCGGTAGCCGGTGAGCCAGACCAGGTCGGGTCCGGGCGCGACGAGGACGCCCGCGAGGCCCGCGTCGGCGGCGGCGCGGGCGGCCCGGTCCATGCGGGCGCGGTAGTCGTCGGCGGTGAACGGCGCGGGCGTGACCGTGGTCATCGGGCCTCCTGGGCTGGGTGCGGGGTCTTCCCCAGCATCCTGCACGGCGGCACCGGGCCCCGCGAGTGGGTATCGCATCGGAGCCGGTGGCGGGTCGGTGGGCCGTGGGCGGCGCCCGCCGTGCCGTGCCGCCTCAGCCCTCGACGGCGAGCCGCACGCCGAGCAGCACCAGGACCCCGCCGGACACCTGCTCCAGCCTGCGCCGCTCCGCGGCCCGCGAGAGCACCGCCTTCATCCGGCCGACGAACCACACGTACAGGCCGTAGTAGCCGACCTCATAGACCGCCCACAGCGCGGCGAGGCCGATCATGAACGGCAGTTGGGGCGCGCCCGACGGCACGAACTGCGGCAGGAAGGACATCGCGAAGACGGCGGCCTTCGGGTTGGCGAGGTTGAGCAGCAGCCCGCTCCGGTAGGCCGCCCAGGAGGACCGCGCCTTGACCGGCGCGTCTTCCTCGTCGGCGTCCGCCTTCTTCTTGCGCGCGTTCCACAGCGTCTGGGCGCCGAAGACGAGCAGCACCCCGGCGCCGACGACACGCATGATGTCGTACGCCACCTGCGAGGCCGCAACCAGTGCGGTCAGGCCGAAGGCGGCGGCGAGGCCCCAGACGAAGATGCCGGTCTCGTTGCCGAGGACCGTCATGAACCCGGCCCGCCGGCTGCGCAGCGACTGCTTGACGATCAGGACCGTGCTCGGCCCGGGCGAGGCGGCGATCAGCGTGCAGGCGCCGAGGAAGGCGACGAGGGTGGTCAGCATGGCGCCCATCATGGGCGGCCCGCTCCTCCCCATGCCACCGGTTTGCGATTGGCCGTTCCACCATCGGCCCGACTAATGGTTAGATCCCTTCCAGCCATTAGATCAATTCGGCACGGAGGGGCGTACGACATGCTGGTACTGGCGCAGATCAGTGACCTTCACCTGGACGGGACGGCACGCGCGACGGAGCGGGCCGAGCGCGTGCTCGACCATCTGCGGGCGTTGCCGGGGCCGTTGGACGCGCTCCTGGTGACCGGCGACATCGCCGACCACGGCGAGGAGGCCGAGTACAAGGAGGCCGCGCGCCTGCTCTTCACCGACGCGCCCTGGCCGGTCCTGACCTGCCCCGGCAACCACGACGTGCGCGGCCCCTACCGGACGGCGCTGCTCGGCGAGAGCTCGCCCTCGAACGCGCCGGTCAACCGCGCCCACCGCGTGGGCGGCACCGAGATCCTGATGGTCGACTCCAGCCTGCCCGGCAGCGACGAGGGGCAGTTGGACGAGGAGACGTACGCGTGGCTGGAGGACCGGCTCGCCGGGCTCGACGACGGCACTCCGGTCCTGCTGTCCTTCCACCACCACCCCGTCCGGATGCACCACCCGCGCCTGGACACCTGGCGGCTGCGCGAGCCGGAGCCCCTCGCGGCCCTGGTGGCGCGGCACCCGCAGATCGTGGGCCTGATCATCGGGCACGCGCACACCCCGGCGGCGACCACCTTCGCGGGGCGGCCGCTGATCGTCGGCCCCGGCGTGGTCTCGACGCTGCGGCTGCCCTGGGAGGGCGAGGGCCTGATCGACCTGGACGCCCCCGTCGGGCTCGCCTTCCACGTCCTGGACGACGAGCGGCGGCTGACCACGCACTTCAGGGTGGTCACGTAAGACACCTCTGGGTGGTCACGCAAGGCACCTCAGGGTGGTCACGCAAGCGGCACCTCGGAGCCGCCTTCACGTGAGAAGACCCGGCCGCGCCGACAACACCTGCCGCGCGCCACTCGCATGACGGACCGTCAGCGTGACGTTCCTGCCCGGCCGCGCGCCCGCGACGGCCTTCGCCAGGTCACCGGCCGAGGTGACCCGGCTGCCGCCGAACGCGAGCAGGACGTCACCGCGTACGAGACCGGCTGCGTGCCCGGGGCCCGGCTGGTGCACCCCGACGACCAGCGCGCCGCCTCCGCCCGGGGCGTCTACGGCCTCGACGCCGAGGGCGGGGCGCGGGGCGTCCGCTCCGACGGCCGCGGCGCCCTTGCCGGAGGAGGTCTTCTTCGGGGACACGTCAGGGGACGCCTTCGGGGGCGCTTTCGGGGGCACCTCCGAGGGGGCTTTCGGGGGAGCTTTCGGGTCCGCGGCCTGGTCCGGCCCCGTCCCCGAGGCCGTCGCGGGCGCCGCGCCCATGGCGGCCCCCTGCTCGCCCGCCTGGCTCTGCATCTCCGCGAGCTTGCTCATGCCGATGACCGTGGCGCCCACGGTGCCGAGGCCGATGCCCGAGAGCAGCAGGACCACGGCGCAGAACAGGCCGAAGAGCAGGGAGAAGAGCCGTCTGCCGCGGCGGCGTGCGGCGTGCGGACGGTGGCCCTTGCGGGGTGCGGCCGACCGTCCGGGCTTCCCGGACCCGGCGGACGCCGTGGCTGTGGGGGGTGTGGCGGATGTGGCGGATGATCGGCCGGGGTCGGGCTCGTCTCCCGGCAGCGGCTTGGGACGCAACGCGGTCTGTTCCATGGCTCGCCTCCGGCCACAGCCCTACCCGGCGTGACCCCGCGCGACGATTCACGAACGGGTGACGTCCAGGCGTGCGGCGAACACCTCGGCGGGACCGTGCGGGGCCCCGGCGTGCACGAGTTCGGTGCGGTGGACGACGCGCGGCTCGGTGAGCGGTACGCCAACGGTGCCGGGTGCGGCGGCGGCCGACTCCGGGAGCAGCACGAGGCCGTGGCCGGCGGCGGCGAGTGCGGTGAGGGTGCGGACGTCGGTGCCTTCGTAGCGCAGGGCCGGGCGGAAGCCGCCGCTGCCGTGGGCCGCCCGCAGCTGGTCCAGGGGCAGGCCCGCGCCGGGCGCGTCCAGCCAGCGGGCGTCGGCGAGGTCGCCGAGGCGAAGGCCGGTGCGGTGGGCCAGCGGGTGGCCTGCGGGCAGCAGGACGCGGACGGGTTCCTCGCCGACGCCGCGGACGCCGAGAGGGGCCACGTCGGCGAGGCGCAGCGGGTCGCTGGGCGCGGCCAGGCCGTCGACGAGCCCGAGGGAGGCGGCGCCCGTCGCGACGGCTTCGGGGACGTCGGCGCGCGGCAGGACGCGCAGGGTGACGCCGGTCGGCGGGAGCGCCCGGAGCGTACGGGGTGTCAGGGCCGTCGGCGCGGCGACGAGCGTGAGGTGCTCGTCGACCGCGCCCGCGAGGGCCGTGACCTCCGCGCGGGCCGCGTCGAGCCGCAGGAGCAGCGGGCCCGCGTGTTCCAGAAGCCGCTCGCCCGCGCGGGTGGGCGCGACCGGGCGGCGGGTCAGGAGCGGGGCGCCGAGGTCCTGTTCCAGGGCGGCGATGTGCTGCGAGACGGCGGACTGGGTGTAGCCGAGCTCGCGGGCGGCGGCGGAGAACGAGGCAAGGCGGGCGACGGCGATGTACGTACGCAGGAGGTGCGGGTCCATGCCGGTCAGGATCACCCATGGGCATCAGCGTTGCTTATGGAGGGTGCAGATTTCATCGTTGGACGTGAACGGGCGGGGCGGCCCAGGATGACGGCCATGACCGGAACACCGGCCCCCGTGGCCCGTATCGCCCTGATCGCCGACCGCTCCCCGTCCGTCGTCGCCCACACCCGCGTCCCGCTCCTGCTGTCCGCGCTCGCCGCCCGTGACGGGCTTCTCCTCGACGCCTACTGGATCCCGACGACGGACGCCGAGGAGCCGGACGCGGTGCGCGGCTTCGACGCGGTGTGGGTCCTTCCGGGCAGTCCGTACCGCAGCGAGGCGGGCGCGCTGGCCGCGATCCGCACCGCCCGCGAGGACGGCGTGCCGTTCCTCGGCACGTGCGGCGGCTTCCAGCACGCGCTCCTGGAGTTCGCACGGAACGCGTGCGGCCTGACCGGGGTGGCGCACGCCGAGAACGACCCGGACGCCGACGACCTGATGGTCACGCCGCTGGCCTGCTCGCTCGTCGGCCACGAGGGCATGGTGCGGCTCACGCCCGGCTCCCTCGCCGAGCGACTCCTCGGCGCCGACCGCTCCCTGGAGCGCTTCCACTGTCTGTACGGCCCCGACGGCAGCGTGCACCTCCCCGCCCTGGAGGCCCACGGCCTGCGCTTCAGCGGCAGGGACGAGCAGGGCCAGGTGCGGGTCGCCGAACTTCCCGGCCACCCCTTCTTCCTGGCCTCGCTCTTCCAGCCGGAGCAGTACGGCGACGGCTCGCGCGCGCATCCGTTCGTGCGGGGGCTCGCCCGGGCGGCGGTGGAGCACGCGGCGGCGGGGACGCGGGCGGCCTGAGGCCGCACGTCCCGGCCGCCGTGCCCGACCGCGCGTTCAGTGACCGCCGTCGTGGCCCCCGTGCCCGCCGCCGTGTCCGCCCCCGTGGTCGAACTTCAGCGCCTCCTTCGGCATCACGACGAACGGTCGCATCATCCCCATGTCCTCGTGTTCGAGGAGGTGGCAGTGGTACATGAACCGGCCGTACGCCCCGTCGAACTTGCCGATGACACGAAGGAGCTGGCCTCCGGGCACCCGGAACACGTCCTTCCAGCCGCGCTCGTTGGGGGCCAGGGGGATGCGCGTCTGCGGGTCGTGGGCGATCGGGGCGCGGGTGCCGCCGATCGTCACGTCGAAGCCCGACGCGTCGTACGCGTCGCGGCCGAGGAGCTGGAAGTCGGCCAGGTGGATGTGCATCGGGTGGGTCACGTTCGGGTTCACCGCGAGGTTGAGGAAGCTCCACTGTTCGTACGCGCCCTCGCCGATCGTGAAGCCGAGGCCGTCGTTGAACGTGCGGGCGATGCGCCGATACGTCTTCAACACGCCGTCCGAGCCGCGCAGTTGGATGATGCCGTCGGTGGGGACCTGGATGGACCCCGGGTCCTTCACCTCCACCATCTCCCACATCTCCGGGTGACCGCCGCCACCCTTCGTGGCGGGCGGGGTGAGCACGACGAGGCGGTGGCCGTGCGGCACGCCGTGGCCGATGGCCCTGAACGAGCCGGACAGGACCTCGGGCAGCCGGAAGGTCTCCGGGGCGCCGCCACCCCTGCCGACGCGGAACTCCATGACGTGCGGATAGGCCACGTCACCCGCCGGGTCGGGCACGCCGGGCGCGGCGTTCGGGCCCTTGTTGACCAGGCGGAGCCGCTTGCCCGCGAGCGTCCGGAAGTCCACGAGCAGGTCGAAGCGCTCGGCGGGCGCGACCGTGAGCGTGGGCAGGGCCGCGTCGAAGTCGACGGGCACGGGCCGGGGCAGCAGGCCGCCGTCGCTGCCGATCTGGTGCAGCACGCCCGGCACCGGTTCGTCGTCCTCGTCGACGAGGACCAGGTCGTACGTCCGGGCGTTGGAGGCGTTGACCAGGCGGAGGCGGTACCAGCCCGGGGCGACGTCCGCGTACGGCCAGATGCGGCCGTTGACCGTGGTGTACGGGCCGGTGAAGGGCAGGGAGACCGGCTTGCCCGTCTCCGCGTTCTTCGGGTCGACGATCGTGGTCTTGTGCAGGAGGCGTCCCGTGAGGCGGCCGTCCTCGTCGGTGTCCACGTTCCGGTCGGCGAGGAGCAGCGGGATCTCCCGCTTGCCGGAGGGGAGTTGGAGCGCGTCCTCCTCGTCGTCCCGGACCAGGTACGTGCCGTAGAGGCCCGCGTACACGTTCCACCGGGTGATGTTCATGGCGTGGTCGTGATACCACCACTGGACCGCCTGGTGGTCGTTCGGGTACTCCGACAGCTGGGCGTCGCCGTACCCCACGGCGTTGTCCGCCCAGCCGTCGTTCCCGCCGCCCGTCTGCGCGCCGTGCACGTGCGTGACCGTCCAGGCGGGCAGGGCCGCCACGTCCTTGTTCGGCTCGACGCCCTCGCGGCCCGGGCGGGTGCTCGGGGGCGGCGACGTACGCGGGGCCTCGACGGCCGTGACGGGGAACTCGCTGTCCTTGGGCACGCGGTTCGTCCAGGCGATCCGCACGCGCTCGCCCCGGCGCACCTCGATCGTGGGGCCCGGCACGCACCCTTCGTACCCCCACATGAGCGTGGGCGGCAGCTGCGGGTGCAGGCGCACCCAGGTGGGGCGGACGGCGATCTCCGTCTCCTCCAGGACGTCACCGCCCGCCGGGCGCAGGACGGGCGGGACGGTGAGCGGCGCCATGAACGGCGTCAGCTCACGGGTTTCGAGGCCGCGGGCTTCATCGAGGCCGCGGGTTTCGAGGTCGTGCGTGGCGGCATCGTGGTCGATGCCTGCGTGTGTGCCGGTCTTCATGTCGGTCGCGTCGGTCGCGTGGGTCACGTCGGTCAAGGTCGAACACCCCCGTGCTCAGCTGTCTCCGATGGTTCGGCTGACCCGGCTGTTCTTCAGCCTTCACCTCAGAAGACTCACGGCATGGGGTGAAAGTTCCGTGAATCCCGCATTCCGGAAAAACGGTGCATGACGGGTGCATGGCGGATGCACCGGGGGGGGCGGGGCGGGGCGCCGAAGGGGTGCTGGTGAGGCGCCGAGGAGGGTGCTCGGCGGGGTGTCGAGGAGTGATGCGGGTGGAGGTTCCCGGGCCGCCGGGGCGGGTGAGAGATCGCTGTTTCCCGGTGCGGGAGCGACCGACACCTTTAGGCTGCGGGTCCTGGGTCCCGGGCCCGGGCCCCAGGTCCGCACCCGCCCCGGGCCCCGATCCCGGCCCCGTCCGCCGCCGGAAGGAGAACGCGCCCCCATGCCCGACGCCCTGCCGCTGCGCGCGGAGCTGCTGCTCGACCAGGAGGCCCCGGAAGCCCTCGGCCAGGACCTGGTCACGGCGCTCGACGGCCTCGGCGTCCGCACGGCCCGCGTCCGCCGGGCCGTCGACCACCGCGGCGCGGCCGAACTCCCGTGGCTCCTCCTCGTCTCACTGCCGCTCCAGGCCTTCCTCAGCGGCCTGGGCGCGGAGGCGGTGCGGGACGCCTATGTGTCGTTCAAGGGCGTGGTGCGGCGCGGGGCGGGCCGGGAAGCCGCGGGGGGCGTCGGGGCGCCGCGCCCCCTGGTACTCCAGGACGACCGGAGCGGCCTGAGCGTCGTCCTGGAACCGGATCTGCCCGCCGAGGCGTATGAGCAGTTGCTGGGCCTCGACTTGACGAAGTTCCGGGTGGGACCGCTGCACTACGATCGCCGACTCGGCCGCTGGCGCTCGGAGTTGGACGAGGCAGCGGGCTGACATGCCGGTCACCGACTGCTGAACGGGGGCTTGTGGGAGTGGAGCCACGGACGGAGTCGACACTCACCGACGCGGAGCGGGCGTGCGCGGAGGGGGAGGCTCGCCTCGGGCGGCGGGGGGCGGGGACTGACGGCCGCACCGGCATCCATGCGGGCGCAGGAAGCCACGCGAGCCCCGGCGCCCACGCGAGCCCCGGCGCCCAGGCGAGGCCTGGTGCCCATCCGGGCTCGGATGCTGATGCTGCCGAGCGAAGCTTCCGGCTCGCCCTCTCGCTCACCCCAGGCTCCGGCGTCGCGGCGCGCGCCCACGTGGGGCTCGGGCGTCTGCGCCTGACCCGCGGGGACCTCGACGACGCGCTCGCCGAGTTCCACCTCGCCCACGAAGCGGAGCCCGACGATTCCGCTCCCTTGTTCTGGCTCGGCTGCGCCCTGGCCCATCAGGGCGAACTGGACGCCGCCGACGCCCACTTCACCCGTTCCCTCGCGTGCGCCGCACCGCACCCGCGCGCCCTCGTCCAGCGCGCCTACGCACGCCTCGCGGCGGGGAACCGCGAAGGGGCACGGGCCGATCTCCGCGCGGCGGAGCGGGGCGGGGCGCTCGACGACGAGGGGCGGTGGGTGGCGGTGGTCCTGTCCGGGGCGCGGGGCGACGCGGGGGCGGGCACGGCTACGGCAGGCGCAGACGCGGCGAGCACCCCCGCCTCCGCATCCAGCATCCCGCGCAACACCCCGGACATCGTCCACGGTGCCCCGCGCAACGCCCACAGGGCCCCGCACGTCGTCCCCGAAACCCCCCACAACGCCCACAACGCTCCGGGCGTCGCCCCCGAAACCCCGCGCAACGCCCACAGCGCCCCGCACATCGCCGCGCTGCTCCGCAAGGCCGGGCTCGCCGCGCTCGACCGCGCCGACCCGGACTGGCCGCGAGCCGCCGCGCTGTTCGCCGCGGCGTGGGACGTCGAGCCGGACTTCGGGCACTTCGCGGCGCTGCACGGCGTCGCCCTGGCCGTGGGCGGGCGGCGGGGCCTCGCCGTCGACGTACTCGGCGGCGCCGCCCGGCGCGACCCCTCCGACCACCGCGTCACCCACGCCCTCGCGATCGCCCTCCTCAACTCCCTTGCGAAGGAGCCCTTCGCCGACTCCCCGCCGCAGGAGCCCTCCGCCGAACCCCCGGCGCAGGAACCCCGCACCGACGGCTCGCGCACGACGGACTCCCCCACGTCCCCCACAGCCCCGGCGCCCCCAACGTCTCCCACAGCCCCGACGCCCCCGATGCCCCCAACGGCCCCGACAGCCCCTCCCTGCGAGCTCGCCATCGCCGCCTGGGGCACCCTGCTCTACGACGACTCCTTCTGGGATCGCGTACGGCTCGCGGCCGGACGGCGGTACGGCGTGGACGTGGGCGCCGACCTCGTACCCGACCTCCGTACCGCACTGCGGGACCGCGTGGCGGGACACCTGCCCGACGAGGGCGAAAGCGGCAGCCGCGTGCCCCCGGACGCACTGCTCCAGCGCGAGGCCGACGCCGCGCGGCTCCTCGACGAGGCCGGAGGGTTCCCCGGGCCCTGGGGCGCCCCGCTGCGCTGCGGCCCGCTGGCGATCGCCGCGCTCGGCCGGGTCCGGGAGTTCGGCGTCTTCACCGCCGGGGGAAGCGGCGCCACCGACACCAACACCGGCACAGGTACCGCCCCCGAAGCAGACGCACACGCACACGCACACGCACACGCCGACACGGAAACCGCCCACCCCACCCTCGTCCACACCTTCTCCGAACTCGGCTTCGCCCACCTCCAGTTGGCCTCCGGGCTGCCCGGAGACGCCCTCGCCGCCCTCGCCGAACTGCGCTGTCGCGACTGCCGCGCGCGGGCCCGTGCGGCGGGCTCCGCCGCGGCGCCCGTCTGCGAGGCGGACTGCGCCCGCTTCGACGGGCTCAACCCCGGGTACGCGGGCCTCCCCGACCGCCACCGGCGGCTCGCCCGGGACGCCCGGGAGCTGGCCCTGCACGCCCGCGTCACCCTCGGCAGGGACCATCTCACCGCCGACCGCCCCGACTTCGGCGCCGCCGCCGCGTGCTGGCGCCGCGCCCTCGTCCACAGCAGGCGTCTCGAACGCTACCGGCACACGCAGGCGGCCGTCGTCGGCCTCGCCCTCGCCGCCGCCAAGGACGCCTACCGCGCCGGGCGCCTGACCCGCGCCGCGAACACCCTGGAGACAGCCCGTTCCGTCATCGGCGCCAACGAACGTCCGCGCCTGGACGGCCAGTTGGCCCGAGTCCTCGCCGACCGCGGCATCCGCGAGGCCAACCGCGAGGACGCCGACCTGGAGAAGTCCGCGAAGGACCTGCGGCGCTCCGTGGTGATCGGCCCGCGACTGCGGCGGGCGCAGCTCAGCCTCGGTATCGTGCTGCGCGGCCTGGCCCTGCGCCGCTGGGGCTCGGGCAGCCTGTCCGGCGCGCGCACCGTCCTGGAGGAGGCCGTCGGGCAACTGACCGCCGCACTCGCCCACTTCCCCGACGACCCGGAGATCACGGAGGAGCGGAACCGGGCCCAGGGCGAACTCGACTTCGTACGCGAACAGTTCGACGAGAGCTGGAGGTGAGCGACGGCCGTGCTCCAGTACGAGGAACTGCGCATCCGGGTCCGCCCGGTCGGCCCGTCCCACTGCCTCGTGGCCGTGAGCGGACCCGCCTGCGCCCTCGGCGTGATCGCCGTGGACGGCGCGCCGACGGCGTTCCGGGCCCGCTGGGACCGCCTTGTCGCCGCCGACCTCGGCCTCGCGCCCATGGGCGAGCGGCACACCGCCGAGCAGCTGCGTGAACTCGGCCGGGATGTCTACGAGTTGCTGTTCGGCGGCGACGGAAGGGATGGCGAGAACGGGAGGGACAGCGCGACCGCGAGGGGCGGCGGGGCCGGGGGCTGTCTGGCCACCGCCCTCGAACTCGCCCAGCGCCTGCGCCCGCCGCGTGGCCTGCGGCTCCGCTTCGACCTGCCGCCGCACCTGCGGGAACTGCCCCTCGAAGCGCTGTGCGCGCCCGCCGGGCTTCCGCAGCAGTCCCTCGCCCTCGGCCCCGGCTACTCCCTGGCCCGCTCGCTGCCCGGCGGGCCGCTCGGCCGCCGCCTGCCCGACCCGGCGGACGAGCCCAGCCTGATCCGCCTCGTCGTCGCCTGCGCCTCCCCGGCCGGGTCGGGCCCCGCACTGCGCGTGGACACCGAAGTGGCCGCGCTGCGCCAGGAGTTGCCCGAGGTGGCCGTCCGCACCACGGTCGTCGAGGGGGCCACCCGCGAGCGTCTGGAGTCGGCGCTCGGCGCGCACGGCGACCTGCCGACGGTCGTGCTCCTCATCGCCCACGGCACGTACGACGAGGATCTCGGCAAGGGCGTCGTCCGTCTGGAGACGGAGCACGGCGGTGTGGACCCGGTGCCCGCCGACCTGCTCAGCGGCATCCTCCTCAAGGCACCGCGGCTGCGGCTCGCCGTTCTCAACCTCTGTTCCGGGGCGGACAGTTCAGGCCCGGACGGGGTGCACACCGAGCCGTTCTCGGGGCTCGCGCAGGCGCTGATCGGCGGGGGCGTGCCCGCCGTCGTCGCCATGCGCGGCCGCGTCAGCGACGTGTCGGCGGGACGCTTCAGCCCGGAGCTCCTGAAGGGGCTCGCGGCGAACCGGACCGTCGACGAGTCGATGGCCGCCGCGCGCCGCCGCATCTCCCATCTGCCGCGGCACACCGCCGTCGAGTGGGCGACGCCCGCGCTGTTCCTGCACGCGGAGTACCGGCACGGGTGGCTGTTCAAGGCGCGGGAGGTGCGCGACGACGACAGCGCGGCGGCCGACCCGCTGCGGGAGGGCGCGGACGCCCTGCGCGCGTTCCAGCGGCCCGTCGGGCACGTCGGCGCGGCGACGCTGATCGACGCGGCGCGGTTCGAGCGGGACCGCGGCGAGTGGGCGCAGGTCCTCCGGATCCTGCGGACACCGACACGGCAGTACGAGGACGAGCAGCGGCAGTTGCGGGACGAGGCGGCGTTCGAACTGGCCTGGCCCGAGCTCGACGCGCTCTGCGGGGTGCTCGCCGCCGGGCGGGACGGGGCGGACGCGGCGCGGCGGCTCGCCGAGGTCCAGGACGCCCTGCCGTGCCCGCTGCCCGCCGCGCTCGTCGACCGCGCGGACCAGCTGCGCCAGGCCGCCGACCTGGCCGACCGGGCCCGTGCCGCGGAGGCCGCCGCCGACTGGCCCACCGCGATCACCCTCTACGAGCAGATCCTCGCCACCACCCCCGACTCCCCCACCCCCCGCGCCCGCCTCACCGCGGCCCGCACCCGACTCCGCCTCACCACGGCCCTCGCAACGGCCACCCACGCCCACCACCACACCGACTGGCCCCGAGCCGCCCACGCCTACGCCGAGGCCCTGACCCTCCTCCCCGGCGACGAGACACTCACCGCACGCGCGGCGTACGTACGGGGCCGGATCGCTGAGGGCGCCGGGGACTGGCGGGGGGCGGTGGCGGAGTTCGGGGTCTGTACGGGGGCTGGCGGGGGCGCCTTGAACGGTGGTGGTTCCGGGGGTGGGGTGGCGGCCGGGGAGGGGGTTCGCACCGGCAATGGCAATGGCAGCCCAGCCCATGCTGGCCCGCCCCGCACCGGCGTCCCCGGGACACCGGAAGCCCCGGACATCTCCGACGCCCCCGTCCGGTACGCCTACACGCGTGGGCGAGCGGCGGCCGAGGCGGGTGACTGGCCGACGGCGACCGCCGCCTTCCGTGAGTGCAGCGACGCGATGGCCGGGGGCGGGGCGGCGGGAGCCGTCCCGATGGGCGCCGAGCCTCCCGTCGGCGTCCGAAGCGGCCCCGGCGCGGACGCGCGACGCCCCCGTGATCCCCGGCTCGACCACCTGCGCAACGCGGGACCCGGCGCACCCCGGTCCGACGGCCCGCGCCGTACGGCCCGTCTCGCCGCCTCCCCCCACGCCCCCTACGGCGACGTGACCCTCCGCTGGACCTACGCCCAGGGCCGTCGTTGTCAGGAGCTGTGGGACTGGGGCGGTGCCGTGGCCCACCTGGCCGCGCTCCCGGCCGAGTTCGTCGACGTACAGGCCCAACTGCGCTACTCGCGTGGCATGTTCGCCGACGCGCAGGGCGAGTGGGAGGACGTCATCGACGGGTTCGGGGGGCTGCCGGACGAGTACGCCGACGGCGAGGTGAAGGTGCGCCGTCTCTACGCCCGGGCCCGTGCCGCCGCCGACGGGCGCGGGGACTGGGCCGCCGCCTCAGGGCTCCTTGCGGGCCTTCCGGACTCGGCCCGTGACGGCACCGTCGCCCCGCTGCGCCGCAAGGTGGAGGGCCGCCGCGCGGAGGCCAGGGGCGACTGGGCGGCGGCCTGCGCCATCTACGCCCGCGCGTTCACCGGCGGCGCGCCCGGGGCCGCCCTGCCCTCACCTCGTACCCCCTTGTCGCCGCCCGGCACCGGGCACGGCCCCGGGCTCGGTCCCGTAGCCGACGCCACCCCGAACTCCCCCATCGCCGACGTCACTCCGACTCCACTCGCCCCGAGCCTCTCCCCCACCGCCCGGGAGTCCCTCCACCTCCACCTCTACGCGCTCGCCCGCACGCACGAACTCTCCTCGCGGTGGACCGACGCCCTGCACGCGCTGCTCGTGCTGCCCGACGCGTGGGCCGACGTGGCGCCGCGGCGGCGGTACGCGCGGGCCCGGGTGGCCGAGGAAGCGGTCGGGGCGGCGGGCGAGGGGACGGGGACGGGGACGGCCGCGGAGTGGCGGGGGGTCGCCGCCGCGTACGACCTGCTCGGCGAGGCGAGCGGTACGGGTGGCGCGGCCAGTGCGGGTAATGCGAGCGGCGCGGGTGGTGCGGGCGCTGTGGGCGGCGCGGGCGGTGCGGGCAAGGAGTGGGATCACGTCGCGCGAGCGGCGTACGCGCGCGTGCGTGCCGCCGAGGCCGACGGCGAGTGGGGCGCCGTCGTCACCGCCGCCCGGGCGCTGGGCGCGTACCGGGACGCGCCCGCCGTCGCCGCGTACGCCCGGGGCCGGATCGCGGACGCGCACCAGGAGTGGCGGCGGGCCGCCGAGGCCTTCGAGGAGTGCCGGGGGCACGGGGACGCCGACGCCCACCTGGCGTACGCGCGGGGCCGGTCCCTCGAGGCGGAGGGCCGGTGGAGCGAGGCCGTCGAGGCGTACGGCCGGGCGGCGGAGCGGCTCGACCGGGCCGATGTGCGCCGCCGCAGGCTGCGGCGGCTCGTCGAGCTGCTGCCGTGGGCCGACGGCCCCACCCGGGGCCCGCTGGCCGCGGACCCGTTCGCGCTGCGCGACGAGACGTACCCCTACCGGGCGCTGCGCGCGGCGGGCGTGCACCCGGGGGTGTCCATGGCCGCGGTGAGCGACGCCTCGTACACGCTCCTGGAGCGCGGCGGCATGACGTGGTCGGAGCGCGTCGCGTGGGACCGGCTGCGGCTGCCGGGCAGGCGGCTGCAGGTGGACGCGCTGCTGTACCGGTGGCAGCAGCCGGACGGCCTGCGGGCCGCGCTCGCCACGCTGTCGCCGGACGACGAGCACGCGGGGCCCGGCTTCGTGGACGTCCTGTGCGAGCGGTTCCCGGGGGACGCCCCGCTGCTGCTGCTCCTCGCGCGGGGGCGCGACGCGGCCACCGCCGAGTGGGAGCGGCGGCTCGCGGCCGCGCCGGGAGACATGGCGACCGTGCACGGCCTGGCCGTGGCCCGGCTGTGGCAGGCGCAGGACCTGGAGCAGAGCGGGGCGTGGGAACACGCCGTGCGGACCTGGGAGTTGGCGCTCTCCTACTGGGCCACGCTCCTGAGCGACGACGTGTACTGGGACGGCTGGCGGGCCGAGCGGGCCGCCTGCTACGAGCGGAAACTGACGCATGAGGACATGACGCGGCTGCGCTGGGAGCTGAGCCGCCATCTGTTCGGCCTGCTCTCGGCGTACGAGCAGCGGCACACCGAGCAGGACAGGCCCCAACAGGCGGCCTCGTACGAGGAGTTGGCGGAGTTCCTGGAAGCGGAGCTGGCGGGCGCGCGGATCCTCAAGGACGTCGGCGGGCTGCTCGGGGTGCCGGGGGCGCGCGCCGCCCTCGCCTGCGGGCCGCGCTACGTACGCCTCCTGGAGCTGCAACTGCCCCTGGCCGATCTCGCCGCGGACCTGGACGCCGCCGTGAAGGACGGCAAGGACCCGGGCGAGTACGCGGTGCGCGAGCTGCGCTGGGCGTTCTCGGGCCTCGCGCGGGCCCTCACGCTGTGCGCGGTGCACAAGTTCGAACCCGCGCTGCGCGCCCTGCCCGCGTTCCCGACCCTGACGACGCTCCCGGACGACTGCGCGGGCCCCGCCGCCGCGCCCGACCCGCGCCGCCACATCGAGGGGTGCGCGTACTGCCAGGAGTTCCTGCGCCGGGACCCGGCGTACGTCCATCTGCCGCACCGGCATGCCCGGTTGCTGCAGGACGGCGTCGAACTGGCCGTCCGGGTACGTCTGGAGCTGTCGCGCACCGCGCTCGCCGACGGCGGGTGCGGGCTCGGCCGGGCCCTGGAGCAGTGGGAGCGCCTGGTGGGGGTGGCGCGCCGCGCGGGCATGACGGCACGGGCGAAGAAGGCGCTGGTGCGGACCGTGCTCGGGCGGGTGGAGGCCCTCCTCGACGAGGACCGGGCGCGCCGCGGCGACGTCCTGGACGAGGCCATCGCGCTCGTCGAGGCGGTGCCGCCGGTCCTGCACCCGCTGGAGCGCGAGGTGCGCGACCAGCTCGACGGGCGGCTCTCGTCCCTGTACTCGATGCGGGGCGTGTGGCGCGGCTACACCCGCACCAAGCACGGCATGCGCTCCGACGTGTACGGCGCGGAGGCGGACCTGCGCCGCGCCCTCGCCCTGAACCCGGCGTCGAACCACGCGCGGGACAACCTGGCCCGCGCCCTCGTCTTCACCCTGGACGCCCGAACCGACGAACTCCCCGCCCGCCTGCGCCTGTTGCACGAGGCACTCGGCCTGCTCGACGTGGGCCTCGGCCAGGCCCTCGCCCACAACTACCGCGAGACCCTGGGCGAGTCGTTGGAGGAGCTGGACCGGCTGCTCGCCACGGACCTGGGTGTCGTGGGCGTGGGCGAGCTGATGCGCAGCGACGGCGCGGAGCCGCCGCCGGACGAGAACGACCTGGCGTCCTGGGCGGCCGCGCTGACCGACCGGGCGGAGGCCGAACTCGCCGGCGGCGACGTCCGCAGGGCCCTGCACCATCTGATCCGCGCCACCCGCGCCGACGTCATGGACGGCAGGGTCCGGCGGGCGCTGCTCGACGCGGTGGGCCGCTGGCTCACCGCCCTGACCACCGAAGGAGGCGGCCCCTCGTGATCAGGGACCCCGACAGCGGACCGAGCCCCTACGACGTCCTCGCCGATGCCGGTGTGACCCCGTGGACCTCGCAGGCGGACCTGCGGGACGTGCCGTTCGAGCTGCTCGCCCGGCGCCTCATGACCCCGTTCACCCAGGCGGCCTGGGACGAGCTGCGCACCGTACGGGGGCGACTGCTCGTCGATCTGTTCCGGTACGACGTGGAACTCGCCGCCGAACTCCCGGGCGCCGTCGCGGAGATCGACCGGCTGCTCCAGGAACAGGCCGGACCGGGCGGGCCCGGCGCCGGGGATCCCCTGTCCGACGAGGCCGCCGCCCGCCTCCTCGCCGACCTCGTCCGCTTCGACGTCTGACCGCCCGAAAGGAGGCGCGCCCGTGAACCCGATGGACCCGCCGGGCACCCCGCGCCCGGATCCCGCCGACCCCCACGCCCCGCACGGCTCCGGCGACCCGTACGGGGCCGCCGCCCTGGCCGCGTACGAGGGCTCCAGGGCGCTGGCCGCCCGGGACGCCGCGCACCGGGCGCACACCGAGCGGCTGCTTCTGGTGTGCGCCGACACGCTGGACGCCTGCGGGCGGCTCCTCGCCGAAGGGCCGGACGGCGCGGACCCGGCCGCGTACCACCACAGTCTCGAACTCGTCGTGCGGCAGCTGGAGTCGGCCGTGTCCGATGAGGGCCTGGAGGTGTTCGGGCGCGTCGGGGAGCGTGCGGGCCCGGCCACGCACCACGTCGTCGAGGTGCGCTCCGCCCCGTCGGGGGTGGTGGACGACGAGGTCCTTGAGGTCGTGCGGCGCGGGTATCGATACCGGGGTCGGGTGCTGCGCGCCGCCCGGGTCGTGGTCGCGGCGGCCGGGAGCGGCACCGAGAGCAGCGCCGACAGCGGCACCGACGGCGGGACAGTCAGGGCACCACGGGAAGGGACCACGCACGGATGAAGGCCATCGGGATCGACCTCGGCACGACGAACAGCGCCGTCGCCGCGCACGATCCGCACCGCGGCGACATCGCGGTGCTCACCAACAGCAAGGGCGACCGGCTCACGCCGTCCGTCGTGGGCCTGGTGCGGCGCGACGGCAAGGAGCAGACGATCGTCGGCGAGGACGCCCTGAACTGGGCGGTGCGCCAGCCCAGGGACACCATCGTGTCGGTGAAGCGGCTGATGGGCAGGGACTTCGCGGACACCTCGGTGGCCGAGGCCCGCGACCGGCTCAGCTACGAGATCGTGGCGGGGCCCGACGACGACCCGCGCGCCCATGTGACGCTCGGGGGCCGCACCCGCACGCCCGCCGAGATCTCCAGCGTCATCCTCGACAAGCTGGTGCGGGACGCGGCGCGCACCCTCGGCGAGCAGGTCTCGCACGCGGTGATCACGGTGCCCGCGTACTTCAGGGACGCGCAGCGGGCGGCGACGCGGGAGGCCGCGGAGCGCGCGGGCCTGGTGGTGAAGAAGATCGTCGACGAGCCGACGGCCGCCGCGGTCGCCTTCGGCCTGCACAAGCCGGACGGCGCCCGCAGCCGTGTCCTGGTGTACGACCTGGGCGGCGGCACCTTCGACATCTCCGTCCTGAACACGGTCAAGGACCGTGAGGGGCACAGCCAGTTCCAGGTCCTCCGCTCCGCCGGGGACATCTGGCTGGGCGGCGACGACTTCGACCTGGTGATCGTGGAGCGGATCATCGCGTGGATGCGCGCGGAGCGGGGGGTCGACCCGGCGGGCGACAAGGAGTTCCTGTTCCAGGCGAAGAAGGCGGCGGAGGCGGCCAAGCGGGAGCTGAACGAGCTGCCGGAGACGTACATCGTGATCCCGGCGGCGTACCGCGGTCCCGAGGGGATCGTCGACGTCGAGATGGCGCTGACCCGCGACGAGTTCCAGGCGCTGATCGCACCCCTGGTGACCCGCACCATGGACCTGGTCAAGGAGACCCTGTCGGGCTTCGAGCTGACGCCCGAGGACATCTCCGACGTGCTGCTCGTCGGCGGCGGCACGCTGACCCGCCCGGTGTACGAGGCGGTGGAGGCGTTCTTCGGCGCCGACAAGGTGCGCCGCAACATCAACCCGATGGAGTGCGTGGCCTACGGCGCGGGCGTGCTCGCACAGACCCTCGACGGCGTGGAGTGTCCCGCCCCGAAGTGTGCCCGGACGAACGAGTACACCGCCGAGACGTGCGTGGACTGCGGGCAGAGCCTGGTCAACGGCCGTCCGGTGGGCTCCACGGGCCTGTTCGAGTCGACGCCCATGGCCATGGGGATCGCCGCCGTGAAGGGCGCGCAGCGGGACGTGTTCGTCGAGATCATCCCGGCGGGCTCCCCCTATCCGCTGCCCGAGCCGCGCCAGCGCACGTTCCACGCGACGGACAGCAGGCTGATCCGGGTGCCGGTGTACGAGGGCGACAGCCATGTGGCGAGCGAGAACCACGAACAGGGCGTGGTGGAGTTCGAGCTGCCGCAGGAGATCGAGATCAACTGCCATGTGGACGTGTCGTTCAACTACTCCGCGGACCGCATCATCACCGTACGGATCTCCGTGCGCGGCACGGACATGGTCCTGGAGGCGACACCCCGGCGCGAGAAGCCCCGCACCCCGCCGCCCGAGACCGAGCAGGAGGTGGACAGCGCGATCCTCCGCGAGGAGCTGGGGCTCGCCGTGCGGGAGGCGCAGCGCTTCCTCAAGCAGTACGGCACCTACATCGAGCAGACGCAGGAGATGAAAGCGCGCCGCGACATCGCGCAGGCGCAGCGGGCCGTGGAGATGGGCGACAGCCGCGAGTACAAGCGCCTCACGGAGCTGCTGCTCGACGACATGTACCACCAGTGCGGGCTCGCCAGTCAGTTCCGGCAGGCCGAACTGGCCTCGGACGGCGCCCCGTTGGAGACCGTCAACGCGATCAGTGACGCCGTCGAGCAGGTCAAGGCGGCCCACCGGCAGGGCAACCGCATCCAGACCGCCGAGCAGGCCAAGAACCTGCGCAGCATGATCGCCGTCGCCTACTCCGAGCGCGCGGTGCCGACCCTGCCCAGCAAGAAGGACTACGGAGGCATCCTCCAGGTCCCTGACGACACGGCCGGCGGATGACGGCAGCCAGGGCCGGGGCGGACCGCGTCAGCCTCGGCGTGGACTTCGGCGCCACCGGCGTGCGGGCGCTGTTCGCCGGGGCGGGGCAGCAGGTGCGCCGCCTCGACCTGCCCGCGGACGGACCGTCGTGGCTGCGCTGCGCCCCGGCCGTGGCGGGCGTCCTTCCGGTGACGTTCCCGAGCCTGAAGTCCCTGGTGGCCAGCGGCGGTTCGGCCTCGTGGCGGGGGCAGACGGCGGACGTGGACACGGTGGTGGTGCGGCTCCTTCGGGCGCTGCGCGAACGCGTCGAGGAGCAGGCGGACGCGTTCGTCGCGCAGACCGTCATCAGCGTGCCCGCGTCCTTCCAGTCGGCGCAGCGCCAGGCCCTTCGGGACGCGGCGGGCGAGGCCGGGCTCACGCCGGTGCGGCTGATCAGCGACTCGATGGCCGCGGTCATGGGGCACACCACGGACCGCGACAGCGGCACGTTCCTCGTGTACGGCATGGGGTACGAGGGCTTCGAACTCGGCCTGGTACGAGGCGTGCGCGGGCACTGCCGCGCCCTCGGCTACGACGGCGCGGGCACCTCGGGAGGGCGCGCCTTCGACGAGGCCACCCTGGAGTCCGCGGTGCGGCTCCTGCGGGCGCACCGCGGGCCCGCGTCGGTGACGGGCGCCCCGGCCGAGGTGTGGCTCGGTCTGCGCGAGCGGGCCGAGCGGGCCCGGGAGGCGCTGACGGGACCGGCCGCCGGGGACGGCGCCGCGGTCACGGACTTCGCGTCGCTCACCCTCGACCTGGGCACCGGACCCGCCCTGCGCATGGGCATCACCCGGCCGAACCTGGACGCGTTCCTGGAGCCGCACGTGCGCCGCACCGTGCGCCGCGCCCAGGCCCTGCTCGACGAGTCCGCGGTGCCGCGCGCGGACGTGGACACCCTGCTCCTGGTCGGCGGCGGCACGCTGATGGAGCAGGTGCGTTCGGGCGTCGCGGGCCTCGGCCGGCGCACCGCCCACGGGCCGCCGGAGCTGCTCGCCCTCGGCGCCCTCAAGCACGCGGTGCGGCTCGGGGGCGGCGGCGCCCCCTCGTCCCGCTCGACCGCCCTGGAGGAGGGCCTGCTCGAACCCGCCGACCCGGCCCGCGACACCCTCGCCGACGCCCCCGCCCTCACCGCGAGCCTCTTCCCCCTTTCCTCCCTCGACGCCCCCCTCGACCCTCCGTCCCGCTCCCCCGCCGACGACGCCCCGGCCGCGCCGCGCCAGGACGTCGCCCGCGCCCGGGATCTGGCCCGGCAGGGGCGCAGGCAGGAGGCGGTGGCGCTGCTGCGGGACATCGTGACGGAGGCGCGGGAGTTGCTGGCGGGGCTTGAGGCGGGGCTCGGGGCGGGGGCGGGCGGGGACGGGGGCGCGGCCACGGGTACGGATGCGGGAGCGGATGCGGGGGCGGGGGCAGGGGCCGGTGCGGATGCGGGAGCGGGTGCGGGCTCCGGCACGGGGGCCGAGGGCGGCCGGGTGGAAGGCGCGGGCGGCCCGGCGGAAGGCGCGGGTGCGCCGGAGCTGCGGGAGCGGCCGGACGCCGAGGCCCGTGTCGTACGGCAGCGCCCCGGCCGCGGCACCGAACGCCAACTCGCCCGCGCGCAGCTCTTGTTGGAGCACGGCCGGTACGAGCACGCCGTGCAGGCGTCCCATCAGGCCTGGCAGGAGGCCACCGCGCACACGGACCGCGCCGACGTCCTCGACGCGATGATCGACGTGCACTGCGCGGCGGCGATGGCCGACATGTCGCCGGACCACTTCGCGGACGCCGAGCGGTGGCTGCGGTGCGCGTACGGGCACGACCCGACGAACGAGCGGGTGCGGGCGCTGCTCGCGCGGCGCACCTTCCGGCACGCGGAGGAACTGCACCGGATCGGTGCGCGGGATGAGGCGATTGAGGCCCTTGGCAAGTGCCTCGTGTGGGACCGTGAACACCCCGGAGCCGAGGCGCTTTCGCGCCTGCTCGGCCGCGACGGCAGGAACCGGCGCGGCCGGGGGGACGTCCTCGACTGACGAGGCCTCCCGGGCGCGGAGCCCCGGCGCTCCCGCCACCGGCCCGGGACGGCCGCGCAGCGGCCCAGGCCACTCCGAGACAGGGAGTACGCGTTTGACGCCCGCGGAACTGCTGGACAAGCAGGATCTCATCAAGCAGCTTCAGGACCTCGCGGGCAGGCCGACGCTCAGCCCGCGCGCCGCCGAACTCCGGACGCTGGCCGATGACTTGACGCACGGCAAGCGGCTCGACAAGTGGGCCGAGCTGGACCTCGTGCACGCCTACGTCCGCCCCGAGACCGTCACCGCGCCCGGCTCCCGCCCTTCGGCGCGCCGCGACGGCGTCCTGGAGGCGGCGCTCGGCGTCCTCGTCTTCATCCCGCTGCTGATCACCTGGTTCGGTCTGCGGGACGCCGTGCGCGCGTACGGGGAACTCGCCGAGGAGAACCGCAAGGAGGCGACGCGGCCCTTCCTCCAGCTGTGGCAGTCCGGCTTCGGCGGCCATCTGTCGCCGCTCGGACGCTTCGAGAACGTGGCGCTGACCGCGGTGGTCCTCATCGCCCTGCTCGTGCTGCTCTCGGTCGTGCACGCGCGCGTGCGCTGGCGCGCCGACAAGGAGGAGGCGGACCAGGAGGCGGAGCGCGAGCGGCTGCTCGCCCGGCTCGCGTCCGTGCTCACCCGGCTCCAGATGCTGCTCGCCCAGCACCGCAGTGCCTCCCCCCAGCAGTTCTCGACCGAACTGACCAAGGCCGCACGGCAGCTGAACTCCCTCGCCGCCAAGGCCGAGAAGAACCACAAGGAGCTGACGGCGACGGCCGGGGCGGTGGCGAGCGCGACGACGTCGCTCCAGGACGCCGCGACCAAGCTCACCGAGGAGGTGCCGAAGCTGGGCGCGGCGGCGAACCGGATGGAGACCACGCTGCGCGACGTCCAGGCGGCGACCGTCCAGGCGGGCGCCGCGAACACCGCCGCCGCCGACGTCATCGCCCAGCGCGTGCGGGCGGCGGGCACGACGGTCGAGACCTCGCTCAAGGCCCTGGTCACCGCCCAGCGGGAGCTCGTGACCAAGTCGGAGTCGGTCGCCCGCGCCACCGAACAGGCCTCCCAGGCCCTGGTCACCAGCACCGGCCGCACGAGCGACGCGATGGACGGCATACGCGAGGCCACGGAGCGCTGGGACGCGGCCGCGGCCCACTGGCAGGACGCGGCGGCCCGGGTGGAGTCGGGCGTGCGGTCGGCGGCGGGCTCCGCGGCCGACCCGGTGGGAGTGCCCGTGCGCAACGGGGCGGCGCGTCCGGCGGCGGATCTGTACGGGGCGTCGGCGCCGGACCCGTACGGGGCGCCGCACGCGGGCGGGTACGGGGCGCCCGACACGGAGCAGTACGGCGCGTCGCAGCCCTCGTACGACGCGTCGACGGGCCACTACGGCACGCCGACGCCGCGACCGGGCGGCACGAACGGGGCTCCCGTACCCGGGCCGCGGGCGGCCGAGGACGGCCGGACACCGGCAGCGGCACCGGAAGCGACACCTGCGCGAGGACCGGCCCCAGCACCCACGCCCACGTCGGCACCGACACCGACACCGACACCGACACCGACACCGACACCACATGAAGCCACCACCCCGCAGGACGCACCACGCGACACCCCGCACGACCACGCACCGCACGACCACACACCACACGACGACGGACCGCACGACCCCGCACCGCACGACACCCCCCACCCCCCGGCCGCGTCCGACGTCGCCTCGAACCGCACCCGCGCCCTGCGCCCGCCCACCCGGCGCCCGCCCTCTCCGCCGTCTCCCCCGTCGACCGGAGGTGACGCGTGAGCCCGTACCGGCGGCGCGGACGCGGGCGGGGCACGGGCAGTCGGGTCGCGGGCGTCGTCCTCGCGGGCTGGCTCTTCGCGGACCTGCTGCTCGTGCTCGCCCTGGTGTCGATGGCCGACCGGCCCGACCCGCTCGCCGCGCGTCCGAAGCCGTCGAACAGCGCGGACGGGACGAAGTCGCCGAAGCCGAAGCCGAAACCCACGGGGCCGCGCTCGGTGGAGCGCAAGCCCGAGCAGTTCGAGGTCAAGGGCACGGACAAGGACGCGCTCGTGGCACAGATCGGCCGGTCCACCAAGAAGTGGCAGGGCCGCACGGCCGCGCTGGTGCTGACCTTCGGCGGCGGCCAGAGCGGCACGATGTACGCCCACCGCGTCAACTCGCTGCTCGGCGAGGGCCGTCCGGAGATGTTCACTCGGAAGACGGCGACGGACGACTTCCACGACCTGAGCAACAGCCCGTCGACCGCCGTGGTCCGGGTGTACTTCTTCACGGCGCCGGGAGGCTGACCGGTGGCGACGACCTGGCGGCCCGGGGTCCGGGGCACCGAGGGCACACCCCCGCTGCCCGTGCTCCCGCAGTTCCCCGGCATGCGGGGATACCGCCAACTGCGCACCAACATCCGCGACTTGGGGTTCCGGCACGCCGCCGAGCTGCTGCGGGAGCCGGGGCGGCAGCGGGCGGCGGGCGGTGTCTTCGGCACCCTGCCCATGGCGGAGACGGACGACGGCTTCCGTGTCCTCGACGGGCTGTGGTTCCCCGGCCGGGGCGGGCTCTGGCAGCGCGTGGACGTGCCGTTCGTGCGGCGGGCCCGGGAGGCCTGGCAGGTGTCGGCCGACCCGCGCGCGCTGACGGCGGCGGCGGTCACGGACGTCCTGGAGACCCTGGCGCGGGACAACCCGATGGGCCTGCGGCACATCGTCCTGTGGGAGCTGTGCTGCCTGCTGAAGGACGGCGCCGACGGCAAGGGCGGCGACGGCGAGGGCGACCGGCAGGGTGGGCGCGGCGGTGGCGCGTACGCGGCGACGACCGCCGACGACGTCGCCGCGCTCGGCGTGCACCGCAGCGAGGCCCGCCTCCTGGCCGCCGCCGTGGACGCCGCGTTCCCCCCGGCCGGGGAGGCGCGCCGCGCGGCCGAGGAGTTCAACGACGTCTGGCCGGACCCCCGGCTGCGCCGGGCCGAGGCGGTCGCCGCACGCCTTCCGACGGCGCCGGACGACCACGTCCTCGCCGCCCTGCTGGCCTCGCTGCGCGCCCGTTCCGCCCAGGTGGCGCGGCTGACGCGCGACGCCCACCGGGCGCGGGAGCGCGGGGACGCGCGGGCCTGTGCCGTGGCCTGGCTGGGCGCGCTGCGGCGCGCCACGGACGCCCCGGAGCTGCGCGCGGGCCTCCTGCGGGCCGCCACCGCCCTGGCCGACGCTCCCCCTGCCGACCCGACGCCCGCCACCGGGACGCCCACGGACGCGACACCCGCCACCAGGACGCCCGCCGAAGCGACACTCTCCCTCGGGACACTCACCTTCGGGACGCCCACCTCCGGGACTCCCACCTCCGCGACGCCCTCCCTGGAATCCGTCACAGCGACGACCTCCAACAGCCGCCGGACCACCCTGACCTGGCGCACCGCCCGCGCGCCCGGCACCCTCCCGGCCCCGGTGACGTACACCGTCCTGCGCTTCCCCGACGGCGCCCCGGAGTCGGCCACCGAGATCGGGCGGATCACCGACGTCGACGCGGGGACAAGGGAGTTGACGGCGGAGGACCCGTCACCGCCGCTCGGCCGCACCCTGCGCTACGCCGTGCTGCCGGTACAGGGCGACCGCGTCGCCGGAGTGCCGCGCGTGACCGCGCCCGTCCTCGTCGCCCCGGACGTCGAGTGTCTGCTGACCAAGCCCGTGCCGGGGGGCGTCCAGGTGCAGTGGCAGCCGCACCGGGCGGCCGTCGACATCGAGGTGCTGCGCTACGACGTGCCGGACGTCGGCGCGGCGCGCGGGCCGACGGTCGTGCCCTGCGGACGTCGGGGCCTGGTGGACGACGCGCTGCCGCCGGGGATCTACACGTACCAGGTGAGCTGCGGCTATCCGGGGCCGGACGGCACCGTCGTGCGGTCGCCCGGGGTGCACGTCATGGCCCGCGCCGAGGAGTGGCCGACCCCCGTGGAGGTGCTGACCGCCGAGCTGGCCGGGGACCGTGTGCGGCTCGCGTGGCGTGCGCCCAGGCGCGGTTGGAGCACGCTGGTGCCGTGGCCGGGAGGTCCGGTCGAGCCGGGCACGGACGTGTCGGAGCGCTTCGCCCGCATGACCGCCGACGCCGCGCCCGGCGGGGACGCGCCGGACCTGTCGGGGCCGCGGGCGACGGAACCGCGCCTGCGCGAGGAGGACGGGCGGGACCTGCTGCTCGAAGTGAACCCGCCCTCGGCGGGACGGCTGCGGATGACGGCGGTGAGCGTGCTCGGCGACCGCGCGGTGGCCGGTTCCAGTGTCGTCGTCGAAAGTCCCGCCCCCGTCAAGGACTTGACGGTGGTCCGCCTCGCGCGCGGGCGCGCCAACGCGTGGTTCACCTGGCCGGAGCCCGCCGTGCTCGTACAGGTCGGCTGGCACGACGGCACCCGAGGCGACTCCCGTCGCGTGCCGCGCACCACGCACAAGAAGGCGCGCGGCGCGGTCGCGTTGACCGTGCCGGAGACCGCCTGCACCATCACGGTCACGCCGCTGCCCCGCCCGGACGCCGTCGCCGTGCCCGCGCCGCCCGCGCACGCCGACCTGCCCGCGGCGCACCTGCCGCCGCCCCCGGCGGAGCCCCCGCCGTGGCGCAGGTGGTGGCGCCGCTGGCTGCGCACCCGCGCCCGCCAGAGCTGAGGCCGGGCGCGGAACCGGCCCCGTACGGTCCGGCCGGTCCCTCAGCCCTCTCAGCCCCCTCAGCCCTCCTACGCCGCTACGCCCCTATTCCTTGACCTCCGCCTCCACCCCGCCCCCGAACTCCAGGAGCAGCCCGGACTGCAGTGCGATGGTGCGGCCCGGCTCGACCTCGCGTACCGAACCGTCGTCCTTGCGGACCGTCCACACGTTCTGGGTGCGGTTGGTGAGGCCGTACCGGCCGCGCTGCTTGGGGTGTTCGGTGACCTCGCCGACGACGGCGCGGAAGTCGTGCCGGTCGGGGTCGCCGTCCAGGTGGTGGGCGTACACGCGGGCGCTCGGGTCGAGGCGGATGCCGCGGCGGGTGCGCAGGGTGGTGCCGGTGGCGGTGACCAGTTCGAGGCGGGGCGGGAGCTGGAGGGGGCGGCCGCACTTCCAGCAGTCCGGCGGCGCGCCGTCGGGCTGCGTCAGGTTCTGCCGGCCGCACAGGCGACACTGGGTGATGGCGTCGAGGACCTGGCTGAGCGCGTCCCGCCACTGCGTCTCACGGACCCGCTTCGCGGGCACCTTCAGGCCGTCGGTGAAGGTCTGCACGAACAGGTCCCGCAGGATCTGCGGCAGCGCCGCCCAAGTGGCGATGACGGTCGGCTGCTCACCGGCGACGGGACGGTTGCGGGTGTCCGCCGGGTCGTACACGAAGACCGGGTCGGTGCCGTACAGCTTGCGTTTGGCGGCCTCGCCCATGCAGTGGATGCGCATGGCGAGCGCCCCGTTGAAGGGGTGCTCGTTCATCAGGAGCAGGAACAGGAGCACGGCGAGGGAGTGCAGGTCGGTCTGGGTGCCGGGCTGCGCGCCCCGGTCGCCGCGCACCAGTTCCGGCGCCATGAAGTCCATGGTCCCCGCGACCCCGGCGGTACCGCCCTCGACGACCGCGTTGTCGTTGTCGCAGACCAGGACGTCGCCGGTGCGCGGGTCGAAGAAGATGTTGCCCCAGTTGATGTCGCGGTAGGCGATGCCCTTGGAGTGCAGCGCGCGGTACGCCTCGACGGTGTGCAGGGCGACCGTCACCAGCGTGCGCATCGTCGCGTCCTTCACGGACCGGTCCCGCCGGAACAGCGCGGGCAGGTCCTGGAAGCGCGCGGGACGCACGTCCATCAGATAGCCGAAGCCGGGCTCCTTGCCGTCGGGGTCCATGACGATGGACCGCGGCCACAGGAAGCGGTCGTCGTCCCAGCCCTTCTCGATGAGCCCCTCCAGGATGTGCCGCTGGCGGGCGTCGGCGAGCTGCGGGTAGTACCACTTCACGGCGCGGTCGCCGCGGACCGTCGACACGCGGTACACCTCGCCCTGGCCGCCGGATCCGAAGAGCTCCCCGACCGTGACCTGTTCCCCGGCCTCGGTCACCAGCTTCTTGCCGGTGGCGAGCATGCCGTTGCTCATGCGGTCCCCGTTCCTTCCGTCATGCCGTCGTCGTTCCTTCCGCCGTCGCCGTCGCGAAGGCCGCGACGAGCGTCGTGTCGTCCCCCGAGTACTTCGCCGCCCGCGCCAGCCAGTCCTCCAGTTGTCCCTGGACGGCGGCGACGCCCTGTCCGACGGCGCGTTCGCACACGCCGGTGGCGAAGTCCAGGAAGCCCTGGTGGTCGGCGAAGCTCTTGGAGAGCCCGTCGGTGGACAGCAGCACGGCCGGCGGCGGGCCGCCGGTGATGGGCTGCCAGTGGATGCGGGTCTTGCGCCAGGGCTCCGGCTCGCACAGCGAGTCGGTCTCGTCGCCCATGTCGGGCCCGGTGGACAGCGGTGTGTGCGGTACGCCGCCGTCGTCGACGAGCACGATGTCCCCGTCGCCCAACTGCCAGCACAGGAGCATGTGCGGGGTCAGGACGGCGCCCAGCAGGGTGCTGCCGTACGCGGCGAGGTCCCAGGTCCCGGCGGCGCCGTCCTGGTCGCGGCGGGCGCGGGCGGCGGCGCGCCGGGCGGGCCCGGCACCGTGCGCGGGCGAGCTGGAGTCGTGCACCAGGGCCCGCTGCTGCCAGCGGTGTCCGGCGGCGCGCGGCAGGAGCCGGGCCTCGGCGCGAAGCCCCGGCCAGCTCGCCGCGTCGGCTCCCAGCCGCACCGCCTCGTGCGCGAAGACCTCCGCGCAGGCCGTGAACTCCTCGACGGCCCAGCGCGCGCCCTGGTCGCTGCGGAAGTGCGCGGCGGAGCCGTGGCCGTCGGCGACCGTCAGGACGACGGCGCGGCCGCCCGCGGTGGCCTTGGCGGCGCACCAGTCCTGGCTGTACTTCTTGGCGACGCCCTTGACGGCGCCACGGAGCAGCTCCCAGTCGGCTGCCCGGTCCAGCGGCGCGCGGACAGCGGTCACCAGATCTCGTCTTCGTCGCCGCCCTTGGTCAGCGGCGGGCCCACCGGCGTCGCGGGCTTGGCGTCCTCGACCTTGGGGGTGGAGGCGTCCTTCACGACGGCGGTGGACATCCAGCGGATGGCGGCGGCGAGCTGGCGCGGGTTCTTGGCCTGCAGCGGCTCCAGTTCGGGGTTGGCGAGGAACTCCTTCAGCATGCTCTTGTCCGCGTCGTCCCCGATGGCGACGGCGACGCGCACGGCCCGCTTGCCCCAGGGCGTGCTGTCGATGGCGCGCAGGCCCGACCGCCAGTCGTCGGTGGGCTGGCCGTCGGAGGCGAGGGCGAGCACCGGGGGCAGGGCCCGCTGCGGCATCGGCGGGGTCTCCAGGGCCCCGGCGGCGAGCTTGAAGGCGGCGCCCATGTCGGTGCCGCCGTAGGTGTGCACGTCCTCCCAGGAGAAGCTGTCGACCGGGGTCGGCTCGCCGACGTGCCAGCTCGCGCCGCTGGCGAAGGAGATGGCCCGCACGAGCAGCGAGGCCGCGGGGTTGGCGTCGGCGGCCTGCCGCATCTCCGGGATGGCCTCGCGGATGGCGAAGTTCAGCTGCCCGATCTTGCCGTTGACGCTCATGGAGCCCGAGCAGTCGAGCATCCAGATGAAGTGCACGGGGCGGCTCGCCATGGAGCCGCCGGGGAAGTTGTCGGCGGTCTCGCTGGACTCACCGGTGACACTGGTGATTTTTGTTCGGCTCACGCTGGTCCTCTCCAGGCGGTTCGGGGTGGATCAGGTCGGGTGCTGACGGTGCCTCAGTACGAGGCGACGTACGGGGTGACGTACGGGGAACGAGGCACGGTTGCGGGGCGTGGCGGGCGGACGGGGCGTGGCGGGGGCTACCCGGTGCGGAAGCCGTGGCGCCAGGCGTTCCACTCCCGCACCCGGGCCTCGCCCTGGCGGTGGGCGATGACGGTGGCCACCTCGCCGAGGCGGCGCTCGTCGAGGCGGGCCACGACGGGGGCGAGGATCTCGTGGAGGAGTTCCTGGGCGACCTGCCGCCAGTCGCGGCTGACGCCGGGACGCCGGGTGGGCCGCCAGAGGTAGTAGTACGCGCTGATGTCCTCCGGTCGTCGCGGGAGGTCCTGTTCGAGCTGGTCGCGTCTGCGTTCTTCGAGCATCAACTGCCGGTAGGTGTCGAGGAGTTCGGGCCCGGAGGAGATCAGGTAGTCGAACACGGGCGGGCGGGCGAGCTGCTGGGCCCCGGCGCGCACGAGGGCGACCGCGACGAGCCCGCCCACGCCCCGGCGCACGGTGACGGAAAGGGGGGCCGCGTCGACGTGCAGCGCCTGCAGCCGGTGGACGCTCTGCGGCAGGGAGAGCCGCAGGTCGGCCAGGTCCTGGGCGAGGACGAGGAGTTGGGCGGTGGCGCGCTGGTACCGGTTCAGGCCGCGTTCGTGCAGCAGGTCGCGGGCGAACGCGACGGTCTCCTGGTCGACCCGGTCGGGCGCGGTGACGACGCCCGTGATGTGCCTGCCGAGGCCCGCCTGGACGAGCAGCGGCACGGTGCAGGTGCGGGCCAGCCAGGGGAGTTCGGCGGGCGCCGGGTCGGTGCCGCGCCAGACGAGCCGCCACACCTGTGCCAGCGTCGCCGCGTCGCTCACCCGGCGCCCCGGCAGGGTCTCGGCGAGCTTGCCGAACAGCTCGGCGCCGCGCAGTCCGTTACCGGGACCGCCCCAGCGGGCCGCGGCCACGGCCAGGCGCAGCGGCGGCGGCGAGTTGTCGTCGAGGTTGCGGCGCAGCCAGTCGCCCTGCGGCGACGCGGCGAGTTCCCGCAGCCGGTCGAGCCGCCCCATGCCGCCGTCGGACCCGAGCATTCTCAGGACGCGCCGGGTCAGGGGGGCGTAGTCGACGGCGTCGAGGACGTGGACGGCCCGCTCACGGTCGCCGCCTTCGGGGGTGCGCAGGGCGCGGGCGAGCCGCTTCATCGCCGCGTCGATGCCGCGCCCGCCGTCGGCGGCGACCGCGAGCGCGAGCCGCAGCGGCTCCACCCAGGCCTCCGGCGGCTCCCGCAGGGCCCGCCACAGCGCTTCGTCGGCGTCCCCGCCGTACTCGGCCCGCAGCACCCTCCTGGCGTCGGCCCCGAGGGGCAACTCGTCGCAGACGGCGGTCAGTTCACCGGGGAGCTCGCGGGGGTCGGCGCCGCCGAGGCGGTGCCGGGCCAGGGCGAGCGCGAGGGGCGCGGCGGCCTGCGGGGCGTGGCTGTGGAGTTCTCGGCAGAGGGTGGTCAGGGGCGTGAGGTCGGCGAGATCGGTGAGGTCGGCGGGAAGGGTCTCCGGGGCGTCGTCGGCGTGGGCGTCGTCGGGCACGCCGGTGGCGCCCTGGTCAGGTGCGGCGCCGTCACCGGTACCGCCCGCCGGAGAGCCCTCGCCGGTACGACCTGCCGAAGGCCCCCCGCCGCTGACGCGCACCGCTCCCACCAGCGCGTCCACCGCGTCCCGCAGGGCGTCGCCGGTCAGTTCGGCGAGGTCGCCGCCGGACAGCAGGCCCGCGCGGAGCAGGGTGGGGACGAGGCGGGTCGGTGAGAAGGCGTCGAGGTCGGAGTGGGAATCGGAGTCGGCCTTGTCGTCGCGGGCGTCGGGGACGGCGGCCGGGTCGGCGATGGTGTCGGCGGTGGTGTCGGTGTCGCCGACGGGCCGGGGCAGCGGTACGCCCGCGAGCCACAGGCGGGCCGTCCAAGTGGCCCAGAGGTCGGTGGCGGGCGGGCTGCCGGGGCCGTCGAGGCCGTCGTGGACGCGGTAGAGGTGGTCGAGCGTGGTGACGTCGAAGCGGTCGAAGTCGGCGTCGGGGCCGATGCCGACGATGTGCTGCGGGGCCCGGCCTGGGTCGGCGGCCCGGGTGGTGAACGTCAGCGAGGGCACGTACGCGGGCGGCAACGAGGCGCAGGCCAGCGCGATCCAGCGGGCGACGGTGTCCGGGCTCTCCTCGGCCACGACGAGCTGACGTCCGGCCGGGTCGTCGAAGAGGCGGCGGACGTCGGCGAGGAAGGGGGCGACGCGGGGCTCGTGCGCGCGGGCGAAGACGGTCAGCTCGGCGGGGCCGAACGGGCCGCCACCGTGCGGGAGTTCGGGGGACTCGACGGAGGCGTCCCCGTCGGTCCCGGGGTCGGCGCAGAGGTCCGCCCCGGCCGCGAGCAGCGTGACCGGCCACTCCTCGGCGAAGCGTGCCGTGTCGGCTCCGGTGAGGTGGATCGCCCGGACCTCGTGTCCGGTGCCGCCCGTGCGGCACAGCAGGCTGGCGCCGTCGGGCAGCCTGCTGAAGCTGAACCGCGCGTCGCGCCCGAGCCCGTCCGCGCCCCGTCCGCACCCGGCGCCGATGGTGAGCGCCACCCACTCGGCGACTTCCGCGTCGTCCGTCGGCGGCGGGTCGGCCGTCGCGGAAGCCGGAGCCGCAGCCGAGCCCCGCCCGGACGTCGAAGCGCCCTCCGGCACGGCGGACGCGGCCCCGGAGCCACGCTCGGGGCCGGACGGAACAGGGACCGGAACCAGCCGGACGGCGCCGGTGACCGGCTCCTCGTCGAGCCGGTAGTTGAGGTGGCGGATGGCCATGCCACATTGTGACCACCGGCGGGCACCGGCCGCAGGAGTTAAGCCAACTTCCCGATCCCACCGGGAGTTTCACCCCGCCACTTGGGGCCCGAGGGGCGCGACGGCACTCTTGCGCGGCCCGCCGGTCGCGGCCATGGTGACGGTCGTGACCACCTTCATGCTTCCTCATCAGCTGGTCGGCGAAGGCCCTCACAAGGTGCTTGCCGTGCACGGCTGGTTCGCGGACCGCTCGGCGTACGCGCCGCTGCTCGCCGACCTCGACACCGACGCCTTCCAGTACGCCCTGGTGGATCTGCGGGGGTACGGCGAGGCCAAGGACGCCGTCGGCTCGTACACCACCGCCGAAGGGGCCGCCGACCTCGTCGACCTGGCCGACCGGCTCGGGTGGGAGCGGTTCTCGGTGGTCGGGCACTCGATGGGCGGGAGCGTGGCGCAACGCGTGGTGACGATCGCGCCGCAGCGGGTGCGGCGGATCGTGGGCATCTCGCCGGTGCCCGCGTCGGGCCTGCCGCTGCCGCCCGAGCAGGGCGAGCTCTTCGCGTCGGCGGCGCACCGGCCGGAGAACCGGCGCGCCATCATCGACGTGACGACGGGCGGGGTCCGTCCGGACGCCTGGCTCGGCCGCATGGTCGCCCGCTCCCTCGCGTGCAGCGACGCCAAGGCGTTCCGTGCCTGGCTCGACTCCTGGACGGGCGACGACTTCCACGCGCGCCTCGACAACTGCCAGGTGCCCGCGCTCGCCGTCACCGGCGCCCTGGACCCGGCCCTGTCGGCGGACCTGATGCGGCAGACCTGGCTGACCTGGTTCGCGCGCGGCGAGCTGGTGGACCTGCCGGGCGCCGGGCACTACGCGATGGACGAGGCGCCGCTCGACCTGATCCGCGCCGTGGAGGACTTCCTGCGGGCCGACGACGGCACGGCACGCGCCACTCCCGGCACCCCCGACGCATGACCCCACCGCCCGGTCCCGCCGCCGCGCTCCCCGACGTCTTCGACCCGCGCCTGTACGCCGACGGCGTCCCGTACGACCGCTACCGGGTCCTGCGCGACCACCACCCCGTCGCCCGGCAGGAGGAACCAGCCGTGCTCGGCTGGCCCGCGGGGCCCGGGTTCTGGGCGGTGACACGGCACGCGGACGTGACGGCGGTCCTCAAGGACGCGGCGACGTACTCCTCGTACCTCGGCGCCACCCAGATCCGCGACCCGGACCCGGAGGATCTGCCCTTCATCCGCCGCATGATGCTCAATCAGGATCCGCCCGGCCACGGCCGGCTGCGCACGCTGGTGAGCCGCGCCTTCACACCGCGCCGGATCGCCCGCTTCGAGGAGCGGGCCCGGGAGCGGGCCCGGACGCTCCTCGGGCGGGCGGTGGCCGGGGCCCGCGCCGGGGACGGCCGCTGCGACCTGGTGCCCGCGGTCACCGACGACTACGCGCTCCTGAACCTCGCGGACCTGCTCGGCGTACCGGAGAGCGACCGGGGGCTGCTGCTCCACTGGACGCAGCGGGTCATCGGCTACCAGGACCCGGACGAGGCGGGCGAGCCGGTACTCGGCCCGGACGGGCGGCCGGTGAATCCGCGGTCACCGGCGATGCTGGCGGACATGTTCGCGTACGCCACGGAACTCGCCGCGCACAAGCGCCGCCACCCCGGCGACGACATCCTCACGGCGCTCGCCACCACGCCCGAACTGGCCGCGGGCGAGCTGGAGATGTTCTTCTTCCTGCTCACCGTCGCGGGCAACGACACGGTGCGCGGTGCCGCGCCCGGCGGGGTGCTCGCCCTCGTCGAGCATCCGGACCAGCTGGGCGCGCTGCGGTCGGGGGCGGCTCCGGTGTCCGGCGCGGTGGAGGAGCTGCTGCGCTGGCATCCGCCGGTGCTGAGCTTCCGGCGGACGGCGGCCCGCGACACCGACCTCGCCGGGAGGCCGGTCCGGCGCGGCGACAAGGTCGTCGTCTTCCACGCCTCGGCCAACCGCGACGAGCGGGTCTTCGCCGAACCCGACCGGCTCGACCTGCGGCGGACGCCGAACCCGCACGTGTCGTTCGGCGGCGGCCCGCACGTCTGCCTGGGCGCGCACTTCGCACGGCTGCAACTGGCCGTCTTCTACGAGGAGTTCCTGGCCGCCGTGCCGCGGCCGCGGCTGGCCGGTCCTCCGGTCCGCCTCGTCTCGCACTTCATCAACAGCCTCAAGTCGCTGCCCCTGCGGGTGGTGGACTGAGGTGGTGAGCTGAGTGGTGGGCTGAAGTGGTGGACTGAAAGAGGGCCCCGCGCCTCGTCGGATACCGTTCGGGAAAGATCATCCCCAGCACGGAAGCGAGCATCCGGCCATGTACGCGGCAGCCGAAGACGACTACCACGACGACGTGTTCCCGGTCGTCCCGGCGCCCCAGGACGGCACCCGCTGGCAGGCGCCCGCCGATCTGGAGGAGCACCTGTACGAGCTGGTCGAGGCCGAGGACGGCTACGGCTATCTGCGGGCGCTCGCCGTCGAGGGCCTGTACCGGCCGGTGCCGCTCACGGACCTCGCGGCGGCGCCGGACGCCCCGCCCCTGTTCAGCGTGGAGGTCCCCGACGGCCGCAGGGTGGCGCAGGTGTACACCGCGGGGCTGCTGCCGCGACCGCACCCCGACGTCGTGTACGAGTACGTCACGCTCGGCACCCTCGCGCGGCAGTGGCCCGAGGGCCCCGACGGGATCGACGTCATGGTGGTCAACACCCAGACGCCGTGCGAGCAGTACTACCTCACCACCGAGGAGGAGCGGCAGGTCTGGGCCGACCTGCACGACGAACACCACCGCCCGGGCCGGATCGACGACCGCGTGGACACCCGCCGCACCGGGGCGCCGGACGGCCCCGTCCTGCACGGCCTGGCCTGCGGCGCCCACCTCTGCTTCGCCAACGGCGCGCCCTGGAACACCCTCGACTGGCACGGCGCGGGGTACACCAACGAGGTGGCGCGCCTGGAGGAGTGGTGGGGCGTGCGGGACCGCGAGGAGTGGCACGGCGTGCAGGAACGCCTCCTGGACCGTGAAGTCAGCCCCTGGTACTGGGACTTCGTCCTCGGCGCCCGCACCGCCGTGCTCGCCGAGCAGGGCCCGCCGGTCGACGCGGAGCTGTGGCGCCGCTGCGTCGAGGTGACCCTGCGCAACCGCGTCGTCGAGACCGGAGGGCCCGACGTCCCGCACCGCCCCGGCGACGATCCGGAGCTGGACCAGTTCGTCGACGCGCTGCGCGCCCTGGTCGGCAAGGTCCTGCGCTACGAGGCCCGGTTCCGCGCCGACGGACTGCTCCCGCCTGACGGTCACGTCGCCACCGTCGCGGCCTGGGACCTCGGCCGCGCCTCCAAGATGGCCCGCTGGGGCCGCGGTGCCCGCTACGCCACCCACACCGAGCTGGTCACCGCCCTCGAACGCGTCGCCCACGAGGCCCGCGCGGCGTACGCCTCCTGGGAGGAGTTCTCCGCGGGATACGTCCTGGGGCGGTGTCTCCACTTCGACGAGGAGGAGTTCGGCACGTGGTACACGTCTGTGCTGCGCGCACACCACGCCCTGACGTCGGACCCGGACAGCCCGTGGCTGCGGGTCCCCTTTCTGTGACCTTCCCGCCGCTACCGCGGCGGATCAATTTCCCACCCTCCCCCAAGCTCTTAAAGAGCAGGGGGACCCCCATCCCCTTTCCAGTCGGCCGCAGGGTGACCGTCTCCAGTGGGGGCTTGCCATCGTCGGCGACTGCGGGTGCGGCCGTGGCGGCACGGTGACGCGTCCGCTGCCGCAGCCGCACCGGCCACCGCTGTGGGTGTGGGTTCCGTGTGGCCCACCACTGGCTCTCCCACCGCTGTGGGCCATCGTGCCGCAGGGCGATAGGGGTCTCCCCTGCGCTCGCGGAGCCGAGAGCTCGGGGAAGGGTGGGTACAGCCCACGGCCAGGCGGGCGCCGCGGCCCCGGGGCGGCGTCAGTCCTCCGGGGCGAGGGCACGACGGATCCCCGCCCGGAGGGGGCGCGTTTCGGACGCCTCCGGCCCGCCCCCGGCCACCCCGCGGATATCGATCGCGCGTACGGAAAGGATGCCCTCAGCACGGCGCGGGAAGCCGGTACGCGGTGGAGGGGGTGCTCGGTGCGGGGGCAGGAGCAGGGCGGCCAGAACGAGTTGAGCGGGACGGTGCACGGTCCCGCCGTACAGGCGCAGACGGTGTACGGCGGCATCCACATCCAGCCGCCGACGACCCCGCACCCACCACCCCGCCCGCCCTGGCAGCTGCCACCCCCCGCCCGCATCACCGACCGCACCGCCGAACTGCGCCTGCTCGAACGCCAGCGCCGCACGTCCGGCCACGCGGGCCACCACACGCTGGTCGCGGTCAGCGGCCTGGGCGGCGTCGGCAAGACCGCGCTGGCGCTGGCCTGGCTGCACGCGCTGCGCGCGGACTTCCCCGACGGACAGTTGTACGCGGACCTGGGCGCCCAGTCGCCCAGCGGCCCCGCCGACCCGGGCGAGGTCATCGGCCGGTTCCTGCGCGCACTCGGCGTACCGGCCGCGCAGGTACCCGCCGGGCTGGCCGAACGGGCCGCGCTGTACCGCTCGTTGACGTCGGAGCTACGGCTCGTGGTGCTCCTGGACGACGCCGCGTCTGCCGCGCAGGTCCGCCCGCTCGTTCCGGGCGGCACCGGCGTGACCGCCGTGACCAGTCGCTGGCGGATGCCGGGCCTGACCGTGGACGGCTGCCACTCGGTGCAGTTGGAGCCGCTCGGCGTGGACGAGGCCGTGGAGCTGCTCGCCGCCACGCTCGCCGACGACCGGGTGGACGCGCAGCCCGAACAGGCCCGCGCCCTGGTCGAGTTGTGCGCGGGGCTGCCGCTCGCGGTGCGGGTCGCCGGGGCGCGGCTCGCGGCCCGGCCCCGGCGCGGGATCACCACGATGGTGCGGGCGCTCACCGCGGAGCACGACCGGCTGGAGGGGTTGGCGATCGACGGCGACCACAACGTGCGGGCGGCCCTCGACCTCACGTACCAGGAACTGCCGCCGGAGGCCGCGCGGCTGTACCGGCTGCTCGGCCTGCACCCCGGCACGGAGTTCGGCGACGCCGTGGCGATCGCCGCGCTGGCCCGCCCCGACCCGGGGCCCGGCGGCGCGGGGGCACCGCCCCGGCCCGCGCGGCCCGAACCGGCGGCCGCCTCCCCCTGCGCCGCCGAGGCCCGCGCACTCCTCGACCTGCTGCACGAGGCGAACCTGCTCACCGACGCCGAGGAGGACCGCCACCGCTTCCACGACCTGGTCCGGCTGCACGCGGCGGCGAAGGCCGTGCAGGACGAGCCGCAGTGGGAGCGTGCGGCGGCGCTGCGCCGGATCGCCGACCACTATCTCGCCACGGCGACCGCGGCGGAGTGGGCCGTCGACCCGCAGCACCGCACGCTGGCCCGCGACCACGGCCCCGGCCCGGTGCTCACGGAGGAGTTCAGCGCGGGCACGGAGGCGGCCCTGGACTGGCAGGAGCGCGAACTTCCCAACCTGATGGCGGTGTTGCGCCTCGCCCGAACCGTCTTCCCCACGGTCACCTGGCAGCTCGCCGACGCCCTGTGGCCACTGTTCCTGCGCCGCAAGTTCTACGCGGAGTGGCGGGCCGCGCACGACGAGGGCCTCGCCGCGGCCGAGGGGCTCCGCGACACGGTGGCGCAGTGCCGGATGCTCACCTCCGGGGGCGTGGGCGAGCTGGGCATGGGCTGCCACGAGCGGGCCTTGTCGATGTTCGAGCGCGCGGCCCGCCAGTTCCGGGCCGACGGCGACGCCCTCGGCCACGCCCGTACGCTCAACTACCGGGGCCTGGCCCACCAGCGGCTCGGGCGGCTCGACGAGGCGGCGCGGTACTTCACCCGGGCCGCGGAGGCCCTGCCGGGCGTCGGCGACGTCCGCGCGGGCGGCCTCGCCCGTCTGAACCTCGCCGACGTGGCCCTCACCCGGCGCCGCCCCACCGAGGCGGCCCGGCACGCGACCGCCGCGCACGCGACGCTGCGGGACGCGGGCGACACGTACAACGCGGCCCGCGCCTCCGTCCTCCTCGGCCGCGCCCACCTGGCCCGCGACGAACCCGACCTGGCCGAGTCACACCTGTCCCCCGCCCTCACCACCCTCCGCGCCATGTCGGCCGCCTACGAAACGGCCCGCACCCTGCACGCCCTGGCAGAACTGGCCGAACACCGCGCCGACCCGACCACGGCCCGCACCCACTACACCGAGGCCCTCACCCTCTACGGCACGGCAGGCCGCGCCACGTCCCCGGACGCGAGAACGGCCAGGTCCCACCTGGAGGCCCTACCGGAACCGTGACCGCCCCCATGCCGGAGAAGCAGCACACACCGCCGCGCCGGCTCCGTCGGCCGGGGCTGTGCCCACCCTTCCCCGAGCTCTCGACTCCGCTCGACCAGGGGAGACCCCTATCGCCCTGCGTCACGATTTGCCCACAGCGCTAGGGGCAGGACTCCCCGCACCGCACCGCAGCCGCACCGCAGCCGCACCGCAGCCGCACCGCAGCCGCACCGCAGCCGCACCGCAGCCGCCAACGGCGAGCAACCCCCACAGGACACGGTCACCATCCGGTCAACTGGAAACGGGTGGGCGGGGTGGGAGACATCCGCCGCGGTAGCGGCGGAAAACCCCCCACACCCGCAGCGGCCAACGCATGCGCCAGCGACGCGAACACCGGCCAGGGCGGCACCACTCCACCCCCCGGGCACGGGCCCGCGCGCAGCATCACCTCGCGACCACGCGGCCCGACCCGAAGGCGACACACCTCCCCGTCATACACGGCCACGACCAACGCCCCCGGGTACCGGGAAGCAACCCACCCCACCCGCCCCGGCGCAGCCGACTCCTCGTGGAGCACGTCCCCGAGCCGCCCCCAGCCCCCCGGCGCGGGCAGCGCCACCCGGAGGTGCTCGTCCACGAAGTCCGCACCGCGTCCGGGGCACCGCAGCGTCACCCGGACGCGCTCGACGGACCCCACCACGGCGGTGGCCGTCAGCTGGGCGGTCAGCGCCATGACGCGACGCTCCCCGGCTCGTCGTACGCCAGGACACGAGGCAGCCCGGCAGGCTCCGTGGCGGGGAGGCCGCCGGGCGGCCGCAGCCGCAGCTTGCGGTAGAGCAGGGCGCGCATCTTGCGCGCGAAGCGACCGGGCTCGGAGCTGATGCGGGCGGCAACCCGCTCGTGCAGGTCCGCACGGTACGTCGCGACGGCGCGCGCGAGCTGTCGGCGTACCGGCTTGTCGTCGTGCAGCCGGGGCGCGAACGAGCCGAGTTCGGCCATCGGCGAGCCGGGGTCCACATCGGCGTCCGGCAGGCAGGCGAGCAGCACAGGCCGCCCGGTCATGGCGCCGTACAGGGACACGGAGCCGTGGTCGCCCACGACGAAGTCGGCGGCGACGAGCGCGCCGACCCAGTCGGCGCGGGGGCTGACGACGCCGAGCCCGTCCCGGCTGAGCCCCGCGAACCAGCTGCGGACCTGCCATTCGCTGTGGGAGTGCCACACGTGGGGGTGCAGCAGCGCCGCCACCCGGTAGTCCGCGGGCGGCAGTTCGGCCATGAGCCGCTCGATCAGCTCGCGGCCGCAGGAGCCGAGGAGCGAGCCCGGGCCCCAGGTGGAGCAGACGAGGACGAGCCGCTGCCCGGCACCGGTGCGCAGGGCCTGCCGGTACAGCGCCCGCGCGGGCCTGCTCGCGATGACGCGGTCGAAGCAGGGGTCGCCGACGACCTCGGCGACGGGCACCGCCTCCGGGCATTCGCGGCCGAGCCGCGCCAGCTCCTCGCGGTGGGCGAGGACGATCGCCTCGGGGACGACCGACCCGTCCCGTACGAGCCGCTGCCTGCTCAGCCCGTACACGCCCCGCGCGGCGACGGCCCCGCCCCGCCGGGCCCGCACGATCTTGTTGTGTCCGGCGCCGTGCGGCAGCACGACCACCGGCGCGTGCAGTTCGTGCAGGCCGCCGTGGCCGGCCGCGAGCGCGAGGTCGAAGACGGTCTGCACGGCCTGGCTCCACGGCAGGACCAGGGCCCGCAGCTCGTCGAGGAAGTCGGCCACCCCGCCGCTGAACACGTCGGGCGCCGCGGTGAAGAACACCTGCACCCGCCAGTCGCCCTCCAGGAGCCGCACCGCGTCGAGGAGCCGCCGCCCCGACGTCACCGTGTGCACCACGGCGAGTACGCGTCGCCTGACGGGCCGGGTGGCCCAGCGTTCCACGTCCGGGCGCACGGGCACGGGTTGCCCGTACGCCTCCAGCATCGTCACACTCATGTCGTTTCCCCCGGTTCTCCGCCGTCGGACCGGCGGTGTCGCTCGGACGCGCCCAGCGTGCCGGGCGGGACTGGATGGCCGGGTTGCAGGAATCCTGCAGTCCGAGTGCCGCTCGCCGAGGGCATAGGCCAGTACTCCGGCTCGCACCGGCGCGCACCACCCGCACCCCAACTCCCTTGTTCGCAACGTGTGTTGAGATTCACCGGGCCGGTCGGGGGAATGTTCCGCCCATGGACACGCGTGCGGGACGGCCGACAGCGGCGGTGCGGTGTGCCCGCCGGGCGTGCGCCCATCGGGGGTGACGGTGGACTTACGGGCCCTCGGGCCGCTGGAACTCTGGCAGGACGGCCTGCGCTGCGAGCTGGGGTCGCCGAAGGAACGCTGTGTGCTCGCGGTCCTGGTGCACGCCCACGGCGAGCCGGTCTCCCTGGACACCCTGATGGACCGCGTGTGGGACGACGAGCCGCCCCGTACCGCCCAGGACACCCTGCAGAGCTATCTGTCGCGGCTGCGTTCGCGGCTGACCCGGGCGGCGGGCGAACAGGCCGCCCTGGAGCGGTACGCGCCGCGCCTCTACCGATTACGGATCGCGCCGGACGCCGTCGACCTGCTGCGCTACCGGCGGCTGCGCACCGAGGCCGCGGTGACCGCCCGGCAGGGCGACAGCGGGCGCGCCGTCGACCTGCTCCGCACCGCCGAATCGCTGTGGCGGGGCGAGCCGTTGACGGAGTTCACCGGCGCCTGGGCGCGGTCGGCGCGCGCCCGCCTCCTGGAGGACCACCGCCGGGTGCGCGAGGAACGCATCCGCCTTGAGCTCGACCTCGGCCGGCACGCCGACCTCATCGGCGAACTGCGCGAGCTGGCCGCCCAGAACCCCCTGGCCCAACGGGTCGTCGCCGCCCTGATGCTGGCCCTGTACCGCTCGGGCCGGGACGACGAGGCCCTCGGCCTGTACCGCGCCACCCGGGCCCGGCTGCAGAGCGGCCAGGGCATCGAGCCCTGCGCCGAACTCCAGGAGCTGCACCTGCGCATCCTCGAACAGGACCGCGCGCTGATGACGACCACGCCGGACGTGCGGGGTCACCCGTCGCCCACCGCGTCCGCCGCCGACGGGCCGCGCGCGTCGGCCCCGCTCCCGGGCGCACCGGAGCAGGAAGGCCAGGGCAGCAGCGGCACGGAGGAAGGAACCCCCGAGAAGGACGGCCGGGACAGCGGCAACGGCCCCCGCAGCAACCTCCCCCGCGACGCACGGGACTTCACCGGCCGCGCGAGCGAACTACGCGTACTTCTGGGCGAGTTCACCGGAGGCAGCCCGGCCGCCGGACCCGCCGTCAGCGGACCCGCCGACCCCACCACCCTCACCGACCCGGCCCCCCGCACCTCCCTCCCCCTCACCGTCATCCACGGCATGCCCGGCGTCGGCAAGACCTCGCTCGCGCTGCACGCCGCGCACCGTCTGCGCGCTGCCTGCCCGGACGGCCAGTTCTACGTGGACCTGCGCGGGTACGGCGCGCTGCCCCCGTACGACCCGGCCGAGGCGCTCGCCGTCCTGCTGCACGCGGCCGGGCTCACGGGCGAGCTGCCCGGTTCGCTTGACGCGCGGGTGACGCGCTGGCGGGAGTGGACGGCGCGGCGGCGCGTCCTCGTGGTCCTCGACAACGCCCGCGACGCCGAGCAGGTCCGTCCGCTCCTGCCCGGCGCCGCGTCCTGCCGTGTCCTTGTGACCAGCAGGAACCGGCTCACCGGCCTGGCCGGGGCGACGCCGCTGTACTTGGAGGTGCTGTCCACGGCGGAGGCCGCGACGCTGTTCACGCGCGTCGCCGGGGCGGGCCGGCTGCCCGCCGACGCCTCGGCGCTCACGCGGACCGTCGCCGCGTGCGGCCACCACCCGCTCGCGCTCCAGCTCCTCGCGAGCCAGTTCCGGCACCGGGACTCCTGGAGCCTGGACCACCTGACGGACCGGCTCGTCCAGGCGACCGACCCGCTCGACGAGTTCGACAGCGACGCGGTGGCGTCGGCCTTCTCCCTCTCGTACACCGAACTGCCCCCGCAGGCGGCCAGGTTGCTGCGCCGCCTCGCGCTCCACCCGGGCCCGGACATCACGCTGCGCGCGGCGACGGCGCTCGCGGCGGAGCACACCGGTGCGGCGCGCGGGGCCGAGCAGGCCGCCCCCGACCCGCCCCTGGAGACCGCCCGCACCCGCAAGATCCTCGATCAGCTCCTCGACCGCAACCTCGTCGAGGAGCCGGTGGCCGACCGCTACCGCCTGCACGACCTCACCCGCGCCTTCGGCCTGCGGATGTGCACCCGCGACGAGCCGCACTCCGCCCGCCGCGCGGCGCTCGCGCGGCTGTTCAACTGCTATCTGACGGGGGCGTACCGCGCGGCGGTCCGCGTCGACCCGCACCGCCGCGTCCTGCCGCCGGGCCCGCACCTGGCCTGCCCGTACGCCCCGGACTTCGGCGGCGGCGACACGAGCGGCGACGCGGCCGACGGCGCGGACGAGGCCGCGGCCTGGCTGAGCGTGGAGCGCGGCAATCTGCTCGCCGTGGCTCGCGCGGCGGCCGCGCAGTCGCCGGAGCACGCGGTGCTGTTCCCGCACGTCCTGGCCAAGTCGCTGCGCCTGTGGGGTACCTGGGACCTGGCGGCGGAGCTGTTCGAGGCGGCGGTGGCCGCGGCCCGGCTGCGCGAGGACCGGGTGGCGCTGGCCCGCACCCTGGTCGAGCACGCCGACGTACTGACGCAGAAGGACCACGCCAAGGCCCTGCACCGGGCGACCGAGGCGCTGTTGCTCTTTCAGGACTTGAACGACGTCCGCGGCCGCGCGGACGCGTTGTTCCAGTCCGGCCGGGCCCACTTCGCCGCGGGCCGGGGCGGCCTGTGCCTGCGGGTGCTGCGGGCGGCGCACACCCTGTACGAGCGCGTCGACGACGCGTGCGGCCGGGCGGACGTGGTCAACATGATGGGGGTGGCGCTGCACGCGGCGGGCCGCCACCGGGAGGCCCTGGAGCAGTTCCGCGCGGTGCTGCGCATCCACGAGGACACCGGCTCCCTGTACGGCCAGTTGCGGGCGTTGAACAACGTGGGCGAGGTGTACCGGCTCGACGGCCGCCACGACGAGGCCCGCGCCCACTTCGAGCGTTCCCTGCGCCTGGCCCACCGCGTCGGGGGCAGGCAGGAGCGCGCGAACCTGCTCTCGAACCTGGGCAGCGTCTGCGAGGCCACCGGCCAGGTGGAGCAGGCCCTCACGTACTTCCGCCGCGCCCTGACCAGTTACCGCGCGGCGGGCGACGCGCGGGGCGAGTCGGACACCCTGATCAGCCTGGGCTCGGCGTACACCGGGAACCGGCGGCCCGGCGAGGCGCTGTGGCACTTCGCGGAGGCGGAGCGCATCGCCCGCAGCGTCGGCAGCCCCTTCGACCTGCAGGCCGCGCTCCTCGGCACCGGCACGGCGCTGCGGCTGCTCGGCCGGTACGAGGCGGCGCTCGACGCGCTCCGCGAGGCGCTGCGCCTGGCCCGTGAGGTCGGCAGCCCGCTGGCGACGGCCCGGTCCCTCGACGGCCTCGCCCGCACGGCCCCGCACACGCAGGACGCGTCCTCCGCACGGGGTTTCGCGGAGGACGCGCTGGATTTGTACGAGCGGCTCGACTGTGCCGGGCGGGCGCGGGATCTCCGCCTCGCCCTCGCGGAGCCCGGGGCGACTAGCCCCGCCAGATCCACATGAAGATGCTCTCCTCGCCCGGCAGCGGGGCGGAGAGGTCGTGCGCGTTCGAGCGTCGTGCAGAGTTCACGTGCGACTCCATGTTTCTTGTACTTGAATGAACGTCGCCCCCGAGTTGACAAACACCGTAGCTAGGTAAACACAGAACCGGAACGCCTCGTTCGAGGAAATCTCACGGCGCACGGGAGCGCACTACCGGCGCACGACCAAACTCCCGTAACACGCCCCTCTGTAACCCCTCTGCACCCCTCAATTCGCCCCGTTCCCCCGCTCCCCCGGCGGCAGTTGGTCGGCGTACCCGGCCTCGTCCCACACGAGGCGCTTGAACTGCTCCGGCGTCAGCAGGCCCGACCACGGCTCCCCTTGGGGGCAGAACACGGACTCGCACCCGCGGCAGTAGTGCGCGGGGTCCCAGAGCGCGTCGGCGCGCGCCGCACCGGCCCGCTCCGCGGCTTTCTCGCGTCCGTCGCCGCGCACCACGACGATCGTGGCGATGAACAGGAGCACGGCGAGGACGATCCCGCCCCAGACGTACAGCGGCTTCTCCGGGTCCGTCCCCATCCACGCCCAGCCGAGGGAGAGCCCGACGAGCACCATGCCCTCGGCGAAGTGCAGCAGTCCGTCACCGGACTTGCCCGGCCCCTTGGCGAGCCGCGCCGCCAGCTCCTTGCGGGCGGCTCCGCGGCCGCCCGCGGCCTCCCGCACCGCGGCGACGTCCGCGCCGCCACAGCCGGGACAGCTCACTCCAACCGGCCCGCGGGCCCCCGTGGTCGACATGCCCTCACGCTAGCCGGGGGCCACGGCGCCACCGAGCCGGGATCAGGTCAGCTCTCGTCGGCGGTCAGCCGCAGCGAGATGGAGTTGATGCAGTACCGCTGGTCCGTCGGCGTCGGGTAGCCCTCGCCCTCGAAGACGTGCCCGAGGTGCGAGCCGCACCGGGCGCAGCGCACCTCGGTGCGGACCATGCCGTGCGAGGTGTCCTGGATCAGCTCGACGGCCTCGGAGTCCCGCGGGTCGTAGAAGCTCGGCCAGCCGCAGTGCGACTCGAACTTCTCGTTCGACGTGAACAGCTCCGCGCCGCAGGCCCGGCAGGAGTAGACGCCCTTGGTGGTGGTGTCGGTGTACTCGCCCCGGAACGCGGGCTCCGTGCCGGCCTGGCGAAGGACCTGGTACTCGGCGGGGGTCAGCTCCGCGCGCCACTGCTCGTCGGGCTTCTCGACGTCGTACGACATGGGTCGCATCCCCTTCGTGGACATTCCGGCCCGCCGGGGCGGGCTACTTCGACAGCTCGGCCAGGATCAGCGGGCCGAGGTCGGTGACGTCGCCCGCTCCCATGGTGAGAACGAGATCGCCGGGCCGCGCCATTCCCGCGATCACCGCGGGTGCCGCGTCCTTGTCGGCCACGGCCCGCACGTCGGCGCCCGCCGCGCGCGCGGCGTCGATGATGAGGTCGCTGGTCACGCCGGGGATCGGGTCCTCGCGGGCCGGGTAGATGTCCAGGACCACGGAGGCGTCGGCGAGCGCCAGGGCCTGGCCCATCTCCGTGCCCAGCTCCTGGGTGCGGGAGAACAGGTGCGGCTGGAAGAGCACCAGGAGGCGGGCGTCGGCGGCGGCGCCGCGCATGGCCTCCAGGTCGGCGGTCATCTCCGTCGGGTGGTGCGCGTAGGAGTCGACGACCTGCACTCCGGCGGTCTCGCCCTTGAGCTGGAGGCGGCGCTTCACGCCCGTGTACGAGGCCAGGGCGGGGGCCAGCTCGGCGGCCGGGATGCCGAGGGCGACGCCCGCGGCGAGGGCGGCGACGGCGTTGTGCGCGTAGTGCCGGCCGGGCACGGAGACGGCGAAGCGCAGCTCGGTGCCGTCGATGACGGCGGTCACGTCGCTCTTGAGGCCCTGCGGGGTGACGTCGGTGATCCGCACGTCGGCGTCGGCGGACTCGCCGTAGGTGACGACCCGCAGCTCGGGCTTGCGCTTGACGATGCGCCGGGTCAGCTCCCTCGCGCCCTCGTGGTCCGCGGCGATGACGAGCGTCCCGCCGGGCACGATCCGGTCGGCGAAGGTCTCGAAGGACTCGTGGATCTCGTCCATCGAGGCGTAGTTGGCGTGGTGGTCCAGCTCCACGTTGAGGACGATGGCGACCTCGGGCGCGTACTTGTGGAAGCTGCGGTCGCTCTCGTCGGCCTCCGCCACGAAGATCTCGCCGCTGCCGTGGTCGGCGTTGGAGCCGGGCGCGTCCAGGTCGCCGCCGATCGCGTACGAGGGGCGCAGGCCGAGCGCGGCGAGGCTGACCGCGAGCATCGACGTGGTGGTGGTCTTGCCGTGGGTGCCCGCGACGGCGATCGGGCGCAGGCCGTCCATCAGCGAGGCCAGCGCGTCCGAGCGGTGCACCACCGGGATGCCGAGCTCGGCGGCGCGGGCCAGTTCCGGGTTGTCGGCGCGGATCGCGGAGGAGACGACGACGCAGGTCGCGTCGTCGGCCAGGTGGTCGGCGGCATGGCCGATGTGCACCCGGGCGCCGAGGGCGCGCAGGGCCTCGGCGGTGGCGGAGTCCTTGGCGTCGCTGCCGGCGACCTTCGCGCCGCGCTGGGCGAGGATCTTCGCGATGCCCGACATTCCGGCGCCGCCGATGCCGATGAAGTGCGGTCGGTCCATGGCGGTGGGCATCGAGTTCTCTCCGGAGGGTGGGACGGTCACGTGCGCGGGGCCAGCCTACTGGGCCCCGTCGCCCCTGGCCGATCGGCCCGCGGCCCCGGCGTCGCACGCCGGACGGGCCGCGACCGGCGCCCCGCGCGGCGCCGAGGCGCGCGTTCAGTCCTCAGGTGTGTGCGCGAAGAGCTTCAGGACCGGTACGCCCACCTTGTGGCGGGCCCGGGAGGCCCAGTCGCGGTGGAAGAACTCCTCCACCAGGTGGGGCTCCGTCAGCACGATGACCTCGTCCGCGCCCACGTCGTCGACCAGCTCCTGGAGCGCGTCCAGGGGGTGGTCCTCGATCAGGCGGCCCGCGGCCTGGCTGCCCGCCGCCCGCAGCGCGACGAGGGACACCTGGAGCGCCCTCTCGGCCGGGGCCACCGCGTCCTGGCCCTCGGGCACCTTGCCCTCGCGGACGGCCTCGTCGAGCTCGCCGAGGGCGACGTCGTCGATGGCCCGCAGCAGGCGGTCCGCCTGGTCGCCGCGGGGCTGGAGCAGCACATGGAAGGTGACCGGCTCGTCGCTGTGCAAGGTGGTGACGAACTCCACGTCGGCGGACGTCAGGGCCTTCTCGATCATCAATACGCTTGTGAACACGACAGGCGCCCTTCTCCTCCGTGGGCCGGGCTTCCGGCCCCCTGCGGAAACCATCCTGCCCCTGCCTGAGCGGGGGCTGCGAGATTTAGTGTGCCCCGCGAAAGCGAAACGGAACGGAATATTCCGCTGATTGTCAGGAGCCCCGGCGGTATCGGGTGAACAGGAACCCGGACTCCTCCAGAACGGACGCCAGTACGAATTTCCCGGGCACCGCGAGACCGGGCCCGCCCGCGATGCGCTGGGCGTCCCCCGCCGTCAGCAGCGGCGAGACCGTCAGGCACAGCTCGTCGAGCGCGCCCGCCGCCACGAACTGGCCGAGCAGCCTCGGCCCGCCCTCGGTGAGCAGCCGGGCGAGGCCCCGCTCGCCGAGTTCGCGTACGACCCGCGCGGGGTCCGCCCCGGCCCCCTCGCCCGCGATCACGACCTCCGCGCCCGCCTTGCGGGCCGCGGCCACCCGGTCGGCGGGCGCGGCGGCGCCGGTGACCACGAAGGTGGGGGTGAGCGGGGAGGTGAACAGGGGCAGGTGGAAGTCCAGGTCGAGGCTCGCGCTGACGACCGCGATCGCCGGGGCCGGGGCCTGCCCCGCCGCCGCCCTGCGGGCCGCGAAGGAGTCCCGGGCGCGGGCGGGCCGGTAGCCCTCCTGGCGTACCGTTTCCGCACCCACCACGACCACGTCCGCGAGTCCGCGCAGGGTGCCGAAGATCCGCATGTCGGTGGCGTTGGAGAGGGGCTGGGAGCGGCCCTCGTGCTGGGCGGCGCCGTCCAGCGTCGAGACCATGTTGGCGCGCAGCCAGGCGCCGGTCCCCGCCGGGTAGGCGTACGCGTCGGCCAGCTCGTCCAGGGACCACTCGCGGTCCTCGCCCGCCCGGTCCCGGGCGGGCGCGGGGGCGCTCCCGGCCGGGGTCGATTCGACTGTGTGCTCGGTCACAGGGAACAGGCGTCGCATGCCGGGCAGTCTTACACGGCCCCGCGACGGCTCTACAGTGGAGAATCGTGTCAGCAACCTCCCCTGCCGCCGGGCAGAGTCCCCTAGCCGATGCGGGCCCCGTGTCCCTGTGCGCCCGCGAGCCGCAGGTGCCCGCGGACCGTCTCGTCGCCGAGATGGTGCCGCCGCCGCGCTTCGACGCGGTCCGCTTCGATACGTACATCCCGGACCCGGGGCAGCCCAGCCAGAGCGAGGCCGTGCGGGTCCTCGGCTCCTTCGCGGGCGGGCTCGGCGGGGCGCACGCGTCGGGGTCGGGCAAGCGGCGCTGGTTCTCCCGGGCGAAGCAGACGGCCCCCGCGGGACCCCGGGGCGTCTATCTGGACGGCGGCTACGGCGTCGGCAAGACCCACCTGCTCGCCTCCCTGTGGCACGCCACCCCGGCGGAGCCCGCGCTCAAGGCCTTCGGCACGTTCGTGGAGCTGACCAACCTCGTCGGCGCGCTCGGCTTCCAGCAGACGGTGCGCACGCTCAGCGGCCACCGCCTGCTGTGCATCGACGAGTTCGAGCTGGACGACCCGGGCGACACCGTCCTGGTGTCGTCGCTGCTCGGCAAGCTCGTCGAGGCGGGCGTGGCGCTCGCGGCGACCTCCAACACGCTGCCCGGGAAGCTGGGCGAGGGCCGGTTCGCCGCCGTCGACTTCCTGCGCGAGATCCAGGGCCTCTCGGCGCACTTCAAGGCGCTGCGCATCGACGGCGAGGACTACCGCCACCGGGGTCTGCCCGAGGCCCCCACGCCGTACTCCGACGAGCAGGTCACCAAGGCCGCGTACGCGACCGAGGGCGCCGCCCTCGACGACTTCCCGCACCTGCTCGGCCATCTCGCGCGCGTGCACCCGAGCCGGTACGGCGCCCTCACCGACGGCGTCACGGCCGTGTGCCTCACGGACGTCACCCCGGTGCCCGACCAGTCGACGGCGCTGCGCCTGGTCGTCCTCGCCGACCGTCTCTACGACCGGGAGGTGCCGGTGCTCGCCTCCGGCGTCCCGTTCGACAGGCTCTTCAGCGAGGAGATGCTGAACGGCGGCTACCGGAAGAAGTACTTCCGGGCGATCTCGCGCCTCACGGCGCTGGCCCGCGACGCGAAGGGGCTCGTGCGCGACTGAGCGGCCGTCCCGGCGACGGTTGATCGCGTGGGTGTCCAAACCCTCGTGCGCGGGCCGCCTGCGTGCTACACACGTGCGGGTCATGTTCCTGTCCGCCAACAGGAGGTTGCCCCATGTCAGACGCCAAGCTGTCCGCGACCAGACGCCAAGTGCTCGCCGGCACCGGAGCCCTGGGGGCGTCCATCGCCTTCACCGGCGCCCTGTCGGAGCTGTTCGCGGGCACGGCCACCGCGGCCACCCAGGGCAAGGCGGGCTACGGCCCCCTCGTGCCCGACCCCGAAGGCCTGCTCGACCTGCCGAAAGGATTCCGCTACCGGGTCCTGTCCCGCGAGGGCGACGAACTGCGCTCGGGCGAGGGCAAGGTTCCCAGCAACCACGACGGGATGGCCGCGTTCCGGGGCCGGCGTGGCGGGGTCCACCTCGTCCGCAACCACGAGAACCGCGTCACCGCGAAGCTCGGCGTCCCGACGGTCAAGGGCCTCACCTACGACCCGATGGCCAAGGGCGGCTGTACGGCGCTCGGCCTCGACCGGCACGGCCGGGTGGTCGACGAGCGCGTCGCCATCGCCGGTACGGCCGTCAACTGCGCGGGCGGTCCGACCCCCTGGGGCACCTGGCTGACCTGCGAGGAGACCGAGGACAAGGCGGGTACGAACGGCTACACCAAGGACCACGGCTTCATCTTCGAGGTCGACCCGGTGGATCCGCGGCGCTCGGGAGCCGTGCCGCTGACCGCCATGGGCCGCTTCCAGCACGAGGCGGTCGCCGTCGATCCGTGGCGCGGTGTCGTCTACGAGACGGAGGACGCCTTCCAGAAGCCGTTCGGCCTGTTCTACCGCTTCCTGCCGGACAAGCCCGAGGGCGGCAGGGGCTCGCTGCGCGCGGGCGGACGGCTCCAGGCGATGCGCGTGCCCGGCGTACCGGACCTGTCCGCGATCCAGGAGGCCGGCGCCGCCTTCGACGGCGTCGAGTGGGCCGACGTACCCGACCCGCTGGCCGCCCAGACCCCCATCCGCAACCAGGACTTCGGCCCGAAGGGCATCACGCACGCCCAGAAGCTGGAGGGCTGCTACTGGGGCGGGCGCTGCGTGTACTTCGTCTCCAGCTACGCGCGCAGCGCGGAGGGGTCCGCCGGCGACCACTACGGCCAGGTCTGGCGCTACGACCCGGCGCGCCGCCGCCTCACCCTCGTGATCGTCTTCGGCCCCGACACCGACATCCAGCTCCCCGGCGAGTCCCCGGACAACATCTGCCTCGCGCCCAGCGGCGGCCTGATGGTGTGCGAGGACGGGGGCGGCACCCAGCACGTGTACGGCGTGACACGCGGCGGCAAGGTGTACGCGATGGCGCGCAACGCCCAGAACACGGGCACCCCCGAAGAGCCCGAGTGGGGCGAGTTCGCGGGCGTCACGTTCTCCCCCGACCACGACACCATGTACGTGAACTGCTACACGCCCGGCACCACGTTCGCCGTGACGGGCCCCTGGCACAGGTAGCGCCGCCGCCTGCCCCGGCGCACGATCGGGGCAGGCGACCGGAAGAGGTGCGGGCTGTGGCCAAGGGCAAGGGCAAGGGCGGGAAGAAGGACGACGGCGGCAAGAAGGGCGGCAAGCGTGCCCAGGAGCGGGGCCGGAAGGACAAAGGCACCGCCGAGGAGCCCGCGCTCCGGCTCAGCGACCTGCTGCGCGTCCCCGAGGGAAAGCCCTACGACCTCGCCGCCCAGGACGCGGCCGCGACCCCCGCGGGCCCGGCGGACAAGGCGGCCGGGCTCGCGGCGACCGCCCGGATGGGTGAACATCTCGCCGACCTCCAGGAGCGCCTGTACGCGGCGAGCACGAAGGGCGACCCGCGCCGGGTGCTCCTGGTCCTGCAGGGCATGGACACCAGCGGCAAGGGCGGCACGATCAAGCATGTCGCCGGCCTGTTCAACCCGTCGGGCTGCCGCATCCGGGCGTTCAAGGCGCCGACGGCCGAGGAGCGCGCGCACCCGTTCCTGTGGCGGATCCGCAAGGCGCTGCCCAAGGCGGGCGAGCTGGGCATCTTCGACCGCTCCCACTACGAGGACGTCCTCATCGCCCGCGTCCGCGAACTGGTGCCGCGCGCCCAGGTGACCCGCCGCTACGCCCAGATCAACCGCTTCGAGCAGTCCCTCGCCGACGACGGCGTCACGCTCGTGAAGTGCTTCCTGCACCTCTCGTACGAGGAGCAGGGGCGCCGTCTCGCGGCCCGCCTCGACACCCCCGAGAAGCACTGGAAGTTCAACCCGGGCGACATCGAGGAGCGGGCGGTGTGGCCGGCCTACCAGGAGGCGTACGACCTTGCCCTGGAGCGCTGTTCGACGTCGGCGGCGCCCTGGTTCGTGGTGCCCGCGGACCGCAAGTGGTACCGGAACTGGGCGATCAGCACGCTCCTTCGTGAGCATCTGGAGGCGCTCGACCCGCAGTACCCGAAGGCGGACTTCGACGTGGCCGCGTGCAAGGCGCGGCTCCTGAGCGAGGGCTGAGAGCGCGTCCCGGAGTGCGGAGGCCTCGGTTCAGGTCGCCGGGGCGAGCCGCCACAGGGAGGTGACCTCGGCGGCGCGGGCAGCGTGCAGGGGGTCGGTGGTGTCGCTCGCGCGGGGGTGGCGGGGCTTGGCGTCGAGGCGGTCGACGACGCGGAGACCGGCCGTGTCGAAGGCGCCGACGAGTTCGTCGCGCGTCCGCAGGCCCAGGTGTTCGGCGAGGTCGGAGAGGATCAACCAGCCCTCGCCGCCCGGCTCCAGGTGCTCGGCGAGGCCGTCGAGGAAGGCGCGCAGCATGGCGCCGCCCGGGTCGTACACGCCCTGCTCCACGCTGGAGGTGGGGCGGGCCGGGAGCCACGGCGGGTTGCAGACGACGAGGGCGGCGCGCCCCGCCGGGTAGAGGTCCCCGCTGTCGGTGACGTCCACGCGGTCGCCGATGCCGAGCCGTTCGACGTTGTCCCGCGCGCAGGCGAGCGCGCGGGGGCTGCTGTCGGTGGCGACGATCCGGTCCAGGCCGCGGTGGGCGAGGACGGCGGCGAGCACGCCGGTGCCGGTGCCGAGGTCGAAGGCGACCGCGGGGGCGCTCCGGGTGGCGGCGGGCAGCGGGGCGTCGCCGACGAGGTCGACGTACTCGCCCCTGACCGGGGAGAACACGCCGTAGTGCGGGTGGATGCGGGCGTCGAGCGCCGGGATCGGCACGCCCTTGCGGCGCCATTCGTGGGCGCCGATCACGCCGAGCAGTTCGCGCAGCGACACGACGGTGCGGTGCCGGGGCGGGCCGTAGGCCTCGGTGCAGGCGGCGCGGACGTCGGGGGCGCGGCGCAGGGCGAGCCCGTGGTCGTCCTCGAGGACGACGAGGAGCATGCCGAGCACCCTGGCGCGGTGGCCGCGGGCCTGCCGGTGCCGGTGGAACGTCTCGGCCGGGGTGGCCCCCGGCTTCGGCGTCAGCCGGTCGAGCCGTCGCCCGAGGGCGCGAAGGAGCTGCCGGGCGCCCTGGTAGTCCCCGCGCCACAGCAGCGCGGTGCCCTCGCACACCAGGCGGTAGGCGGCGTCGGCCTTCATCCGGTCGTCGGCGACGATGACGCGCCGGGGGGCGGGGAGGCCGCTTTCGGAGTGCCAGGGGGTGGTGTGGGTGAGGGTGGTGGGGGTGCTGGCGGTGCCGGGAGTACGGGAGGTGCTGGGAGTACGGGAGGTGCCGGGGGTGCCGGGGGTGCTGTCAGCGGGGCTGTCGCTGTCGCCGTTGTCCGCCGTGCGTCCCGGCCGGGACCTGGTCGGCCGGATGTCCTCGGTCCAGGTGATGTCGGTGTGGTCGGACATCGACGGCTCGTCAACTCCTCGTGGTCGCGGGTGCGCGGGGCCCGGGGGCGCGGGGCGACCGGGAAGCGGCGGGGGAAGTCAGGATCTCAGGACGATTCCACAGCGCACGCCCCCTGGCAAACCCGGACTTCCCACGCGAACCCCGTCCGCGTCTCCGTCCGCACCCCTCACTCCGAGCCGACCCCGCCGCAGGTCAGGGCCTCGCCCCGATTCCGTTCCGCCGCACTGCGCAGCACACAGAACTCGTTGCCTTCCGGGTCCGCGAAGACGACCCACCCCGTGCCGTCGGGTTCGCGACGGTCGGCGAGCACGACCGCGCCGACTCCCCGGAGCCGTTCGACCTCCTCGTCGCGCGGGCCGTCCGGCTGGAGGCACACGTGCACGCGGTTCTTCACGGTCTTGGGCTCGGGGACGTTCTCGAAGTACAGGTGCAGGCCGGTGGGCAGCGTGATCACGGCGACGGGGTCGCCGGGCCCGTCCTCCTCGTCCAGCGGGTGGCCCACCACCTCGCTCCAGAACCGCGCGAGTCCGTACGCGTCGGCGCAGCCGAAGGCGACGTTGTAGAGGGAGGCGGGCATGAGGCACGTCCTTTCGTACGACCACGGGTCGGGCGCGCATTGTCTCCCACGCCTCCCGCGCCCTCTGCGCCCCGTCCATCTCCCCCATCTCCCCCACCTCTCGCGCCTCCCGCGCCTCCCGCGCCTCCCGCGCCTCCCGCGCCTCCCGCGCCTCCCGCGCCTCCCGCGCCTCCCGCGAGCTTCGGCCGGGCGCCCCCACAGGCAGGCCTCGGGCAAGCCCCGCCTACCCGATTAATCCTATTTGCACAGTTATCTTCACCGCATGATCACTCGCGCACAGCACCGGACCGCCCGCGCCTCCCTGGTCGCCCTCGCCGCGGGGGCGCTGACCGCCCTCAGCGCCTGCGCCTCGCCCTCCGGCCCCGCGTCACGCCCCCACGAACCCGCCCCCCACCACAGCCCCCGCGCCGAGAAGGCCGCCCCGCCCACCCTCGCCCCGGGCCCCCAGGGCCTCACCCCGGTCTTCAAGAACGCCCCCCGCGCCCGGCAGGGCGCGCCCACCGTCGCCCTCACCTTCGACGCCGACATGACGGCCGGTCAGGGCCCCCGCGCCCGGGCGGGAGAGCGCTTCGACAACCCGGCCCTGGTCGACACCCTGCGCCGTCTGAAGGTCCCGGCGACGTTCTTCATGACGGGCCGCTGGGCCGAGGAGTACCCGGCACAGGCCAGGGCCATCGGCCGCGACCCCCTCTTCGAGGTCGCCAACCACTCGTACAGCCACTACTCCTTCACCCCCGACTGCTACGGCCTGCCCACCGTCGCCCCGCACCGGATGCGCGCCGACGTGGAGCGCGCCTTCACGGCCTTCCGCAAGGCGGGTGTCGAGCGCCCGGTGCCGTACTTCCGCTTCCCCGGCGGCTGTTACGACCAGCGGGCGCTACGGGCGCTCGCCCCGGCCGGGGTGACCGCCGTGCAGTGGGACGTGGTCGGCGGCGACGCGTTCGCCACGGACCCGGGGGCGGTGGCCCGGCAGGTGCTCGACGGGGTACGGCCCGGCTCGGTCGTCGTCCTGCACTGCACCCGCAGCGCCGCCCCGGCGACGGAGCGCGCCCTGCGCACGATCGTCCCGGAGCTGCGCGAGCGCGGATTCCGCTTCGTCCGGGTCTCGGAGCAGATCGGGGCCGCGCGCACTCCGCAGGAGGGGCGGTCGGCCTGATCCGCCTCTTCCTGGGCCCTCGGCACCGGCACTGGCGTGAAGCGCTGTCCGATACGGCGTGCGCAGCGACGACTGCCCCGAGACGTCGCACCGGTACGGCGTCAGGTCCGTGCCGATGGCGGTGGCCTTCTGGCGGGCCCTGGGCTTCTGGCGCGCCCTGAGTCTGCCGGTGGGCCCTGAGGCCTCGGCGGCCCCTGTCGCCCGACCCGCCGGACAGCGCCTAGGCTCGCCACCATGGCGGACGACGACGAGTACTGTGCCCCGGCCCCCGCGACCGGCCCCCGCCCGACGGCCGGCCCGCCGTTCGCGGAGTGCGTGCTGTGCCGGAAACCCACGGAGTACCCGGAGTCCCACCGCGGCAGCACCCTGTGCCCGGTCTGCGAGTGGCAGGAGGCCCAGCGGACGGCTTGCTCGGGCTGACCGGTCCTCACCCCCGCCGTGAGGCGACCCCGCACGCCACCCCCGCCGCAAGCACCGCCGCGGCCAGCGCCCCCACGAACGCCCCCACCGGCACCGGGACCACCCCGTCCCGCGAACCGCTGACCAGTTCCGTCAGCGCCACCCTGGCCGGTGAGCCCGCCGTCACCAGGGCGATGAGCACGCCGAACAGGAGCGCAGGAACGGCCCGTCCGGGCGAGCGCAGCAGCGGTCGGCTGGTGAGGGCGCCGACGGCCGTGCCCAGCAACGCGCTGACGAGCATCGCGAGCAGCCCCGCCCCGGCCGCGGGACCCCGCGCCACCGCCGTCTGATGGTCCGTGCTCGCCGCGTCGCTCATGACGGCGACGGCCACGACGGCCGCCGTGCCGAGGACGGCCGCGGCGAGGAAGGCGGTGAGCAGACAGGCGAGGTGCGCCCGCCGGGCACCGCCCGCCGCCGCGGCGCAGTCGCGGGCCGCGGGCGGCTCGTTGGTGACGCAGATCCGCACCAGCCAGGCGCCGACGGGCAGCAGCGCGGCGGCCGCGTACGCGAGCGAGTCGAGCACGGGCTGCCCGCCCTGCACACCGACGGCGAGGAACGCCGCGTACAGGACGACGGGGGCGAGCCAGCGCTGGGAGCGCAGGAGGAGTGCGGTGTGGTAGCGCAGCAGGGCGGTCACCGGTGGGCGTCCTCGTCGTCGTGCCTGTGCTCGGGCTTGGGCGTGTGCTTGGGCTTGGGCGTGTGCTTGGGCTTGGGCTCGGGCTCAGCTGCGGCTCGGCCGTCGGGCCGAGCGTCAGGCCGGGCGGCCGGTGCGCCCCGGGCACCCGGGACGTCGCCGCGCCGCCCGCCCAGGTCCGCGTCCCCTCCTACGTCCATGAGCGCGCCCCCGGCCGCCGCCGCGCCCTCCCCCGCCCGACCGTGCCCGCTGCCCCGGTTCACCGACACCACGTGCCACGGCGGGCGGGCCGCGAGGAGTGCGCGCAGGGCGACGTCCGAGTGGGCCGCCGCGACGACCAGGCGGGTGGTGTCGTCCGGGCCGGGGGTGGTGACGGCGGCGCGGGTCACCGTCTCGGGGAGCGGGGGCGGCGCCCCGTGAGGTCCGCGGGCCTCGATGACGACGACGGGACCGGCGGTCGCCCCCGTTCCGGCCGTCGCCCCGGCGGAACTCCCCTCCCCCGTCACCCGGTTCACGCCGGTCCCCGTGATCGCGTACGTCTCGTCGGCGTGCCCCGCGAGGCGCCGCGGGTCGTGGTCGACGTGGACGACGGCCGTACCGGCCGCCGTGTGCTCGGCGACGGCGCGGTCCAGGGTGTCGCGGGCCTCGGCGTCCAGGCCGGTCCACGCCTCGTCGAGGACGAGCAACTCGGGCTCGGCGAGCAGCGCCTGGGCCACGGCGACCTTCTGGCTGCTGCCCTTGGAGAGCTCGGACAGCGGTGCGTCCGCGTACTGTCCCGCGCCGAACCGCTCCAGCCACTCCCGCGCCCGTCGGGCCGCCGCGTTCCCGGAAAGGCCGTGCACGCGGCCCAGGTGGGTGAGGTAGCCGAGGGCGGTGAACGGCAGGGCGGCGGGGAAGCGTTCGGGGACGTAGGCGGTGCGGGGGCGGCCGGTGACGCGGCCCGTGGAGGGGGCGTCGATACGGGCCAGCAGCCGCAGGAGCGTGGACTTGCCGGTGCCGTTGCCGCCCTCGACCCGGACCAGGGTGCCGGCCCGCACGTCGAGGCGGACGTCCCGGAGCACCCACGGGCCGCGCAGGCCGTAGCGGCGGCCGACGGCGTCGAGGCGCAGCAGGTGGTCGCTGGTCATGCGCCTCATCCTCGCGCACGGCCGCGCGCGACGGCTCCGGGGGCACGGCACCGGGCCGGGCCACGGCCAGCGCAGCACCGGGCCGGACCACGGACACCGCAACACCGGGCCGGACCACGGTCACTGCTGCACCGGCCCGGACCACGAGCACCGCAGCACCGGACCGGGGCCGCGATCACCGCCCTGGCAGACTGGACGGGTGACCAGCAACGCGCCCCGCCCGGACGACTCCCCGAACACCCAGGCTTCCCCGGCCGCACAGGACTCCCAGGACACCCCGACCGCTGAGGGCTCCGCTTCTCCGGGCAGCCCCTTCCGCGTCGAACGCACGCCGCGCGACGAGGCCCCGCAGTTCGTGCTGCCCCTGGTGGCCCGGATCGAGCGGGACGCGCCCCCGGCCCGTACGGACGCGTTGGAGACGGCGGCCCGCGCGGTCCTGACGATCCTGAGCGACGAGCGGGCGCTCGGCGACGGGGAATGGGCGCAGGTGATGCGGGACTGGCAGGACGCCCGCATCCGCAAGGTGGTGCGCAGGGCGCGCGGTGCGGAGTGGCGGCGGGCGGAGGCGCTGCCCGGCATCACGGTGACGGGCAAGTCGGCCGAGGTGCGGGTGTATCCGCCGGTGCCCCTCGACGGCTGGCCCAAGGACCTGGCCCGTCTCCAGGTCTCCGGCACGGACCTGGACGACCCGGAGCCCCCGCGGGACCCCGACCCGTCCACCCCCGTCCTCTGGCTGAACCCCGACATCGCCATGTCGGCGGGCAAGGCGATGGCCCAGGCGGGCCACGGCGCCCAGCTGGCCTGGTGGGACCTCTCCGCCCCGGCCCGCACCGCCTGGCGCGAGGCGGGCTTCCCCTTGTCCGTCCGCACCGCCGCCGCGTCCCACTGGCCCGAACTGACCACGAGCGGCCTCCCCGTGGTCCGCGACGCGGGCTTCACGGAGATCGCCCCGGGCTCCTGCACGGTGGTGGCGGACCACCCGGCGCTGCGGCACTCCTGACCCACACACGGGCCGCGCCGGGTCAGTGCTCGTCCCGCAGCTCCTCGAAGGACCGCCGTTCGTCGGCGACGAGGTCGGCGAACGAGCGGCGCCGCTCGCGCAGGCCCGGGTACCAGCTGGCCCAGATGTTGGCGGCCCATTCCCCGTCGGGCGAGACGTCGCCGGGGTCGAGCAGCCAGAACTGGGCGTCGCCGAAGCCCGATATCAGCAACACCCGGTCCATGTAGGCGGCTTCCTCGGTCGCGCCCGCCTGCCCGAGCCATCCGGCGGCCCGCTGGGCGTCACTGATGTCCCGTGACGCGTCGGTCTCGTTCGCCCGCAGGACGTCGACGCTGTAGGAGGCGAGATAGGACCGCCAGTGCTCGACGCTGCCCCACCACGGGCCTTCAGCACCTGCCGCGTGCGCCATTCGACCTCCTCACGCCCGTAGAAGATCCCCGCCAGGTAGGCGACACCGGCCGAGCCGTGACGCGGCCCCCGCCCGTCACCCCTGCAGCGCCCCCTCCACCGGCCACGCCCGCAACGTCGCGTCCAAGCGGTCGTACGCCTCGTCGAACCACTCGTCCGTGAGCGTGACGGTCGCCGTGACCGTCGTCAGGGACATCGTGTGGTCGGCGATCGTGACGTGGGCGCGCTCGCCGTCCGGGTCGAGTTCGACGAGGAGTTCGGGGGCGCGGCCGCCCTCGCGCCAGGTGCTGTCGTCGCCGCCGTCCAGGGCGTCTAGGGTCTCGCGCCACTGCGTGAGGTCCTCCGGGGACACCGATGTGGCGAGCGTCCCCCTGACGAAGGCGGTGTCGACGAGGATCTCGCCGACGAGTTCGTCGATTCCGGGGCGTCCCGGTGCGGGACGCTTTCCGGTGATCCTGACGACGACGCTGTTGTCCTCGCCCTCCAGGCGGATCAAGTCGATCGGCTCCGCAGGCGCCATGGCCCCTCCCCAATTCCCCGTGTGGCCTGTGTCCTTCCGGACCCTAGTGGACGACACTGACAACGCCGAGGCCGCGCGCCACCCGCCCACACACCCTCGTAACGTGACCCCCGTCACAGAACCTTCACGTCGCTGAACATCGACCCCGCCCCTCCCGTACCTTCCCGTACCACCAAGTGGCCCGGCCCCCGGCCGGGATGCGGCTCGGGAGGCACTTTGCAGCGCATCAGGCACATGGGACGGATCAACGGCACGGCCCTGATCATCGCGGCCCTCGTCGTCACCGTGGGAGCCCTGGCCTTCCCGGTGTGGTCCTACGCCGACCGCTCGGGCACGGGCGAGGCGAACCTCAACGCCGGGAGCGTGTCGACCCGTTGGGGCCCGCTGTCCGCCACCGACCGGGACTTCATCGTGAAGGTGCGCCTCGCCGGGCTCTGGGAGATACCCGCCGGGCAGCAGGCCCTCGAACGCGCGCCGAGCAAGGCCATCAAGGAGGCGGGCGACCATCTGATCGTCGGCCACACCGACCTCGACCAGCGGGTGCGCGGCGTCGCCTCGCAGCTCGGCATCGAACTGCCGAACCAGCCCAACGCCCAGCAGCAAGGCTGGCTGCGGGAGTTGACCGAGGCGAGCGGCGAGGACTACCAGCGCAAGTTCGCGAACCTGCTGCGCGTCGCGCACGGCAAGGTCTTCAGCCTCATCGCCCAGGTCCGCGACACCACCCGCAACTCCCTGGTGCGCCAGCTCGCGTCCGACGCCAACCAGACCGTCCTCGACCACATCACGATGCTCGAAGGCACCGGGTACGTCGACTTCGACGCCATCGCGAACGGCACCGCGGGCAAGTCCACCGCGAGCCCGACCGGACCCCCGCCGCCCGACGGCAACAATCCCCCGCAGCCCGACCCCGCGTCCCCCACCGGCGACGTCTCCGGCACCTCACGGCCCTCCCCCGGCGCTCCGGGCACCGTCAACACCGATCGGCCCGAACCTCAAATGTAGCTCTGAAACCCCTGATCAGAAGGTTCACCCCGGTCTGGCGCGGTCATGACTACGGCTACGTGAACGACCGGGGAGGACCAGCGGCAAGGAGGGGGAACGACGATGCCCGCACGGGGGACGACAGCGGTACAGGAGACAGGGGTACGGGAGGCGGCGGCGCGTGAGGCCGCCGCCGTACGAGGAACGACCGCACGTGGAACGACCGCACGAGGAACGACCGGAACGATGGCTCAGCTGGGGACCGGCATCGGGTGGCGCCCGGAGATCGCCGACGCCGTCGAGCGCATGCCCGGCATCGACTGGGTCGAGGCCGTCGCCGAGAACGTGTGCCCGGGCCACCTGCCCGACTCCCTGCTGCGGCTGCGCGAACGCGGCGTGACGGTCGTGCCGCACGGCGTCTCGCTCGGCCTCGGCGGCGCGGAGCGCCCGGACGAGGCCCGGCTCACCGCCCTCGCGGAGCGCGCGGAGGCACTCGGCTCGCCGCTCGTCACGGAGCACATCGCGTTCGTACGGGCCGGTGGCGCCCTCACCGCGTCGCCGCACCTCGAAGCGGGACACCTGCTGCCCGTGCCGCGCACCCGCGACGCGCTCGCCGTGCTGTGCGAGAACGTCCGCATCGCCCAGGACGCGCTGCCCGTGCCGCTCGCCGTCGAGAACATCGCCGCCCTCATCTCCTGGCCCGGCGAGGAGATGACGGAGGGGCAGTTCCTGTACGAGCTGGTGGAGCGGACCGGCGTCCGGCTGCTCATCGACGTCGCCAACCTGCACACCAACCACGTCAACCGGGGCGAGGACCCGGCCCGCGCCCTGGACGAGCTGCCGGTGGAGGCCATCGCGTACGTCCATGTGGCGGGCGGCTTCGAGCGGGACGGCGTGTGGCACGACAGCCACGCCCACCCCGTGCCGCGGCCCGTCCTCGACATCCTCGCCGACCTCGCCGCGCGCACCCGGCCGCCGGGGGTGCTCCTGGAGCGGGACGAGAACTTCCCCGAGGCGGGCGACCTCGAGCGGGAGCTGGCGGCGATCCGGGAGACAGTGGCCATGGCGTCGGCCCCGCCCCCGGCGAAGGACTCGGCAGCGGTCCCGGCGCCGGACGGCGCACCCGCCCCGGCCGCCGGACCCACGCCCACCGCACCCGACCCGGCCGCCACCCCCGCCACCCCCGCGACCCGCCAGCGCGTCGCCCTCGCCCAGGCCGCCCTCCTCTCCGCCCTCGTCGCGGGCACCCCCGCGCCGGAGGGCTTCGACGGGGCCCGCCTTCGGGTGCAGAGCCGCGCGCTCGGCGCCAAGCGGGCGGACGTGGTCGCGAAGGTAGCCCCCGAGCTGCCGTGGATCATCGGCGACACGTACCGTGCGGACTTCCTCGGCTACGCCCGCACCCGTCCCATGACGGGCGGCTACCGCCAGGACGCGCTGGACTTCGCCGAGCACCTGCTGCTCGCGGGGCGGCCCGACGACGCGGCGGCGCGCGGCGAGCTGACGGCGTGGTGGCTGGAGCGCTCGGGGCCGAAGCCGCTCGACGGGCGCCCCCTCACCCGCTGGCTGCGGACGAGGGCGGCCGGGATCGCGCTGCGCAAGGCACGGCGGCGCGCCCCCGGCCACCCGGGCGTGGACGCCGACCCCGCCTCGGCGACGTAACCAACTCCCGGGCCTCGTACAGCCGTTGGCGTACTCCGTCCGGTATGCGGGACGCCTCCCCCGCGCCGCGCACTAGCGTGCGGTGGCGCGACAGGAGGCGTCATGCGTTCCCGAATCATCAGCGGCACCGGTCTCGTCCTCACGGGGCTCGTGGCCACGCTGGCCGCGCTGGTCTATCCCGTGTGGTCCTACGAGGACCGCTCGGGCACCGGCCTCGACGCGCTCACCTCGGGGACCGTGTCGACCGACTACGGACCGCTGTCCGCGCTCGACCGGGACTTCGTCACCAAGGTGCGGCTCGCGGGCCTGTGGGAGCTGCCCGCGGGACAGCAGGCCGGGGAGCGCGGCACCACCCGGGCCGTGCACGTCGCGGGCAAGCACCTGGTCGAGGGGCACACGTTCCTGGACGCGCGGGTGCGCGAGGTGGCGGCGGCGCTGCGGCTCGAACTGCCCAGCCAGCCGAGCGCCCAGCAGCGGCGCTGGCTGGCGGAGCTGAGCGCGGAGCGCGGCACGGCGTACGACGTGAAGTTCGCGAACATCCTGCGGCGCGCGCACGGCAAGGTCTTCTCGCTCGTGGCGGAGGTCCGCGCCACCACCCGCAACTCCCAGGTGCGGGCGCTCGCCGACGACGCGAACACCACGGTCCTCGACCACATCAAGGTCCTCGAGGGGACGGGCCTGGTCGACTTCGACGGCCTGGCCCGCGACGCCGCCACGTCCACGACCCCGCCCCCGGCCCGCACCCCCGCACCCCCGGGCCCCCAGGACTCCCCACCCCCTGCGGCACCGGTCTCCCCGACTCCCACGTACTCCCTGCCTCCCGCGGTCTCGCGGCCCGCGCCCGGACTGCGCGGCTGAGGCAGGGCGGAGGGGGCCGGACCGGTGGGGCAGCCGGCGCGGCGGGGGTGTCCACATCGTGGGAAACCGGTAGCGGCGTCACAGCTCCTTCACATAGAAATCCGGCATGTTCTGGGTCCCGCTGCTGCTCCTCGCCTGTGCTCTCGCCGCTCTGTCCTGCGGTCGGCTCTGTGTGGCCGCCGTGCGGGCCGCGGCCAGTGAGGCGCGCGGGGCGCACGAGGGGCGGCATCTGACGGTGTACGAGGCGGCGTTCCTGTCGGGCGGGCCCGGCCGGGTCGTCGATGTGGCGCTGCTCTCGATGGCGCGGGGGCGGCGGCTGCTGCTCGCGCACACGGGGTGGGCGACCGTGGTGGATCCGGTGCCGGGGGACGACCTGGAGCGGTCGGTGCTCGGGGCGATAGGTCCGGCCGGGCAGTCGCGGATCGCGCCGGTGCGCACGGCCGCGGCGGCCGGGGACGGGGTGCGGGCGCTCGCGGACCGCCTGGTCGCGGCGGGCCTCGCGGTGCCGGACGGGATGTGGTCGGGGATCGCGGGCGCGGCGCGGCAGGTGCGGGCGGCCGCGGCCGCCGTCGTCGTCCTCGGGGCGTGCGCGACGCTGCTTCCGGCACCGGGGCGCGAGGGGGAGCTGCCGGTCGCGGTGTGGTTCGCGCTGCCGTTCTTCCTGACGGTGAGCTGCCTGGCCATCGCCCGCTTCGAGGTGCCGACCACGCCCTGGGCCTCACCGGCGGGGCGGCGGCTGCTCGGCACGCTGCCCTCGCGGGACGACCTGACGTCGGTGGCCGTGCGCGGACTGCGCGCCCTGGAGGACCCCGCCCTGCGCGCCGCGCTCTCGCACCGGGACCCGAATCTCGACGGGTACCGCGACACGCGGCCGTAGGGTTCCGCGCGGCCGGTCCGAGGGGCCATTGGGGCGCGACTCGCGACGCCGGCGGGCCGGTGCTGGACTTTGCCACTCTTCGAACTGAATATCCCTTTTGTTGTGATTTTGCGATTTACGCGATCACTTGGGCCCGCGCCGCGAAAGGGACACAGAACAGCGATGAGAGCACCAGCAACCGCCGCCGCCCGGTACAGAACCGTCGTAACCATCGGCTCCCTCGTCCTGACCGCCCTCGCCGCGGCCCCCGCGAGCAGCGCCGCCACCTCCGCCCCCTCTTCCGGTGCCTCCGCCACCCCCTCCCCCGAGACCCTCGGCACCGCCCTCGCCGCCCAGCGCGCCCAGACCACCGGCATCGACTTCGGCCCCTGCCCGAAGGCCGAGAACCTGCCGCCGTCCGTGGAGTGCGGCACGGTCGCCGTCCCCCTCGACTACGCCCACCCCGACGGCAAGCAGATCCGGCTGACCGTCAGCCGCGTCGAGGCCACCGGGAAGTCGGGCCGGGCCGTGGTGTCGCGGCAGGGCGCGCTCGTCTTCAACCCGGGCGGCCCCGGCGCGTCCGGGATGTACTTCCCGATGGTCGGCCCGATGCCGGAGTGGCGGCGCATCGCGGCGGCGTACGACCTCGTCGGCTACGCACCGCGCGGCGTCGGCCGCTCCGCGCCCCTGTCCTGCCAGGACCCGCGGCAGTTCACCAAGGCGCCCACCAACTCGCCGACCCACCCCGACGCCTCGTACAAGGCCGAGCGGATCGCGCAGGCGAAGGCCTACGCACGCGGCTGCGCCCGCCACGCAGGACCGGACCTGCGCCACTACACCACCCTGAACAACGCCCGCGACCTGGACGTGCTGCGCGCCGCCCTCGGCGAGCGGAAGCTGACGTTCATGGGCGCCTCGTACGGCACCTACATCGGCTCCGTCTACGCGACGCTGTTCCCAGGCCACGTGCGCCGCATGGTCTTCGACTCGGCGGTCAACCCGGCCCCCGACCAGATCTGGTACGCCAACAACCTCGACCAGTCCTTCGCCTTCGAGCGCCGCTGGGCCGACTTCCGCACCTGGGTCGCCAAGCACCACAAGACGTACGGCCTCGGCACGACCCCGCAGGAGGTGCAGCGCTCCTACGAGAGCGTCCGCGCCGAGCTGACCCACAAGCCCGCGGGCGGCAAGGTCGGCTCGTCGCAGCTGCGGGCGGCGTTCCTGCGGGCCGCGTACTACGACGACTACTGGCCGATGCGGGCGACGGCCCTCTCGCAGTATCTGAAGGGCAACCCGCAGCCGCTGATCCAGCAGGCCGCGCCGCACCCGGCAGCCGCCGCCGAGGACGAGAACGGCAACGCCGTCTACACGGCCGTCGAGTGCAACGACGCCGCCTGGCCCACCGACTTCCCCACCTGGGACCGCGACAACTCCGCCCTCGCGCGGCTCGCGCCGTTCGAGACCTGGGACAACGCCTGGATGAACCTGCCGTGCGCCTACTGGCCCGCGCCCCGCCAGCAGGCCCTCGACGTGCGCGCCGCCGCCGGCGCCCTGCCGCCGACCCTGATCCTGGCCGCAGAGCGGGACGCGGCGACACCGTACGAGGGCGCACTCGAACTGCACCACCGGCTCGCGGGTTCGGTCCTGGTGACCGAGAAGGACGCGGGCACGCACGGCATCGCGGGCGGCCCGAACGCGTGCGTCAACGGCCACGTGGACGCGTATCTCCTGGAGGGCGAGCTCCCGGTGCGACGCGCGTCGTGCGCGCCGCACCCGGAGCCGAAGCCGCTGTCCGGGGCGCGGGCGGCGAGCCTCCCCAAGCCGCTCTAGGCCTCAGAGCGCGCCGAGCCGCTCCAGCGGGAACGGTGGCTGGGCCAGCGGGCGCACCGCGAGACGCGTCAGCGGCAGGGCGTTGTCGTCGCCCGCGGTGCGGTTGGCGTGCAGGACGCCGCAGTGGGTGCAGCGGTGGACGAGGACCCACTCGCCGTCTCCCCGTACGGAGATGGCGAGGGGTTCCATCCTGGCTCCGCAGTCCGCCGCCCGGTCGCCGGGAGTGTCGTCGAGGTGACGGCTCCACAGGCAGGTGGGGCAGTGGTTGCGGTGGTCGGTGCCGGGTGCGGTCATCGGGACGTCGAGGCCGCACTGCAAGCAGCGGAAGGACTGGGCGCGTGCTTCAGTGCGCGCCCGCCGAGAGGTGTTGCGTGACATGGGAGAGAGGACTCCTGAGCGATGCGGAATGGGGTGAACTCGAGAGATTCCGCAGGGCCCTGGGCATACAACACCGGCTTTCTGTCCACGCACGAGAGGCCGGACCCCAGTCGGCCCGACCTCTCGATGAAACCCGCACCGCGCGGGCGCGGCAACCGAATTACCGGCTACGCCAGACCCGCCACCAGGTCCGCCACGGACTTGCGGCGGCCGGTGAAGAACGGGACCTCCTCGCGGACGTGCATGCGGGCCTCGGAGGCGCGCAGGTGCCGCATGAGGTCGACGATGCGGTACAGCTCGTCGGCCTCGAAGGCGAGCAGCCATTCGTAGTCGCCGAGGGAGAACGAGGCGACGGTGTTGGCGCGCACGTCGGGGTAGCCGCGGGCCATCATGCCGTGGTCCTTGAGCATGCGGCGGCGGTCCTCGTCGGGCAGCAGGTACCAGTCGTAGGAGCGCACGAAGGGGTAGACCGAGACGTAGTTGCGGGGCGTCTCGTCGGCGAGGAACGCCGGGATGTGCGACTTGTTGAACTCGGCGGGGCGGTGCAGCGCCATGTTCGACCAGACCGGCTCCAGGGCGCGGCCGAGCTTGGTGCGCCGGAAGAGGTTGTACGCCTCCTGGAGCTCGTCGGCGGTCTCCGCGTGCCACCAGATCATGACGTCGGCGTCGGCGCGCAGACCGGACACGTCGTAGGTGCCGCGGACGGTGATGTCGCGGGCAGCGAGCTTGTCGAACAGCTCCTGGACCTCGTCGGCGTACCCGAGGCGGCTCTCGGGCAGGACGTCGCGCAGTTTGAAGACGGACCACAGGGTGTAGCGGATGACCTCGTTGAGGTCCTTGGCCTTCTTGCCGGCGTTCGGGATCTTGGCGGGGGCGTCGTCACTCATGCGGCTATTCTCCCGCGCCGCCGTGCAGGCTCTGCACCGGGTTGGCAGTGAGCTCGCGCACCCCGGAAAGGTCCCCTGTCAGCTGGTCGACGGCCGCGTTCGCGCTGGCGACGCAGGCCGGGATGCCCACTCCGTCGTACGCCGCCCCGCAGACCGCGAGGCCCGGCATCCGGCCCACGTGCTCGCGGACGCGGGCCACGCGCGCGTGGTGGCCGACGGGGTACTGCGGCAGTCCGCTGTCCCAGCGGGTGACGGCTGAGGCGACGGGCGCCGCGTCCAGGCCGGTGGCGGCGCGCAGGTCCGCCCGCGACACGTCGACCAGCTCGTCGTCCGGGCGGCCCAGGTCCTTCTCGTCCCCGTACCGCCCCACGGACGTACGCAGCACGAACAGATCCGGGTCCTGCTCCCCGATCCACCCCCACTTCTGGCTCGCGAACGTCGACGCCTTGATGGTCCGCCCGTCGACCGGCGGCACCAGGAACCCGCTCCCCTCGGGCAGCGCGACCGCGTCGGCACGGCGGTAGGCGAGGGTGATCAGGGCCATGGAGGCGTACTCGACGGCGCGCAGCTCGGCCGCTGCCCCGGGGACGTCGTGCTCCAGGAGACGGGCGGCGTGCGGCGCGGGCACGGCGAGGACGACGGCGTCGGCTTCCAGGTCCCAGTCGTCGACGTACACCTCCCAGCCGTCCTCGACCCGGCGCAGCCCGTGGGCCGCGGACCTCAGCAGGATCTCGCCGCCGCGCGCCCGCACCGACTCCGCGACGGCCAGGGGCAGTTGGCCGATGCCGCCGTCGATGCCCATGAAGACGGGGCCGGACTGCTGGTTCCCGGCGGCCCGTGCCTGGAGGTCGCGGACGCCCTCGGTGAGGGAGGTGTGGGTGCGGGCGGCCTCGAAGAGCTGCGGGACGGCGGAGCGCATCGAGATGCGGTACGCGTCCCCGGCGTACACCCCGCCGAGCAGCGGCTCCACCAGCCGGTCCACGACCTCGCGGCCGACCCGCCGGGCGACGTACTCCCCGACCGCGACGTCGTCACCGACCTCGGTGGGCGGCAGTTCACGGTCCCTCTCCACGCGGCGCAGGCCCTCGTCGGAGAGCACCCCGGCGACGGCGGACGCGTCGCCGGGCACGCCCATGACGTGCCCCTTGGGCATCGGCCGCAGCGCGCCGCGGGTCCAGATCGCGGCACTCGCCGTCGCCGGTGGCTGCAGCCGGTCACCGAGGCCCACCTCGCGTGCCAGACCGACCGCCTCCGGCCTGCGGGCCAGCATCGACTCGGCGCCGAGGTCGACCCCTACGCCCGCGATCTCACCCGCGCGCAGCTTCCCGCCGAGCCGGTCGGAGGCCTCCAGAACGGTGACGCGCGCTCCGGCGTCAAGGAGGCGGTGCGCGGCGGCGAGACCCGCGATCCCACCGCCGATGACGACGACGTGACCGAGACCGCCCGGGGGCCCGTCGGGGGCGGAGGAGTACTGGCTGGTCCGTGTGTCCGCTGCGCGCATGCCCCCACTCTCTCAGAGCCACTCGGCAACCCTTTCGCGCACCTGAACGCCTCCGGCCCGGGCGCCCGCGCCCTTCCGCCCCAGGCACCCGCACCCCGGCCCAGGCACCCGCCCCCCTCCGGTCCACTTCCCCCCGGCGCACTTCCGGACGAGTCCCCTCCGTGACCGCGCCGGAACCTCATCGGGACCACCCGGACCGAACATCGTGACCGGTCCCGGCGTCGTAGGAGCACACTCACCACGACCTCGGGGGTACGTCGATGCACACGTCCAGCACGTCAGGGTCATCCGGTACGGGCGGCAGGCCCGCGCCCGCCGACGCGCCACCGGCCCCGGGTGCGTCGACGCCCCTCGGCCGGGCACGGCGGGGTCCGCTCACCGGGCTCGCCGCGGTGCTCCTCACCGTGACGCTCGCGCTCGCGGGGTGCGGCGCGGGCGGTGACAGCGACGACAAGAGCAGTGACTCCGGCGGTGACCGGGCCGCGGGGGCGCAGGCCAGCCAGGCACCCGCCGACGGCAGTGGCGCCCTGACCGACGAGAGCGGGGCGCGGGAAGGCGCCAAGGCGGACGGCGACCGTGCCGGGAACGGGAAGGAGCGCGCGGGCGGCGACGCCCGGAATCCGTCCGGGCCGCTGCGGGCGGCCGACACCCACATCATCCGCACGGCCTCGCTGACCGTACGCGTCAAGGACGTGCCGCGGGCCCTGGAGCGGGCGCGGACGGCGGCCGAGGGCGCGGGCGGTCTGGTCGGCGACGAGTCCACGGACCGCGACCGGCGCGGCCACGACCGCTCCCGCGTCGTGCTCCGCGTCCCGCAGGACCGCTACGAGCAGGTCCTCTCCGACCTCGCGGGCACGGGCAAGCTGATCAGCCGCAACGCCAAGGCCGAGGACGTCACCGAGGAGGTCGTGGACGTCGAGAGCCGGATCAGGACGCAGCGGGCGAGTGTGGCGCGGGTGCGGGCACTGATGGACAAGGCCACGAAGATCAGCGACATCGTGTCGCTGGAGGGCGAGCTGAGCAGCCGTCAGGCGGACCTGGAGGCGCTGCTCGCGCGGCAGTCCTCGCTGAAGGACCGCACGACGATGGCCACCATCACGCTCACGCTCACCGAGTCGCCGCAGGCCGGTACGGACGGCAAGGACGACGACGACCCGACGTTCACGGGCGCGCTGTCCGGCGGCTGGGGCGCCTTCGTGACGATGCTGGGGTGGCTGGCGGTCGGCCTGGCGGCGGCCCTGCCGTTCGCGGCGGTCGCGGCGCTGCTGGTGCTGCTGTGGCTGCGGGTGGTGCGGCCGTGGACGGCACGGCGGGCGGTCGCGGTGCCCGCGGGGTTGGCCGTGGGCCCGGGCCGGGCCGTGGATCCGGGTGGGGCGGGCGGTGCCACGGGGCCTGGAGGCGCGGGGGGTGCGGGAGTCGCGGGAGGCACGGGAGGCGCGGGGGCCTCTGGCGGCAGCAGTCCGGCCGACCCGAGCGGCCCGAGCGGCCCGAAGACCCCGAAGGCCCCGAAGGGTTCAGGCGGTTCCTGACCTGCGCGGGGGTGGGGACGGGTCCCGGCGCGGGGGTGGGGACGAGTCCCGGTGCCGTGCCGGGGACGGCACCGGGACCCGAACTGCCCCCGCCCCGTAGCGTGTCCGCATGAGTGAACGACTGGTGGTCATCGGAGGGGACGCGGCAGGGATGTCGGCCGCGTCGCAGGCACGCAGGCTGAAGTCGCCGCAGGAGCTGGAGATCGTCGCCTTCGAGCGGGGCAACTTCACCTCGTTCTCGGCGTGCGGGATCCCCTACTGGGTGGGCGGCGACGTGGCCGAGCGGGACGACCTGATCGCGCGGACGCCCGCGGAGCACCGGGAACGCGCGATCGACCTGCGGATGCGTACCGAGGTCGTGGAGATCGACGCGCGGGAGCGGCGGGTGCGGTCGCGGGACCTCGCCTCGGGCACCGAGGAGTGGACCGCGTACGACAAGCTCGTGATCGCCACCGGCGCCCGGCCGCTGCGCCCGGACCTGCCCGGCATCGACGCCCCGGGCGTGCACGGCGTGCAGACCCTGGACGACGGGCAGGCGCTCCTCGACACGCTCACCGGGACGCCGGGCCGCCACGCCGTGGTGATCGGGGCGGGCTACATCGGCGTGGAGATGGCGGAGGCGCTGATCGGACGGGGCTACGAGGTCACCGTGGTCAACCGCGGCAAGGAGCCGATGTCCACGCTCGACCCGGACATGGGCCGCCTCGTGCACGAGGCGATGACCGGCATGGGCATCACGATGGTGAACGACGCCGAGGTCACCAAGATCCTCACCGGCGACGACGGCCGGGCCAGGGCCGTGGCCACCGAGGACCGCGAGTTCCCCGCGGACGTGGTGGTGCTCGGTATCGGCGTACGCCCCGAGACCGCGCTCGCGCGCGCCGCGGGGCTGCCGCTCGGGGAGCACGGCGGGCTGCTCACCGACCTGGCGATGCGGGTGCGCGGGCCGGTCGCGGACGAGGCGATCTGGGCGGGCGGCGACTGTGTGGAGGTCCTGGACCTGGTCTCGGGCCGGGAGCGGCACATCGCGCTCGGCACGCACGCGAACAAGCACGGGCAGGTCATCGGGTCGAACGTGGGCGGCGGGTACGCCACGTTCCCGGGCGTCGTCGGCACCGCCGTGAGCAAGGTCTGCGACCTGGAAATCGCGCGCACGGGCCTTCGGGAGAAGGACGCGCGGGCGGCGGGCCTGCAGTACGTGGCGGTGACCATCGAGTCGACGAGCCGGGCCGGCTACTACCCCGGGGCGGCCCTGATGACGGTGAAGATGCTGGCCGAGCGGCGCACGGGCCGACTGCTCGGCGTCCAGATCGTGGGCCGTGAGGGCGCGGCCAAGCGGGTCGACGTGGCGGCCGTGGCGCTGACGGCGCGCATGACGGTGGAGGAGATGACGGCGCTCGACCTCGGGTACGCGCCGCCGTTCTCGCCCGTGTGGGACCCGGTCCTGGTGGCGGCGCGCAAGGCGGTGTCGGCGGTGCGGGCGGGCGGGGCCTGAGGGGCCGGGGACGAGGCGTTCACCGTCCGGTCCGGGTGCCGCCCCGCCCCTGGCGCGGTCCGCGCTCTTGCGGCGGCGGGTTCCGGGGGCACGGCCGGACGGCACGGTGCGCGGGGCCTGATACGCCCCGCGCACCGCTCCCCCGGAACGCGTCTGCCACGCAGGTCAGAACGCGCTTTCCGGCATTCCGCCACCGCGCAGGGCAAGCCCTGAGGCGTGGCCGATTCCTTACATTGGTCCGGTCCACTGGCAGAACCCGAACACGCCGGGCGCACGCCCCATGCATGCATGCGCCACGCACTACGGAGACGAGGCAGCCCGAACCCCGCTGAGCGGCCACGCCGTCCGCACCACCGGACACACGGCGGCACCACACCCGCCCCCACCGGCCTCATCCACCCCATGCCGCACCTCCCACCAGTTACCCGCTCTTTTCCGCCACTTTTCACAGAATCGGCACGGACCCCACAAGCGGGCCGCACTATGTGACGCGTCAGAGTGGAACGAACACGCACGGCAACATGTGTTCGGAACGCTGTGGGGGGTGGTACCCGCGCGAACCGAACTCCCACCCGTCGGGGGGCGGGTGGGAGAGCGGCTGCGGATGGGGGGGTTCCCTCCCGGGGTCGAGGGGGGCGTCGTACGGCGTCGGACTCCGGGAGGGACGAACGCGCCGCTGCCCCGGCCTCCGCCAGGAGGAGGCCGGGGCAGCGCTCGCGTCGCGTGGGCGCCTCAGGCGGTACGCGTGTGGACGTACTCCACGAGGCGGGTGAGGGCGTCGGGGTCGGTGGTGGGCAGCACGCCGTGGCCGAGGTTGAAGACGTGCCCCTCGAGACCGGCGGCCGCGGCGAGCACCTCGTCGGCCTTCGCCTCGACGGCCTCGCGGGAGGAGAAGAGGACGGCAGGGTCGATGTTGCCCTGGAGCGCCTTGCCGGGACCCACCCGCCGGGCGGCCTCGTCCAGCGGCACCCGCCAGTCGACGCCGACCACGTCGGCCCCGGCCTCGCCGAGCAGCCCGAGCAGTTCGCCGGTGCCGACGCCGAAGTGGATGCGCGGCACGCCGTACCCGGCGACGGCGTCGAAGACCTTGGTGGACGCGGGCATCACGGAGCGGCGGTAGTCGGCGGGGGCCAGCGCGCCGACCCAGGAGTCGAAGAGCTGCACGGCGCTCGCGCCGGCCTCGATCTGCACCTTCAGGAAGGCGCCGGTGATCTCCGCGAGCCGGTCGAGCAGGTCGGCCCACAGCTGCGGGTCGCCGTACATCATGGCCTTGGTGTGCTCGTGGTTACGGCTCGGACCGCCCTCGACGAGGTAGCTCGCAAGGGTGAAAGGCGCACCGGCGAATCCGATGAGCGGCGTCTCGCCCAGTTCGCGCGTGAGCATGCCGATGGCCTCGGTGACGTAACCGACGTCCTCGGGCGTGAGGTCCCGCAGCCGCGCGAGGTCGGCGCGGGAGCGGATCGGCTGCTCGACGACGGGCCCGACGCCCGGCTTGATGTCGAGGTCGATGCCGATGGCCTTGAGGGGCACGACGATGTCGCTGAAGTAGATCGCCGCGTCCACGCCGTGACGGCGCACCGGCTGCAGCGTGATCTCCGTGACGAGCTCCGGCATCATGCAGGACTCCAGCATGGCCGTGCCCTCACGCACCTTGCGGTACTCGGGCAGTGAGCGCCCCGCCTGCCGCATGAACCACACCGGCGTGTGCGGCACGGGCTCACGCCTGCACGCCTTCAGGAATGCGGAGTCGTACGTAGCTGCGTTTCGCCGGCCCGTGGCCTCGTCATTGACACTCACCCCCAAAGTCTCGCACGCGCCCCACACCACAGGACGCCGGGTCAACCGGACGAAAATCACCCACGCCCAGGCGAACTCACCCCGCCCGGCAACCGACTCAGCCCGCCCGGAACCTGAGGACGAGCCGCATTCAGCCCGTCCGGCGCTTGAGGACGAGCGCGCAAGCGCGACAGACCAGCAGCCCCACGGCGGGACGCGAAAGAGACCACACCCGGCAGGATCCAGCCCGTCCGGCGCTTGAGGACAAGCGCGCAAGCGCGACACCCGAAGACCACCCGAGCCCGGGTCAAGGAGTGAGCAAAGCGCGCCCCGAGAGGGGCGCCTCCCTGCACGGAGGCGCCGTTCCCCTTAATCTTCCCCGCATGGCTGCGGCTCAAGGACAACGGTCGGACGACGCGGGCGAGATGGACGGCGCGCAGGGGGTGGTGGCGGACGCGGGTCCACCGCCGTTCCGTGCTGCCGTCGACGCGCTGCGCGGGGCACGGCTGCGGCCGCAGATCGAGGTCGAACAGACCCGGTCGCCGAAGCGGCTCGCCCCGTACGCGTACGCGCTGGAGGCGGCCGTCGTCGACGGCGAGGAGGACCTGGCGGACGGCAGGCTGGTGCTGCTGCACGACCCGGACGGGCACGACGCGTGGCAGGGGACGTTCCGGCTCGTGACGCTGGTGCGGGCGGAGCTGGAGCCGGAGATGGCGGCGGACCCGCTGCTGCCCGAGGTGTGCTGGACCTGGCTGACCGGGGCGCTCGCCGCCCGGGGCCTGGCGTGCGGGGAGCCGAGCGGGACGGTGACGCGGGCGGGCTCGCACTACTTCGGCGGGCTCGCCGAGCGCCCGCCCGCCTCCCAGATCGAGATCCGCGCGTCCTGGACGCCGCGCGAGTCGGCCGCCGGGGTGCCGGACACGGCGGCGCACCTGGCGGCGTGGTGCGACCTGCTGTGCCAGATCGCGGGGCTGCCGCCGGTGGCGGCGGCGGACGGCTCGGTGGTGTCGCTGCCACAGCGGCGGGGACCCCGTTCCACCTGAGGGCGCGGCGCGGCGGTGCCCCGGGCGGCACCGCGATGACCCCCGGCGTTGACGTGGCCGGGGGTCGAGCGCGTGCGACGGGAACGGCACGCCTGGTGAGAGGGGTTGATCGTCGGATGATCGATCACGCGTCCGAATCGCCCGAATTTGTTACTCACCAAATCGTGATCATCCCCTAAAGGCGGGTGCCATTGGTGCCGAAGAGGTCTGTGACCTTGAAACGCACGGTTCGTCCCGGCTTCATCCCCGAGCCGGTTCCGACCCGCCACCCCAGGAGGCCTGGTGTCCGTTCTCCTCGAGCAGCCCGCAAGCCTGGTCGCCTACCGCCCGAACAAGCCGACCGCCATGGTCGTCGTGGCCGACCCCCGCGTCCGCTCCACCGTGACCCGCCACCTGTGGGCCCTCGGTGTACGTGACGTCATCGAGGCCTCGTCCATCGCGGAGGCTCGTCCCCGCATCGGCAACCCCCGCGACATCTGCGTCGCCGACGTCCACCTTCCCGACGGCTCCGGCCTCACCCTCCTGTCCGAGACCCGCGCCGCGGGCTGGCCCAACGGACTCGCGCTCTCCGCCGCCGACGACATCGGCGCCGTGCGCAACGCCCTCGCGGGCGGCGTCAAGGGCTACGTCGTCACCGGCACCCGTACCAACGTGGGTCTGCCCACCCGTCCCGGCGCCGCCCCCATCGGCTCCGCCGCCGCCCGTATGCACCGGCGCCCGCCGGGCACCCCGAGCCACCCGGGCGGCTACCGCGAGCTGTCGGGCCGCGAGGTGGAGGTTCTCCGCCTGGTGGCCGAGGGGCAGTCCAACAAGGCCATCGGCGTCTCGATGGGCCTGTCCGCACTGACCGTAAAGAGTCACCTCGCCCGCATCGCCCGCAAGCTCGGCACCGGCGACCGGGCGGGCATGGTCGCGGTGGCCCTGCGCACGGGAATCATCCACTGACCGATTTACACCCCCTGGCCGCCCGTCGACGTAACGTTCCGTCGACGGGCGCCGTGCGTTCACAGATACCCTTGACAGGTGACCGACGCCCAAGAGACCGCAGCAGACAGTTCACTGCGAACCACCGGAGGCGCTCCTCCGGACGAAGGCGTCACAGGCGTCTCCGTCGAAGGGACACCGACCCCGCTCCTCGAACCGCGAGACGGCATTCCGCCCGTCGTGGCCGACTCTGCGACGCTTGCGCAGGTCATCGCGGCATTTGCCGCCGGTACGGGACCGGTGGCCGTGGACGCCGAGCGGGCGTCCGGCTACCGCTACGGCCAGCGCGCGTACCTGGTCCAGCTCCGCCGCGAGGGCGCGGGCACCGCGCTGATCGACCCCGTCGCCTGCCCCGACCTGTCCGGGCTCGGCGAGGCGCTCGCCGGCACCGAGTGGGTGCTGCACGCCGCCACCCAGGACCTGCCGTGCCTGCGGGAAATAGGCATGGTCCCGTCCAGCATCTTCGACACGGAGCTCGCCGGGCGGCTCGCCGGATTCCCCCGGGTCGGGCTCGGCGCCATGGTCGAGAGCGTCCTCGGGTACGTCCTGGAGAAGGGCCACTCCGCCGTCGACTGGTCGACCCGCCCGCTCCCCGAGCCCTGGCTGCGCTACGCCGCGCTCGACGTGGAGCTCCTCGTCGACCTCCGTGACGCCCTCGAGAAGGAGCTGGACCGGCAGGGGAAGCTGGAGTGGGCCCGCGAGGAGTTCGACGCCATCGCCTCCGCGCCGCCCGCGCCGCCCCGCAAGGACCCCTGGCGGCGTACGTCCGGCATGCACAAGGTCCGGCGACGGCGTCAGATGGCTGTCGTACGGGAACTGTGGGTGACCCGGGACCGGATCGCGCAGCGGCGTGACGTCTCGCCCGGCAAGGTCCTGAGCGACGGGGCGATCGTGGAAGCGGCCCTGGCGCTGCCCCCGAACGTGCACGCGCTCACCGCGCTGCCCGGGTTCGGGCACCGGATGGGGCGGCGGCAGCTGGAGCAGTGGCAGTCCGGGGTCGATCGCGCCCGGGCCCTGCCGGACTCCGAGCTGCCGCAGCCCGGGCAGGCGGTGGCGGGGCCGCCGCCGCCCCGCTCCTGGGCCGACCGGGACCCGGCCGCGGCCGCGCGGCTCTCCGCCGCCCGCGCCGCCGTCTCCGCGCTCGCCGAGCGCCTGAACATGCCCCAGGAGAACCTGATCACTCCCGACACGGTCCGCCGCGTCTGCTGGGAGCCCCCGTCCGACCTCACCCCCGACACGGTCGCCACGGCCCTCTCCACCCACGGCGCCCGCCCCTGGCAGATCACCCAGGTAACCCCCACCCTCACCACAGCCCTCACAACCCCGGCCCCGTAACGACGCCCCCCCCGAGGCGCCCTCCCCTCCGAGGGCGCCTCCCCCCATCCCCAAGAACGCCCTCCCCCGCCGCTACGCGGCGCTCCCTCCCACCCGCCCACCCACAAAGTCGCAGGCGGGCGTCGGGCCGAAACACCACGACAACGGGCCGAACGACGAGGCCGGGCCCGCACTCCGCAACGCCGGGCCCCGAGCGACGGCCATAAGGCCGACCACCGTGGCGACGGGCTGGACGGAGGCTTCGGGCTGACCACCGTGGCGACGAGCCGGGCAGAGTCTTCGGCCGACCACCGTGGCGTCGAGCCGGGCAGAGGCTTCAGGCCTGCACACCGGGACGGCAGGCCGAACGGAGGCTTCAGGCCGACCACCGTGGCGACGAGCCGGGCAGAGGCTTCAGGCCTGCACACCGGGACGGCAGGCCGAACGGAGGCTTCGGGGCTGCACGCCGTGACTACGGACCCGGGCGGCGGGCATCCAGGCAGCCCCTCGTGGCGACGGGCCGGGCAGAGGCTTCGGGCCCACCATCGCACTTCCAGGGTGCTCGGCAACCCCCTAGCCAACGCACCCTGCGACAGGCCGAACGACGGCTTCGCGACGACACACGGACACGACGGGCCGCGCGGCACGCCCGCAGCCCGGACGTCCGCCTCCGGCGGTGCGACTGGGGCGGCAGTCACGGGTGGGCGGGTGGGGGAACCGCCGCGTAGCGGTGGAGGGGAGCAGGCGGGGCACCGGGGAGGGGTGCGCCCCGGGCCAGGGCCAGGGGCCGTGAAGCGGAGGGAGTCGTCCGGGTGTGCGCCGCATGTGATGTGCGCCTCCCCGGACCAGCCCTTGGCCTCATAGTTACCGACAAGTAGCATGACTGGAGGAAGCGCGCCGCAGGCGCACCGCACCCTGGAGGAGAGCCATCGTGCCTCGTACCGTCAGGGACGTCGTCTTCGTCGACGGCGTCCGCACCCCGTTCGGCAAGGCGGGCCCCAAGGGCATCTACCACGAGACCCGCGCCGACGACATGATCGTGAAGGCCATCCGGGAGCTGCTGCGCCGCAACCCAGCCCTGGACCCGGCCAAGATCGACGAGGTCGCGGTGGCCGCCACCACGCAGATCGGCGACCAGGGGCTCACGATCGGCCGCACGGCGGGCATCCTCGCGGGTCTCCCGCAGTCCGTGCCGGGCTACTCGATCGACCGCATGTGCGCGGGCGCCCTGACGGCCGTGACGACGACGGCCGGCTCCATCGCCTTCGGCGCGTACGACGCGGTGATCGCCGGTGGCGTCGAGCACATGGGCCGCCACCCCATGGGCGAGGGCGTCGACCCGAACCCCCGGTTCGTGAGCGAGAAGCTCGTCGACGAGTCCGCCCTGTTCATGGGCATGACGGCGGAGAACCTGCACGACCGCTACCCGAGCATCACCAAGCAGCGCGCCGACGAGTACGCGGTGCGCTCGCAGGAGAAGGCCGCCAAGGCGTACGCCAACGGCAAGATCCAGCAGGACCTGGTGCCGATCTCCGTACGCCGCACCAACGAAGAGGCGGGCGAGACCGGTTGGGGTCTGGCCACCCAGGACGAGCCGATGCGTCCGGGCACGACGCTGGAGAACCTGTCCGGCCTGAAGACGCCGTTCCGTACGCACGGCCGCGTCACCGCGGGCAACGCGGCCGGCCTCAACGACGGCGCCACGGCCTCGATCATCGCTTCCGAGGACTTCGCCCGGGAGAACGGCCTGCCGGTCAAGATGCGGCTGGTGTCGTACTCCTTCGCGGGTGTCGAGCCGGAGGTCATGGGCTACGGCCCGATCCCGGCGACGGAGAAGGCGCTCGCCCAGGCGGGCCTGACCATCTCCGACATCGGTCTCTTCGAGATCAATGAGGCCTTCGCCGTGCAGGTCCTCGCCTTCCTGGAGCACTACGGCATCGCCGACGACGACGCCCGCGTCAACCAGTACGGCGGCGCCATCGCCTTCGGTCACCCCCTCGCCTCCTCCGGTGTCCGTCTGATGACGCAGCTGGCGCGGCAGTTCGAGGAGCAGCCGGAGGTCCGCTACGGCCTGACCACCATGTGCGTCGGCTTCGGCATGGGCGCGACGGTCATCTGGGAGAACCCGCACCACAAGGACGCCGGAGGCGACAAGTGAGCACCACCACCACTGAGCTGTTGAAGGGTGCGGCCGAGCTGTTCCCGGACGAGGTCGTGACGCAGGCTCACGTACGTCACCTCGATCTGCCCGCGGGCGCCGGGCGGTTCGCCCTCATCACCCTCGACAACGGCTTCGACCACACCAAGCCGACCACCTTCGGCCCGGGCTCCCTCGCGAACCTGAACGCCGCGATCGACCAGGTCGAGGCGGAGGCCGCCGAGGGCACGATCGTCGGCGTCGGCATCACCGGCAAGCCGTTCATCTTCGCCGTCGGCGCCGACCTCAAGGGCGTCGAGATACTGAAGCGGCACGAGGACGCGCTGGCCATCGGCAAGGGCGGCCACGACGTCTTCAAGCGGCTCTCGGGCCTCGCGGTGCCGACGTTCGCGTACTACAACGGCGCCGCCATGGGCGGTGGCGTCGAGGTCGGTCTGCACTGCGCGTACCGCACCGTCTCCAAGGCGCTGCCCGCGTTCTCGCTGCCCGAGGTCTTCCTGGGGCTCGTCCCGGGCTGGGGCGGCTGCACGCTGCTCCCGAACCTGATCGGCGCGGACCGAGCGGTTTCGGTCATCATCGAGAACTCGCTGAACCAGAACAAGCAGCTCAAGGGCAAGCAGGTCTTCGAACTCGGCATCGCGGACGCGCTGTTCGAGGGCGCGGACTTCCTGGAGCAGTCGCTGGTGTGGACGGCCTCCGTCCTCAACGGCACCGTCAAGGTGGAGCGCCCGGAGATCGACCGCGGCGAGGGCTGGGACGCGGCGGTCGCCCGCGGCCGCGCCATCGCGGACTCCAAGGTGCACGGCGCCGCCCCGGCCGCGTACCGCGCCCTGGAGATCGTCGCTGCCGCGAAGGACGGCGACCTCCAGAAGGGCTTCGACGCGGAGGACACCGCGCTCGCCGACCTCATCATGGGCGGTGAACTGCGCAGCGGCATCTACGCGTTCAACCTGGTCCAGAAGCGCGGCAAGCGCCCGGCGGGCGCCCCGGACAAGAACCTGGCGCGCCCGGTCACCAAGGTCGGCGTCGTGGGTGCCGGTCTGATGGCCTCGCAGCTGGCGCTGCTGTTCCTGCGCCGCCTCGAGGTGCCGGTCGTCCTGACCGACATCGACCAGGAGCGCGTCGACAAGGGCGTGGGCTACGTCCACGGGGAGATCGACAAGCTGCTCCTCAAGGGCCGCGTCAACCAGGACAAGGCCAACCGCCTGAAGGCGCTCGTCTCCGGTGTCCTGGACAAGGCCGAGGGCTTCGCCGACGCCGACTTCATCATCGAGGCCGTCTTCGAGGAGATCGGCGTCAAGCAGCAGGTGTTCGCCGAGGTGGAGGCGGTCGCTCCGGCGCACGCGATCCTCGCGACCAACACCTCCTCGCTGTCGGTGACGGAGATGGCGTCCAAGCTGAAGCACCCCGAGCGGGTCGTCGGCTTCCACTTCTTCAACCCGGTCGCGATCCTCCCCCTCCTGGAGATCGTGCGCGGCGAGCAGACCGACGACGCCTCGCTGGCCACGGCCTTCGGCGTCGCCAAGAAGCTGAAGAAGACCGCGGTCCTGGTGAAGGACGCCCCGGCGTTCGTCGTGAACCGCATCCTCACCCGCTTCATGGGCGAGATCCAGAACGTCATCGACGAGGGCACCCCGGTGCCGGTCGCCGAGAAGGCCGTCGAGCCGCTCGGCCTGCCGATGTCGCCGCTGGTCCTGCTCGAACTGGTCGGCCCGGCCATCGGTCTGCACGTCTCGGAGACGCTCAACCGCGCCTTCCCGGACCGCTTCACCGTGTCGCCGAACCTGAAGGCGGTCGTGGAGGCGGGCAAGCGCGGCTTCTACGTGTACGACAGCGGCAAGCCGGAGCTGGACCCGGAGGTCGCCGCGCTCCTGAAGCAGGGCGACTCCGTCCTGACCGAGGAGCAGGTGCGGGCCCGCGTGCTCGACGCCGTCGCCCAGGAGATCGGGCTCATGCTCGACGAGGGCGTCGTCGCCGAGGCGCAGGACATCGACCTGTGCCTGATCACCGGCGCGGGCTGGCCCTTCCACCTGGGCGGCGTCACGCCGTACCTGGACCGTGAGGGTGTCAGCGAGCGCGTGAACGGCAAGCGGTTCCTGGAGCAGGGGCTCGCGAGCGTCCCCGCGTAGCAGGGAGTCGCCTCAGTGCCCGGTACGCCGATCGGTGTGCCGGGCACTGCCGCGTCCGGAGCCGCTACGCGGAGACCGCCTGCTCCCACGCCTTGAGGGCGAGGCCCGGCTCGTCCTTGCGGTGGGTCAGGCGCAGCGCTCCGGTGCCGGGCACGAAGGTCGCCGCGATCACCCGGCCCGCGGCGTCGGTGGCGAGGGCGACCCGCGCGTCCACCGGCAGGGCGGGGCCGGACTCGGCCCACCAGGCGCCCGCCGACTCCAGCTCGGTCGGGTAGGCGGCGAACGCGACGCGGCCGCTCTCGGCGCGCTGGGCCAGCAACGTGCAGTCGTGGCCGTCGAGTTCGCAGCGCATGGCCGAGACAGGGCCGGGGCCCGCGGCCGTGAGGAGGCGGACCGGCTCGTCGGCCGCGGTGCCGCGCCAGGCGCGCAGCTCGCCGTCCGCGTCCGTGAAGAACAGGGTGGTGTGCTCGGCGGAGGTGGCGAGGGCGCGCAGGGTGCCGGGGCGGGCCGTGACCGGCAGCGGCTCCTCGTCCAGGGCGGGGACGGCGCCCGGCGAGGCCTGGCGCCAGCGCAGGATGCCGTCCGCCGTGGCCGCGTACGCCGTGACCAGGCCGGATTCACCCGTCACCACGGCGAGCGGGCCGCGCACCCCCTGGCCCTTCAGGTCACGCCAGGGGCCCCAGCCGCCCTTCTCCTTCTGGCCGCGCATGCTGACCCCGCCGCCCCGGTTGGGCACGAACACATGGGCGCGGCCCTGGGCGTCGACGGTGACGGCGGGGGCGCCGGTGCTCTGCCCCTTCTTGTTGGGGTGGCCGAGGGGGTTCCAGTCGAGGGCGGTGAGGTGCGGCTGGAAGTGCGTGGAGTGCACGAGGCCCGACTCGCCGGAGACCGTGGGCCGCCACGACACCAGGTGGGCGTAGGTGTCGCTGCCCTGGGCGACGGCGAGGACGGGGTGGACGCGCTGGTCGCCGCCGACGACGCGGGGCGCGGTCCAGGGCTCGCCCGGGTGGCGTTGGGTGCGGCAGACCACGGCGTCGCTCTCGCAGGCGTAGACGGCGAGCCTGCCGTCGCCTGCGCGTATGAGCCAGTCGCCGTTCACGGTCGGTGGGGTGGGGGCTGGGGGCATGCGGCGGTTTCCGTGGCCAGGGACGTCGGGTCACAGCAACTCTAATGGGCGAGGTGGAGGTGGGTGCACCCGGGCGTGCGAGGCTTGGCCGCATGGACACTGTGACCCTCGTCGTGGACGCCGCCAATGTCGTGGGCTCCGTGCCGGACGGCTGGTGGCGGGACCGGCGGGGCGCGGCGGAGCGGCTGCGGGACCGTCTGGTGCCGCTCGCCGCCGCGGGCCTGCCCGAACTACCCGGCCCCCTCGACGTCGTCCTCGTCGTGGAGGGCCGGGCCCGCGGCGTCGAGCCCGTCCCCGGCGTGCGCGTCGACTCCGCCCCCGCCAGCGGCGACGACCGCATCGTCGAACTGGTCGCGGAGATCCCGGGCCCCTGCGTGGTGGTGACCGCGGACCGCGAACTGCGCCGCAGGGTGGGCGAGCTGGGGGCGGAGTGCGTGGGGCCGCGGACGGTCAGGAACTAGCCCGCCACGTCGCTCAGTGCCAGTCCCCGCACCACACCTGCGCGCCCGCGCCGTCGACCGTGCAGACCCGGACCTTCAGGTCCTTGATCTTGACGGCGGGGTCGGTGTGCAGGCTGGTGTGGCGGCCGCTGTCGCTGGCGTCCTTGACCGTGTTGAGGGTGCGCGTCACGGGCTTCCAGGTGGAGCCGTCGAGCCAGGAGTATCCGGCCTGCAGGACGGAGTCGTTGCCGTCCTTCTTGAGGTCCCACATGTTTCCGTAGACGCCGCCCTTGCCGGTCTCCCAGTCGACGCGGAGGAGGGCGCGGGCGCCCTCGGAGCCGTCGTACGGGGTGAGGACCGAGCGGGATTGGGCGTAGTGGACCTCGCCGTCGGTCCAGTGCTGCGGTGCGGCCGTCGCGGGTGCGGCGAGGGCGGCGGTGGCGAGCGCGGCTCCGGCGAGCGGCAGCAGGACGCGCGCGGGCACCTTGGCGATGTTCATGAACTCCCCCTTCTGCGGCCCGTGTTGTGGGGCCGACGATGATCAGGCGGGCTCACACAAGCACGCCGTCGCGCGGCTTGTCATCAGCGATAGGGGTTGTCGCTCCTGTCGCTGGTGGAGTTCTCGCCACGTAGGGGGTGAGGAGGGGTACGGCGCTCCCGCGCGGCCCGACGGGTCCCGCGCGGGAGCCCAGCGGCTAGAGGCGCTTGGCGCTGCGCAGCGCCTTGGCGTAGTAGCCGTTGCCGTCGAGGCGGGACGTGCCGCCCTTGTCGCCGATGGTGGGGCCGTTGACCTCTTCGCGGCTTGAGATGAATATCTTGTGGCCCTCGGCGTCGTGGCCGAGGAAGATGCCCACGTGGTCGAGGCGCTCCTTAGTGCGGGCGTCGAGCTTGAAGAAGACCAGGTCGCCGGGCTGGACCACGTCGATCGTCTTCGGGCGGTCCGTGGCGCCCACGCCCTTGAGCGGGATGACGGGCGCGCCGAGCTTGCCGCGGGCCATGCCGTTGGCGGTGCGGGGCAGCCCGTCGCCGGTGGTGTCGCTGGCCATCAGCGGGAACCGGGCCCGGTAGCCGAAGACGGTGCGGATGAAGCCGGAGCAGTCGATGGCGCGGGCCCGCTTGGCCTCGGGCTGGATCGTCGTGCCGTCGCGGAAGGTGTAGGGGATGCCGAGGTAGTCGTAGAAGTCGGACTGCTCCTCGCGCAGGTCGTTGCCCTCGCTGCCGGCCGGGTTCAGCGGCCCGAAGCTGGCGTCACCGGCGTAGGAGATGCCCTCGTCGTCCTTCTTGACGGGCGCGCCCTCGACGTACTGGAACGCCATCGCGAAGATGTCGTCCTCCTCGCTGCCCGCGAACTCCTTGAACCAGTCCTTGAACCACTTCTCCTTCTCCGCGCCCTTGCGCCACACCTCCGGCATCAGCCGCACCCAGTCGTCGGTGACGACCTTCGACTTGGTGTTGGTGGGCTCGGCGAAGGTACGGCTCGGCCCGGAGAGGGTCGCCGTGCGGGCACCGTCGGTGAACGAGGCGAGGACCTTGCCGTCCTCGGTGCGCAGGACGGAGCGGTCGGGGTTGCGCAGCCGCTCCCACTTCTGCTTCCCGTCGGCCTGGCCGGTGCCGTTGGTCAGGTCCGGGGTGTCGGTGACGGACTGTACCTTCGGCGCCTTGTCGTGCTCGTCCTTGCGCAGTTCGACGGTCAGGTAGGTGCTGCCCGCGAGCAGGGCGAGGACGGTGACGGCGTGGACTGCGGGGCGCTTCTTCTTGGGCGGCATGTGTGGCTCCGTTAGGTCAGGCGGAGGGCATGAAGCCGAGGAGGATCCCGGCCGTGAGGACGACATAGGCCATGAGGGTCACCGATCCCGTGGCGAGCAGGGTGGGGCCCTTGGGCTGACGGACCAGCTGGTAGGCGATCAGGCCCGGCACGATGAAGCCGAGGGTCTGATTGCTGTACATCAGCGGGAACTCGATCGAGAGCACGATCATCACGGTGGCCTGGAGGACCACGCCGGTGAGCACGACCGCGGCGAACAGGCGCTTGCCGTAGAGGATGACGAACTTCTGCATCAGCAGGGTGCAGACGTACGTCAGGACGGTGACGCCGACCACCATGGCGGCGCGCTGGAGGTCCTCGACGAGGGTCAGCGCGAGCCAGCCCGGCGTGATCATGCCGCCGGGCGACAGGTTGGTCGTCAGATAGCAGACGAGCGAGAACAGCAGCCCGAGCGCGATGCCGACCGCGGCGATCTCGGGGGTGAGGACGGACGGGATCAACGCTGCTCTCCTGGGCTGTGCCACTGCTGGGTTTCATCCGCGGCGGGCGGGGCGGGCGGGACGCGCGGCTCGAACAGGCCGCGGGGGGCGGGAGGTTGGGAGGGGTCCTGCGGCTGCGCCGCGTGCGGCGCCCGGTAGGACTCGTGGGGCGCGTACTGCTCGTGCGCGCCCTGGGGCTGCTGGTGCGGGGCGTGCTGGTTGTGCTGGCCGTGCACGGGCTGCTGGCCGTGCTGGCTCTGCTGACCATGCTGGCCGTGGTGCGGGTGCGCGGGCTGCTGGCCGTGCTGCGGGTGCTGGCCCTGCTGGCCCTGCTGGCCGTGGTGCGCGTGCGGGGCCTGGTGGTGCTGCTGGCCGTACGCGTCGTACGTGACCGACGTGTCGTACGACGCCTGCTGCGCCGCGTACGGTTCCTGCGCCGCGTACTGCCCCTGACCCTGCTGGTACGCGCCCTGCCCCGGGTAGGGGCCCTGCGCGGCCTGGCCGTCGTACTGCGGGTAGGACTGCTGGGCGGTGCGCTGCACGGGGACGTGCGGTGCCGGGACGATCTGGAGCGACCCCGTGTTCGTGTACCGCGACTCGTACGCCTCGGGGTAGTGCTGGTAGGGGTCGATGTGCGGCTCGTACAGATGGTGGCTGCCCGTGGTCTCGGACGCCGATGCGCCGGCCGGGGTGGCCGCGGGCGTCGGGTCCTCGCTCTCGTCGGCGGGCAGTTCGGCGAGGTGCTCCAGGAGCAGCTCGCCCTGGCCGTGGATGTTGCCGATGGCCACGAGCGAGGAGTCCGGGCCGAGCTGCCCGAGCAGCTGGCCCATGAACTCCTCCGGGTCACGCCGGTCGCCGCCGAGGTCCACCGCGCGCGAGCGCCAGTCGGCGGGGATCGCGTCGATGGCGGACTTGGCGGGGTGGCCGATGACGAAGACCTTGTCCGGCTGCAGGTCCGGGATGATCTCGCCCATCTGGCCGTTGCGCTCGACGCGGTCGGGGCGGCAGTTGATGACGACGTTCAGGGGCCGGTGGATGGCGCCGAGGTCGAGCAGCTGGTTGATGTTCATCAGCGTCGACTCGGGGTCGTTGGCCGCGAAGACGTTGGCGAAGCGGAGCTTCTTGCCCTCCTCGGTGACGTACCGCTCGACGGAGAGGACACCGGGGTCCGGCGGCGCGTCGTACATGCCCTGGAGGGCGACCTCGCGGCCGACGCCGAGGAGTTCGGCGACCTTCAGCGCGATCGACACGTTCTCCTTGAAGGTGAACCAGCTGAAGCCGCGCAGCTCCTCGTCGGTGACCGTCTCCGGGTCCGCGTAGATCAGCTCGCAGTTCCGGGCGTCGGCCTCCTCCTTGAGGATGGCGAAGCGGTCCTTCTCGGCGGTCACGCAGATGCCGTTCTCCGGCATCGAGCGGGACAGCGAGCGCGCCACGTCGTCCAGGGTCGGGCCCATCTCGGCGAGGTGGTCCTCACGGACGTTGCAGAGCACGCCGATGGTGGAGCGGATCAGCTTGGACTGGTTGATCTCCTGGAGCGCCGGCATGACCGCCATGCACTCGATGACCAGCGCGTCCGGGTTGTACGCGGCGGCGCGCCGCACGATCCCGATCTGCTCGACGACGTTGGCGATGCCGAACTTGCGGTAGACCGGCTCCTCGGTGGCGTCCGGGTGGATGAACCGGGCCGCGGTGCCGGTGGTCTTGGCGACCGTGGTCAGGTCGCCGCCCCGCAGGGCGCCCGCGCACAGGCGGGTGATGGAGCTCTTGCCGCGGATGCCGTTGACCAGCACCCGCGACGGTATGTGTTCCAGGTTGGTGAAGTGCCGCCGCTGCTCGATCACGCCCGCGACCAGCAGGACGGCGCAGCACACCACCAGGACGGTGTAGAGGAAGAGCACAGCGGTTCAGTTCCTTCCGGCGAGGCCGGCACTCGCGCCGTCCCGCTTGCGCTGCGTGCCCGACGGCAGCTGCTGCCTGATCAGTTCGAGGCTGCGCGTGACGGCACCGACCTCGTCGTGGTGGACCGGGTACAGGACGGTCTTGCGGTCGCCGTCGGCCAGTGCCTCGGCCTGGTCGGCGAGCTTGCGCAGCGGCCGCACCACGATGATGTGCAGCCAGCCGAGGCAGGCCGCGGCCGCCGTGATGCCGAGCATGCCGGCGAGGACCGTGCGGTTCTGCAGGGTGTACTCGGGGATCTCGAGGTTCGACGCGGGCTGCCAGCTGACCACGGACCAGCCGAGCTGTTCGGCCGCGCCGCCACCGGCGAACGGGGCGGCGGCCGCGATCTGGATGTCGCCGCCGTCGCGGTACAGCACGCCGCTCGGGCGCGGCTTGCCGCCGACCTTCTGTCCGGTGCCCTCGACGAGCCCGTTGAGGCGGCCGCTGGGCAGCCCCTGGAACTCGCGGTAGCCGTTGTTGCCGCCGAGCACCCGGCGCTTGGCGTCGACGACCCGGACCTCGCCGAGGCCGGGGCGCTTGAGCAGCGAGTTCAGGAACTCGATGCGGAACTCGCCCACCACGGCGGCGCCTTGGCGGCCCGGCACCTCGGCGGTGCCGATGATGACCGGCTCCTTGCCGTCGTCGTCGATCACCCGGACCTGGTCGTCGGACGGCTTCTCGCCGGAGGGGCTGCGCGGGTCGTCACCGGCCTTGGAAAGGACCTTGCCGTCCTTGTCGAGGACGTACAGCGACCGGTAGCGGGAGTGCTGGTTGCGGGTGCTCTCCAGGACCTTGTCCATGTCCGAGGGGTCGGTGCGGGCACCGATCAGGGACGCGAGCGAGGTGAGGTCGGCGTGGCCCTCGTTGAGCGCGCGGCGGACCCGGTCGGAGAGGGTGTCGGTGCGCTCACGCTGGTCGTTGACCATCTGCTGCGGCACCTGGACGGTGTCCCCGGCACGGTTGAGGAGCAGCAACAGCGGCGCCGACCAGACGAGCAGCAGCACACCGGCGACGGCGAGCAGGGTCCGGCTGCCGAGGCCCTTGCGCTTGGCCCCGGGCGCCTTGGCGGCCGGTTCGCCGTTGAGCTGGCGGCGCAGCCGCTCCAGGGCGCCGCCGATGCGGGCGGCCTCGCCGTGCTTGGGCACGGACACCGGGCGGCCGAGGTCGCCGCGGGTGAGCCTGCGGCTCTCCAGGAACAGCCGGATGAGCGGCCGCTGCACGGTGCGCAGGAGCAGGAAGACGGTGAGGCCGCCGATGACGAGGAGCGCGCCCGCGGCGAAGAGGCCGAGGGCGGAGCCCTTGGTGCGCTTGGCGTCCTCGGCGACCGGGACCATGGAGACGACGCTGAGGCCGAGGCGGGTGGCCACAGTGGACTCGCCCGCCTCCGGTGCGGCGAGCGAGGCGTAGCCGGCGACGGACCGCTCACCGAGGTGGCGGTCGCCGATCAGATGGCCGCTGACGCCGAGATAGCCGCCGGAGCCGGGCTCCTTGGCCAGGATCGGGTGGCTGCGGGACTTCTTCGCCGAGGTCTCCGCGAAGGCCTTGAGCTGCTTCTCGGAGGCCTTGACCTCGGCCCGTTCGTCGTCGGTGCTGACCTGCTCGGGCTCGGGGATGCCGTCGGTGCTCAGCACCTTGCCGTCGTTGCCGACGACGGCGATGGAGCGGAAGTTGCCGAGGCTGATGCCGGGGAAGCGCAGGCTGCTGGAGGCGACCAGAAGCTGCTGCGGCTGTCCCTTCCAGGCGAGGACGGCGAAGCTGAGCAGGCGGGTCTCGCCGCTCTCCAGGCGCACCATGCGGGGCGCGAGGCCGTCGTCGTCGGAGAGCTTCGAGCGGTCGATCGCGGCCAGCGGCACGTTCTCGCCGCGGGCGGCGAGGAGCTTGCCCGAGCGGATCTCGACGACGGCGGTACCCATCCACTTCTGGTACACGCTGCTGATCTTGTCGAGCACGGCGTCGGCGGGCACCGGGTCGGACGCGTTGAACAGATCCGCGGTCCGGGTGAGGTCGGTGACGCTCTCGTCGATGGAGGCGCGCAGGGCGATGGCGCCGTCCTCGGCGAAGTGCTGCTGGGACGTCTTGACCGCCTTGGGGACGGCTTCCTGGCCGACGCGGCCAAGAGTGAGGGCGGTGACGCCCGCCAGGGCAAGGAGCAGGACCGACAGCGCGGCGATCGGGGGGCGGATGCCTCCGATCAGTGACATGTCGGTCCTTCGGCGGACCTTGTGCCGCCGCTTCGTGGGCGAAGCGGCCAAGGGGGTGCTCCTCTCCTGGAGTGACACAGTGAGTGACTCTGATGTGACACGGGGTATGGATGTCGCGCCGCGGCGCGCGCGGGCACGCGGGTGCGATCTGGAATGACATGACCCATGACGGGTCCGGATGGATGTACGAGCGTAGCGAGATGTGAGCTACGTCAAAGATCCACTTCCGACACCCTTCACAAGGCCGTCGGACGGTTCACCTGGAGTTCTTTCGGAGTTTCTCAGTCCGGCAGATTCTCCAGGGGTTCGAGTCCGTCCTTGCTCGCGCCGCGGTTGAGCAGAGTGCCCTGCGTACGCTCGAAGGCGAGGCGGTAGCGGGCCCGTTGCTGGGTGGTGAGCTTGTCGCCGTCGCGCAGCGCGGTGGCCACGTCGAGCAGCCGGTGGTCCTTCACCGCGTCCTTGGGCAGCGCCGCGCCGTCCTCGTCGGGCTCCGGCGGGATCTCCGTGAAGGTGGGCGCGTACTTGGCGTTGACGTCCCAGCCGTCGCCGCGCTTGTGGAACTCGAACCAGCCGATGACGCCTTCCTCGGTCAGTCCGCTGGGCGCGTCGTGCCGGGCGATCTGGTTGCCGAGTCCGTACGCGATCCAGGTGCCGTCGACCTTCTCCATCGGCTGCACGACGTGCGCGTGGTGGCCGATCACGAGGTCGATCCCGGTCTCCTTGGCGATCCTGCGGCCGAGTTCGACCTGCTGGGCGGCGGCGTTGGGCTGGTGCTCCTTGCCCCAGTGGATGCTCAGGATCACGACGTCGGCGCCCGCGGCGCGGGCCTTCTTCTCGGCGGCGGCGATCCGGTCGAAGTCGGTGAGGTTGGCCAGCCACGGCTTGTCCTTGGGGACTTCGCGGCCGTTGAACCCGAGGGCGAAGGCGATCTGGGCGACCTTGACGCCCTTCACCTCGGTGATGAGCGGCTTGTCCGCCTCTGCCTGGTTCCGTGCCGTTCCGGTGTGCCGCAGGCCCGCCTTGTCCAGGGCGTTCAGGGTGCGCGTGACGCCCTCGGGGCCGTGGTCGAGGCTGTGGTTGGAGACGCTTGAGCACTGGTCGTAGCCGACGGCCTTGACGGCGGTGGTGATCTGCGGCGGGACCACGAAGTCCGGGAAGCCCTGGAACGGCCCGCCCGGCGCGCCGACCACCGGCTCGAAGTGACAGATGCCGAGGTCGGCCTTGCTGATCACCGGCTTGATGCCGGCCATCATCGGGCCGAAGTCGATGCCCTTCTCACCCTTGCCCGTCGCCTTGCCGTCCTTGCGGGCCTGCTCGGTGAGTTCGGGGTGGATGAGGATGTCGCCCGCGGCGGCGACAGTGAAGGTGGGCTCGCCGTCGGCGGCTGCGTCGCCGTCGTCGCCGAAGGGACCGCAGGCGGTGCCCGCGAGCAGGACGAGCGAGGCGGCGCAGGTCGCTATGAGCCTGCGAGAGGGACGTGTCATCACGAGGCTATCTTTATACAACCATGACTCACCCTCCAATTCGGTCGATAACAAACGCAAAGCGACGCAGGGGTCTTGTGGCGCTTGCCGTCGTCCTGGCGAGCGTGTTGTGCCTCACACAGTGCTCCTCGGCGTCGGACAGCGAGAAGCCGCGCTCCGGGTGGGCCGAGCGCTCGCCGGACCGTCGGCCGACCGATCGCTCCCCGGAGGGCGGGGAACCTTCCAGGAAGCCGTCCGCATCGGCCACGCCGTCGTCGCCGTCGTCCGGCGGCCGCGTCCGGGCCGACCTGGAGCGCCGGGTCACCGGGTACACCTCGGGCTTCTCCGAGGACAGCGGCTACCGCCGCCCCTCGGCCAGGGACCGGCGCACCGTCGCCGAGGGCGTGGCCCTCCTCCTCGACCGGCACCGCTCCCGGGCCGAACGCCGCCTGGCCGACGTCGACTTCCGGGTGCGCACGGTCGTCGACACCGGGTCCGGGCGGCGCTACGCCGAGGTGTCCGACCTCTCCGAGGACGCCTCCGCACCGCGCGGCTGGGGCCGGGTCTATGTGGACCTCGACTCCCCGATCCGCTGGTCCGTGCAGGTCCCGCACCCCGTCGCCGACCGTCACACCGAACGGCTCGGCGCCGCGCTCCTGAGCCGCTCCCCCGGTGGCGTCATGGTCATTGCGGGGGCACATCGCAAAGCCGGCCGTGACGACGAGGCGGATGTGGCACACCGGCGGAAGAGCGTGTTCCATGCCATCTGCGACGAGTTGGCGAAGCGCGGCGTGCCCGGCATCCAGGTGCACGGGATGGCGGACGACTCCGCCCCCAAGTACGACGTGGTCGCCTCCACGGGCAAGGGCCGCGAGGCCGTCTCCGAGGGCCGGGACCTGGCGGACGCGCTGCGGCGGCGCGGCTATGACGTGTGCCGTGCCTGGGCCCGCTCCTGCCCGCTCGAAGGCCGGAAGAACGTTCAGGGCCGGGGCGCCGCCGCACAGGACACGGAGTTCCTGCACGTCGAGTTCGGCGCGCGGATCCGCGACCGCGAGCGGCACCTGCGGGCGGCGGTGTCGGCGATGGCGTCGGTGACGCGGGACTGGCGGCGGATGTAGTCCGGGTGCCGCCCGGGTGCCCCAGGGGGCGCCCGGGCGGCACCAGCGGGCACCCGCGCCCGCCCCAGGGGCCACCCGGGACCACAGCCCTCCGCGGCTCCCCCTGCCGCTCCCCCGTACGCACTCGACCGCCCCGCCCTCGCCACCCGTGCCCGGCTCGCCGCCTCCGCCCGTTCGGAGGCGGCGGCTGCCCTCGCCGTGCGCTCCGGGGGCAGGATTTGCAGCGCGACTGTGCCCGGAGGGGCGGTCGGCGGTTACTTGCTGTCGCGGCCCGGCGGGCGCAGCACTTCCCCCACCGACGTCTCCTCCTGCCGTCCCAGGCGGCTGTGCGAGCGGCCGTAGAGGAAGTAGACGACGACGCCGAGCGCCATCCACCCGGCGAACCGGACCCAGGTCTCGGCGGGCAGGTTGAGCATCAGCCACAGCGAGGCGCCGACGGACAGGATCGGCAGGAACGGCACCCACGGGGTGCGGAAGGAGCGGTGCAGATCGGGGCGCGTCCTGCGGAGGATGATCACGCTGATCGCGACGATCACGAAGGCGAACAGGGTGCCGATGTTCACCAGCTCGGCGAGCTCGCTCAGCGGGGTGAACCCGGCGACGACCGCGATGATCACGCCGAGCAGGATGGTCGGCCGGTGCGGGGTCTTGAAGCGCGGGTGGACGCGGGAGAAGAAGCGCGGGAGCAGGCCGTCGCGGCTCATCGCGAAGAACACCCGGGTCTGGCCGAGCAGCAGGATCATGCAGACGGTGGTCAGGCCGACGGCGGCGCCGAAGCTGATGAAGCCCGCGTACCAGGGGTGCCCGGTGGCCTTGAAGGCGTCGGCGAGCGGGGCGTCCACGGAGAGCTGCGAGTAGTGCTGCATGCCGGTCACGACGATCGACACGGCCACGTAGAGCGTGGTGCAGATCAGCAGGGAGCCGAGGATGCCGCGGGGCATGTCCCGCTGCGGGTTCTTGGTCTCCTCGGCGGCGGTGGCGACGATGTCGAAGCCGATGAAGGCGAAGAAGACGACCGAGGCGGCGGTGAAGATGCCCATCACGCCGAAGTTGGCGGGGGCCCAGCCGAACATCAGCTGGATCAGCGGCGAGTGCAGTCCGCTGCCCGCCTCCACCTCCTGGGCCTTCGGGATGAACGGGTCGTAGTTCTCGCCCTTGATGAAGAAGGCGCCCGCGATGATCACGACGAGGACGACGATCACCTTGATCGCGACGACGAGGGAGGTGATCCGCGCGGAGAGCTTCATGCCGAGGACGAGGATGCCGGTGAGCACCAGGACCAGGGCGGCGGCCAGGATGTCGAAGCCGAAGCCGTCGGCGCCGTCCCGGCCGCTGAGCGCCTCCGGCAGCTGCCAGCCCGCGTTGTCGAGCAGCGAGGCGATATAGCCGGACCAGCCGACGGCGACCACCGCCGTGCCGAGCGCGAACTCCAGGACGAGGTCCCAGCCGATGATCCAGGCGGGCAGCTCACCGAGGGAGGCGTACGAGAACGTGTACGCGGAGCCCGCCACCGGGAGCGTGGAGGCGAACTCGGCGTAGCAGAGCGCCGCGAGGGCACAGACGACCCCGGCGACCACGAAGGCCAGGGCGACCGAGGGACCGGCGTTGTTCTTGGCGACCGTACCGGTGAGGACGAAGATGCCGGTGCCGATGATGACACCGACGCCGAAGACGGTCAGATCCAGCGCGGACAAGGATTTCTTGAGGGCGTGTTCTGGTTCCTCGGTGTCGAGGATGGACTGCTCGACCTTCTTCGTCCGGAAGAGGGTGCTGCTCACGGCGTACCTCCCACGCTTGTCGTCCTCGACATGATCGAGAGGGCACGTTCTGCTTATGCCCCGACGCGGGTGGATTCACGCAAATGGGCCGGTTTCACCACTCTTCACGGTGGCGAAACCGGCCCATCCGGACACTTCGGTCGTTAACGTCAGTCGCGCGCGGGCTCCACGGAGTCCACCGCGGCGCCGGCCCGCTCGAACCGGCCGTCCAGCTTGGCCACCAGACCCGTCACCTGACGGGCGATGTCCGGGGCGGTGAGACCGATCTCCGCCATGACCTCCTTGCGCGACGCGTGGTCGAGGAAGCGCGGCGGGATGCCGAAGTCGCGCAGCGGCACGTCCACGCCCGCGTCCCGCAGGGCCTGGGCGACGGCCGAGCCGACGCCGCCCGCGCGGGAGTTGTCCTCGACGGTGACGACGACGCGGTGCTGCTCGGCGAGCGGTGCCATCGCCTCGTCGACCGGCTTGACCCAGCGGGGGTCGACGACGGTGGTGGAGATGCCCTGCTTGTCGAGCAGGTCGGCGATCTCCAGGCACATCGGCGCGAGCGCGCCCACGGAGACGAGCAGCACGTCGGGCCGGTCGGTGCCCGCCTTGCGCAGCACGTCCATGCCGCCGACCTTGCCGACGGCCTGCACGGCGGGGCCGACGGCGCCCTTGGAGTAGCGCACGACGGTCGGCGCGTCGTCGACCTCGACGGCCTCGCGGAGCTGGAGGCGGACCTGGTCGGCGTCGCGGGGCGCGGCGATGCGCAGGGTCGGCACGCACTGGAGGATCGACATGTCCCACATGCCGTTGTGCGAGGCGCCGTCGGTGCCGGTCACGCCGGCCCGGTCCAGGACGAAGGTGACGCCGCACTTGTGCAGGGCCACGTCCATCAGGAGCTGGTCGAAGGCGCGGTTGAGGAAGGTCGCGTACACGGCGAAGACGGGGTGGACGCCGCCGGTGGCGAGGCCCGCGGCGCTGACGGCGCCGTGCTGCTCGGCGATGCCGACGTCGTAGACCCGGTCGGGGAAGGCCTTGGCGAACTTCTGCAGGCCGACGGGCTGGAGCATGGCCGCGGTGATGGCGACGATGTCGTCGCGCTCGTGGCCGAGCTTGACCATCTCCTCGCCGAAGACGGACGTCCAGTCCATGCCGCCCGCGGCGATCGGAAGGCCGGTGTCGGGGTGGATCGGGCCGATGCCGTGGAAGTGGTCGGCCTCGTCCTCCTCCGCGGGTTTGTAGCCGCGGCCCTTCTCGGTGATGCAGTGCACGATGACGGGGCCGTTGAAGCGCTTGGCGCGCTGCAGGGCGGACTCCAGGGCCTCGATGTCGTGGCCGTCGATGGGCCCGACGTACTTCAGGCCGAGGTCCTCGAACATGCCCTGCGGGGCGATGAAGTCCTTCAGGCCCTTCTTGGCGCCGTGCAGGGTCTCGTACAGCGGCTTGCCGACGACCGGCGTGCGCTCCAGGAGGTCCTTGCCGCGGGCCAGGAAGCGTTCGTAGCCGTCGGTGGTGCGCAGGGTGGCGAGGTGGTTGGCGAGACCGCCGATGGTGGGGGCGTAGGAGCGCTCGTTGTCGTTGACGACGATGACGAGCGGGCGGTCCTTGGCGGCCGCGATGTTGTTGAGCGCTTCCCAGGCCATGCCGCCGGTGAGGGCGCCGTCACCGATGACGGCGACCACGTGGTCGTCCTTGCCGCGCACCTCGTTGGCCTTGGCGAGGCCGTCGGCCCAGCCGAGCACGGTGGAGGCGTGGCTGTTCTCGATCACGTCGTGGTCGGACTCGGCGCGCGAGGGGTAGCCGGACAGGCCGCCCTTGGCGCGCAGCTTGGCGAAGTCCTGGCGGCCGGTGAGCAGCTTGTGGACGTAGGCCTGGTGGCCGGTGTCCCACAGGACCCTGTCCTTCGGCGACTCGAAGACGCGGTGCAGGGCGATGGTCAGCTCGACGACACCGAGGTTGGGGCCGAGGTGACCGCCGGTCTTGGAGACAGCGTCGACGAGGAAGCCGCGGATCTCGTCCGCCAGCTGGTTGAGCTGTTCCGGGCCGAGCAGGTCCAGATCGCGCGGTCCCGTGATGCGGGTCAGCAGCGGCACCCGTGCCTCCTTGCAGTAGAGCGTGTAGCGCTGTTCGAGCATTGCCGGGCCTGTCGAGTCTAATGTTCCGCCGCTGACGGCGTAGTCCAGGCCATGGGTCCCGCGTCACGCGATCGGCTGTAAATCGACTGGTACGACCGGGGGCGGCCCGGAAATCCGGCCCTCCGGACGGGAACGGATGTTCCTATTCGGTGACACACCCGTGCCCGGTACCGGAATGATCGGTACCGGGCACGGACATGCGTGATCAGGCGTGGACCTGCGAGATCAGGCGCGACCCGCGGACTTCTGGGTCTTGCGCGAGACCGAGTCGATCACGACGGCGGCGAGCAGGACCGCGCCGGTGATCATGTACTGGATCTCGTTGGGCATGCCCTCCAGGTTCAGGCCCTGCTGGATCGACTGGATCACCAGCATGCCGAGCATGGCGGACCAGATCTTGCCGCGGCCGCCGAAGAGGCTGGTGCCGCCGATGACGGCCGCCGCGATCACCATCATCAGGGTGTTCCCGGCGCCGAGGCTCTTGGTCGCGCCGCCGGAGAGGCTCGCGATGAAGAGCCCGCCGAAGGCGGCGAGCATGCCGGAGATCGCGAACACGGTGATGCGCACCCGGTCGACGTTGATGCCCGCGCGGCGCGCCGCCTCCGCGTTGCCGCCGACCGCGAAGACCTGGCGGCCGAAGGTGGTGCGGCGGGCCACGAAGTCCGCGACGACGAGCACGGCGAGGAAGAGCACCAGGGCGAGCGGCAGGCCGCGGGCGCCCTCCGGCTCGTTCAGGAAGTACGCGGCGACGAAGGCGAGGACCGCGAGCAGGCCGGTGCGCAGCAGGATCTCGCTGAGCGGCCGCGAGGGCAGCTCCGCGTTCTTGCGGCGGCGGGCGTCCAGGTACTGGGAGGCCCCGTAGGCGAGCACGGCGATCAGCGCCAGGCCGTACGCGGCGGCCTTGTCGGCGAAGAAGTGCGTGGTCAGGTCCTCGACGACGGAGCCGGTGGGCGTGTTGATGCTGCCCTCCTTGCCCATCAGCCAGATCTGCAGACCGCTCCAGCCGAGGAAGCCCGCCAGGGTGACCACGAAGGCCGGTACGCCGATCTTGGCGAAGAAGAAGCCGTGCAGCGCGCCGATCACCAGGCCGGAGGCGATGGCCACGAACACCGAGATCCAGTCGCCCCACCCGTGGGTGACGCTCATGACCGCCCAGACGGCGGCACCCACACCGGCGACGGAGCCCACGGACAGGTCGATCTCGCCGAGCAGCAGCACGAAGACGATGCCGACCGACATGATGCCGACGCCGGAGGTGAACACCGCGATGTTGGCGAGGCTGGAAGCGGACAGGAACTTGTCGTTCTGCAGCTGGAAGACCAGGGCGATGACGATGAGGCCGACGACGACGGGCAGCGAGCCGAGCTCACCGCCGCGGACCTTGCGGACGAACTCCGTCCAGTAACCGGCGAAGCCCTGCTCGCGCACCAGGAGGCGCGGGTCGACGGCCGCGGCGGGGGTCGCGGACGGCTCGGCGTCCACGGTGCCGCCGGTGGCCGTCCGGACCTTGTCGGTGTCGGGGGTCTTGGCGAGGTCGCTCACTTCGCGCCCTCCTTCGTTGCCGTGGCCGTGCGCGCCCTGCGGCGGGTGACGGCGTTGTCCGTGGCGCCGGTGATGGCGGCGATGACTTCCTCGGGCGAGGTGTCGGCGACCCGGAAGACGCCGTTGTTGCGGCCGAGGCGAAGGACCGCGACCCGGTCGGCGACGGCCTGGACGTCGGCCATGTTGTGGCTGATGAGGATCACGCCGTGGCCGCGCTCGCGCAGCCGCTCCACCAGGTCGAGGACCTGGGCGGTCTGCTCGACGCCGAGGGCGGCGGTGGGCTCGTCGAGGATGACGACCTTGGGGTCGCCGACCAGCGCGCGGGCGATGGCCACGACCTGCCGCTGGCCGCCGGAGAGGGCGGCGACGGGGATGCGGACGCTGGGGATGCGGATGGACAGCGTGTCCAGGAGCACCCGGGCGCGCTTCTCCATCTTGATCTCGTCCAGGACGCTGGCGCTCTTCAGCTCGCTGCCGAGGAAGAGGTTGGCGACGACGTCGAGGTTGTCGCAGAGCGCGAGGTCCTGGTAGACGGTGGCCACGCCGAGGTGCTGGGCGTCGTGGGGGCGGCCGATGCGGACCTCCCTGCCCTCCCACTCGATGGCGCCCTCGTCGATGGGGTGGACCCCGGAAATGGTCTTGACGAGCGTGGACTTGCCGGCGCCGTTGTCACCGACGAGGGCGACCACCTCGCCGGCGTGGATCTCGAGGTCTACGTCCGTGAGCGCCTGGACGGCGCCGAACCGCTTGGAGACCCCGCGCAACGCCAGCACGGGCGTAGCGGACACGTGAATCATCTCCTTCGCCGCCTTGGGGGGCGGGGATGGTGGTGCGCGCGGGCGGCACGGACCGCGTGTGCGGGGACACGGGTGCGTGCGGCACGCAGGACAAGGTGCCCGGTGCCCGCCCTCCGACTGCGGGGCGGAATGTAGCGGGCGGGCACCGGACCGCTGGGGAAGGTGTCTCGCGGCGTGCGGGCCGCGTCAACACCTGGGACCTGACCGGGAGTTACTTGATCCCGGCCTCGTCGCAGGCCTTCTTGAACTGCTTGGTGCAGATCTCGCTGGCCTTGTAGACCTTGTCCTTGACGATGGTGTCCGCCACCTCGTCCTTGGTGATCGCCTGGGCGTCGTACAGCTTGGCGGGGATGCCCTTGTAGTCGCCGCTGAGCGAGTTGACCTTGCGGTCGGTCAGGTCGTCGATCTTCTTGTCCTTGAGCAGCCGGACCGCGATCTCGGCGGTGGTCTCGGCCTCCGGCTTGATCTGCTTGTAGATCGTGAAGGCCTGGTCACCGCTCAGCAGGCGCTGGATGCCGGCGAGCTCCGCGTCCTGGCCGCCGACGGGGACGTCGATGCCCCGCTGCTTGAGGGCGGTGATGATGCCGCCCGCCATGCCGTCGTTGGCGGAGTAGACGCCGTCGATGCCGTCCTTGCCGAGCTTGTCGATGGCGGCGGCCATCTTCTTGTTCGCCTCGTCCGGGGACCAGTCCGGGATGTCCTGCTCGTAGGCGACCTTCTTGACGTTCTTGTCGAGCACCGAGTGGGCGCCCTTCTTGAAGAAGGGGGCGTTCGGGTCGGTCGGGGAGCCGTTGATCATGACGACATTGGAGTTCTTGGCGTCGGAGCCGAGCGCCTTGACGAGCGCGCCGCCCTGGAGGCGGCCGATCTTCTCGTTGTCGTAGCTGACGTAGGCGGACAGCGGACCCTCGGCGAGCCGGTCGTACGCGACGACCTGCACGCCTTCCTTCTTGGCGCGCTCGACCCAGCCCTTGGTGGACTTGTAGTCCACGGAGTCCAGGATGATCACCTTGACGCCCTGCGTGATCAGCGCGTCGAACTGCTTCTTCTGGGTCTCGATGTCCTGCGCGGCGTTGTTGTACTTGACCTCGCAGTCGCTGCACAGCGACTTGATCTTCGACTCCATGATGGGGCGGTCGAAGGTCTCGTAGCGGGTGGTCTTGTTCTCCGGCAGGAGCAGGCCGATGGTCTTGCCGTCGCCGCCGCTGCCCTTGTCGTCGCCGTCACCGGCCTCGCCGCACGCGGCCAAGGCCAGCGCCATGGAAACGGTGACGGTGCCTATGCCGACGCGGCGCGTCAATGCGTTCATTTGGGGGTGCCTCCCTGACGTGGCCGCGTCGCTGCGGCCGAGGTGGCTCGAAGTCAACTCGGCCGCCCGACACGCGTCAAGGAGTAAATCCTTAACGAGATGACAACGGTGCCATGCGTTATCTAAGTGAAGGCGGGTGTGGCGGCATGGAGGCTCTCGTCCAAAAGGGTTGAATCCCCCATCTCGCTGAGCGCGAGGGCGAGCGCCCCCAGGACCTCGGCGCGCGAGCCAAGTGCCCCCGGAAGTACGGAGAGTTGACGGGCCGCGCTGGGGATGGCGTAGCGCCCCACGGACTCCCTGATCGGGGCGAGCACGAGCTCCCCGGCCTCGGCCAGGGCGCCGCCGAGGACGACCCTGCTGGGGTTGAGGAGGTTGCACAGGTTCGCGACACCGCTGCCGATGTGCCGGCCGACGTCGGAGATCACCCGGCGGCAGCCCGGGTCCCCGTCGCGGGCGAGGGCGACCACGCGCTCCATGGTCAGGTCGGTGCCGTGGCTGGACTGGAGCAGCGGCAGCACGTACCGGGCGGCGGTGAAGGTCTCCAGGCAGCCGCGGTTGCCGCAGCGGCAGACGGGGCCGGACTCATCCAGGGTGATATGCCCGATTTCACCCGCTGTGCCGCCGGGCCCCCGGTAGATCCGGCCGCTGATCACCAGACCGGCGCCGACACCGCTCGCGACCTTGATGTACGCGAGGTCCTTGACCCCGCGGCCGCTCCCCCAGACCAGCTCGCCGAGCGCGCCCAGGTTGGCGTCGTTGTCGACGTGCACGGGCACCCCGAGGCGCTCCTTGAGCTCCTCGGCGGGCTTGGTGCCCGCCCAGCCCGGCAGGATCGCGGTGGAGCCGAGCGTGCCGGACTCCACGTCGATGGGCCCGGGCACGCCGAGGCCGACGCCCGCGACCTTGGTGCGGTCCACTCCGGTCGCCTCGATCAGCTTGCCGACGAGCCGCTCGGCCCGGTCGAAGCCCTGCGCGGCGGAGGCGTCCACGTCCAGCGGCTCGGCCTCCTCGGCGAGCACCTTGTGGGCGAGGTTGCCGAGGGCGACGCGCAGGTGGGTGTGGCCGAAGTCGATGCCGATGACCATGCCCGCGTCGCCGCTGAGGGAGACGCTGCGGGCCCGGCGGCCGCCGGCCGAGGTGGGGGTGACCTCGACGGTGCCGCCGTCCTTCAGCTCCCGGACGATGTTCGACACCGTCGCGGCGGACAGGCCCGTCGTCCTGGCGATCTCCGCCTGCGTGAGCGATCCCGCCAGCCGCACCGCGCGCACGACCCGCTCGAGATTTGCTCGGTGCAGTGACGACTGCGACCCCGGAGTCTCCATCGACTCATCCACTCCCGCCTATGGCGGACGGCGCCGACGCCGCCCGTACAAGTTGTGAACTCCAAGCTCTTCTGAACGGGTTACCGCAGTCAAGTCCTTGACGAAAATCCAGTAGGCCACACCCCGCACACGAAACGCCCCGCGTACGGGGCGTTCCCTGTGCTTGATCGCGTTCGACTACTTGATCGTGGCCGCCGTCAGGCCGGACTGCACCTGCCGCTGGAAGGACAGGTAGACCACGAGGACCGGGATCATGGAGATGGTCATGCCCGCGTAGAGGGCGGGCAGGTCGGTCTCGTAGTTGCCCTGGTTCATCAGGCTGACCAGGCCCTGGGCGAGCATCGAGCGGTCCGGGTCGGAGCCGCTCTGCTTCTGCATCAGGGTCAGCGGCAGGATGTACTGGTTCCACTGCCCGAGGACGTTGAAGATCCCGACGCTGATCAGTCCGGGCTTCGCCATCGGCACCATGATCTGGAAGAACACCCGGGTGTGCGAGGCTCCGTCGATCACGGCGGCCTCGTGCACGGCCGTCGGCAGGGTGCGGAAGAACGAGTGCAGATAGAACACGGTGAACGGCAGCGAGTAGGCGACGTACACCAGGATCAGTCCTTGGTACGTGTTGAGCATGCCGAGCCGGTCGACCATGAAGTAGAGCGGTACGAGCGCCAGGAACACCGGGAACATCGAACCGGCGACGAAGAAGTAGTACACGAACCGGTTGCCGACGAAGTCGTAGCGGGCGAGCACATAGGCCGCCATCGCGCCGAGCAGCATCGTCAGGGGCACCGAGACGATCATGACGATCAGGGTGTTGAGCAGATAGTCGCCGACGCCCTTCTCCCAGCCGCGCTGGAAGGCGTCGAAGGTCCACTCGGTGGGCCAGGTCCAGGCGCTGGACTTGATCTGGGAGTCGGTCTTGAAGTTGCCGAGCAGGATCCAGAACAGCGGCAGGACGATCATGACCGCCCACAGCACCAGGAAGCCGTGCGAGAAGGCGTTGAGGGTCCTGCCCTCCATGCCGTCCTTGCCGGGTCCGGAGCCGGAGCCGCGCTGGGCCGGCACCTTGGCCTTGGTGACCGGTGGCTGAGTCGCAGGAGCCGTCATCGCTCGCGCCTCCTTAGAACTCGATGCGGTCACGGCGGCTGAGCCGCAGCGTGACGATGGACACGATCAGGGTGAGCAGCAGCATCACCACACCCATGGCGCAGGCGTATCCGCTCTTGCTGTACGTCTGGAAGTTGCGCATGAGGTACGTCGAGATGACCTCACTGCTGTGGTCGGGGCCACCGCCGAAGTCCTGCGACGTGAGCGTGGAGATGAGCAGGAACGCGTCCATGGACAGGATGGCGAGGAACACCCAGGCCGTCTGGATGGTCTCCCAGAGCAGCGGCAGCGTGACCCGGAAGAAGGTCTGGAACCGTCCGGCGCCGTCGAGCAGCGCCGCCTCGTAGATGTCCTTGGGGATGGACTGCATGGCGGCCGAGAACAGCACCATGTAGAAGCCCGCCCCGGCCCAGACCATCACGAAGACGATGCACCAGAGCACCAGGTCGGGGTCGTTCAGCCATTCCGTGGGGTTGTTCTTGTCGCCGAGGCCGACGGCCTGCAGCGTGCCGTTGATGAGGCCCGAGTCGTCGCCGCGGTAGACCGCCTTGAACAGGATGGCGAGGATCGCGATGGACAGGACCTGCGGGAAGAAGAAGATGACGCGGTAGAAGGCGGAACCCCTGACGCCGGACACACCGCCGGCTCCGCCGCGCCCGCCGACGTTCACCATGAAGGCGAAGAACAGCGAGAGCAGAATCGTCAGGGTCGGGACCAGGACGAGGAGCAGGGCATTGTGCTGCAGCGCCTTGATGAAGACGTCGTCGTTCGCGAGGTCCTTGTAGTTGTCGAGGCCGACGAAATTGAAGTTCTGGGAGGCGCCGCTCCAGTCGGTGAAGGAGTAACTGATGGTCTGGAGATAGGGCCAGATCACCAGCAATACATAGAGCCCGACGGGAAGAATGAGGAATCCCGCGATGAACGGGTACTTTTTCCGATGCATAACACCCTGCTCCTGGCCTTGCCGTGACCGTGCCGAGGCGGCGCCGGACCCCCGGCCGGGCCGTGGGCGGCGCCCGGCCCGGCCGTGCGCCCCGGCCCCGGCCGGCGGCTGACGACTACTTCCGCTTCGTGTCCGGGTTCTTCTCTGCTTCCTTGTCGACCGCCGCCTGGCAGCGCTCGAGCCACTTCTGGGGCGTGATGCGCTTGGCCATCAGCTCACCGGTGGCGTTCTGGATCGCGACGTCCAGCTCGCCGTACCACTCCGAGTAGCGGAAGTTGAAGCGCTCGTCGACCGGACAGGCGTCGACGGCGGCGAGCGCGGTCTTGATGCCCGGGCGCAGCTGCACGCTCTTGTCGACGTACTCGGGGCCGATCACGGACAGCGAACTGGCCTCCTTGGCGAAGGCGGTGGCGCCCTCCTTGGAGAGCATCCGGCGCAGGAACTCAAGGCCGCCGGGGACGTTCTTCGCCTTGGACGGCACGATGAAGGGCTCGTCGGCGCCGGTGCGCAGGGCGTGCAGCTTCATCTTGGAGCCGGGCAGCAGGGGCAGCGGCAGGAACGTCATCTCGAAGTCGTCGGGCGTCTGCTTGGCCTGCTCGTTCTCCAGCCAGGAGCCGGAGGGGATGAAAACGGCCTTGTACTCGTTCCACTTGGTCTGGGCCTCGGTGTGCTCCAGGGAGTTGGTGCCCGGCATCAGCAGGCCCTTCTCCACGATCTCGTACACCGCCTCGATGGCGCGCTTCGCGGCCGGGTTGCCGACGAAGGCCTTCTTGTCGAGGTTGTCGATCGCCTTGACGGCGTCCATGCCGCCGGTCTTGGCGATCAGGTCCATGATCACGATGTTCATGTAGTACGGGTACTTGCCCTGGTGGGCGAGGCCGCCGATGCCCTTGGACTTGGCGTCCTTCATGATGTCGAGCATCTGGTCCCAGGTCTTGGGGACCTTCCAACCGTGCTTCTTGAAGAGCTTGTTGGAGTACCAGAGGCCCCAGGTGGCATACACGTAGAACAGCGCGTGGAACTTGCCGCCGAAGGTGCCCTGCTCGATGGTGCCGGGCAGCATGATGTCGCGGATCTTCTTGCTCGGGTCGTCGATGGACGGCGCGTCGAGCAGCTGCGTGAGGTCGGTCAGATGACCTTCCTTGTGCAGGGTGTCCAGCTTCATCTTCTTGGAGCCGGAGTCGTCGACGACGTCCGGCGGGTTGCCCTTGTTGAAGCGGGGCTGGAGCTTGCCGGTGACGTCCTGCTCACCGCTGTGCGCGACCGAGCCGCCGTACTTCTTCTCGTAACTGGCCTCCCACGCCTTGGCGTAGGCGTCGCCGTAGCCGCCCTTGAAGATGAAGACGTCGAGGTCGTTGTCCTTGGCGACGCCGAAGGGGTTGTTCTTCGTCTTCTTGACGGTCTTGGCCTTGTCGTTGTCACCGCCGCCGCCGGACGCGCAGGCCGAAAGGAAGCCCATCGTCGGGACGGAGATGATGCCGAGCGCGGCCGCGCGCTTGATCAGGTCACGGCGGCCGACACCGCTCGTTTCGGGCCTGCCGGAGGTCCCAGGGGTGGATCCCATGCTCAAGTCCTCGCCTTCTTCCAGGACTCAGGCGGTGAACCGGATCCTCCCCGGCACCGCGGAGTTGTGAAGCTGGGGCCGTGCGATGGTGCGGGATGTGCGGGATGCGTCCGATGCCGGTGGAACGGCCGCCGCGACTGGTCGGTCCGGGGCGGCCCGGGGAACTCGGACGCCGACAGGTATAGTCCACTCGCGGTCGGCCAAGCAAGATCGAATGCAGGTTTGGGCTGCAGGCTTTTCCGAGTTGAGACCTCGCCGAGACGCACGTGGCGAGCACTCCGCGGGCGATAAAAGTCCGTACCAATACGGAATCGAATCGGGCTTTCTCCCCTGCCGTTCCGGGCCCTTCGGCACAGCCGTCATTTCCGGCACTTCGGCGAACTTCGCTCGGAGAAGGACCGGTTCGGGCACCATGAGTGGTATGCCGCTGGCAATCGGTCACGGTGGCTGATTCGTCGCGGCGCATGGGGGGCTCATGCTGCTGACCGACAACCCGATCCCGGACGCGGACGGGGGACTCCTCCTCCTCGTAAACGAGGGGGATTCCTAACTCACGTCGCCTGCCCCCCGGCGGGGGTACAGGTCTTACACGATCAACACCAGCCGGGTACGAGACCAGCCCGGACCAGCATCACACGGGCGGAGTTCTTGTCTCGCGGTGAGACGGCTCCGCACGCGGTGCAGGTATACGTTCGCGTCGAAAGAGGTAGTGCGTGCTTGGTTCTCGCTCCGCACTGCGCACAGTCCATCGTGGTGTGCGTGGGGTGTACCAGGTGCACGGCGCGGCCGTGCTTGCGGCCCATCTCGACCAGGGCCTTCTTGGTGGCGCCGATCGCGGCGTCGGCGGCCTTGCGGGCCATGGTCGACTTCGCGAGGAACTTCGGCCGGAAGTCCTCGACCGCCAAAGCGTCGTGGTCACGGACAACCTTCTTGGCCCACTTGCGTCCGGTGTCCTGCCGTTGGGCTGCCACCTTGCGGTGGAGTTCCGCGGTCTGCCGCTTCGCTTCGCGGTAGCCCTTCGATCCGGCCTGTCCCTTCAGAGGCTTCCTGCGGGCCATCATCCGCTGGTAGCGGGCGAGCTTCTGCGCGGCCGTCTTGCCGTGCTGGGCATGGGGGAGGTCATGCTCGTCGGACGTGGTGGTGGCGGTTTCCCTGACGCCCCAGTCGATCCCGATCACACGCCCCGTGGCGGGCAGGGTGTCGGTCACGGCGGGGACGACGAACGACGCCCACCAGTGCCCCACCGCATCCCGGTACACGCGCACGCTGGACGGCGGCTTGGGCAGATCCCGCGACCACACCGGCCGTACCACGATCCCGCCCGCGAGCCTCAGTCAGCATCGCCGCGAGCTGCACCGGCCCGCACGTCGCCTTCTCACCGGCCGCCCGGTTATGCGCGTGCACGGCTTTGGACTTGGCGACGCACTCATTCCACACCCAACGCACCCGGTCCCATTCCGCCTCAAGAGCGGTGCGAGCCGTCGCCGACAGGCGCACACGGTACGTATACCGGGCATGCCCGGCCGCCTCCGTGACCGCAGCTGTCGTCATACATCCGAACCTACCCGGGAGCACTGACAGTCGCCCCCCAATGATCTTTACGGTGCCCCTCACCAGCACGCGGGCATCATCATCGGGGAAGACGCCGTCCGCGCCAGGAACTGCGTGCACTTCAGCGTCAACTTCAAGAACCGCCACCAGCACACCGACCTGCAACCGGTGCAGTTCGCCCAGGTGTTCCTCGCGGAGTTCTTCGCCAAGCACCCCGAGGTGTACGCGGACTGCGTGGTCCACGTCGGCCACCCCGCGGGCTGGGACCGCCGCTCCGTCAAGGCCTACCTGCGCCAGCTCCGGGCCATGGACGTGCCGGTGCGCCTGGTCGCCGAGTCCCAGTCGGCCCTGGTGCACGTCCGCGACCGCCGGGCCGAGCGTCCGGGCGACGGCGGGCTCGACCGGGTCCTCGTCGTCGACGTGGGCTCCTCCACGACCGACTTCACCGTCGTCGAGGACCTGGTCCCGCGGAACCTCCCCGTGGGCGCCGAGCTGGGCTGCCGCGAGATCGACACGGCCGTCGCCCGGATCGTGCGCGCGGACTTCGAGGACACGGACTCCGCGGACGCGGCGAAGTTCACGGAGGCCCTGGCCCGGGACGGCGGTGCCCACATGCTGACGCTGGTCTGCCGCCGGGCCAAGGAGGCCCAGTTCACCGGCAAGGACCTGCGGCTGCAGGAGCTGCGGTCCGGCTGCGCCCCCGAGTTCCTGCCGCTGGTCTCCCTGACCGTGGAGCGGCTGCAGTCGGTCGACATACCCGAGCGCGTCGTCCGGGCCCCCGGCGGCTGGGCCGACCGCTTCGCGGACATGCTGACGGAGGTGCGCGGACTGCTCGGCGCGACCGCCCCCGAGCTGGTCGTCCTCACGGGTGGCGGCTCCCGCATGCCCGTCGTGCGCGAGCTGTGTGCCACCGCGTTCCCGGAGGCCGGTGTGGAGAACGCCGCGGAGCCCTCCCTCTCGGTGACCCGGGGGCTCGCCAGCATCGGGCGGCACAGCGTCAACGTGACCCGGTTCCGCCGCGACATCAAGGCGCTCAGGGACCGCCCAGAGTTCCAGGAGGCGATCCGCGTGGGCCTGGTCGAGGCGTTCGACCAGGCCAAGGACTCGCTCCTGAGCCGCCTGCTCGCCCGGGCGGACAGCCTGAACACGGACGACGAGGGGGACCTCGACGCGCTGATCCGCGAACTCACCGGCCTGGACACCGTCCTGGCCGAGCTGCGCGCCCGGCTGGAGGCCGCGCTGATCCCGCTGGTGCTCGGCATCTGCCGTTCGTACGGCATCCGCGACGACCAGTTCACCCTCGACATCACGCTGCCCGAGATCATCGGTACGGCCATCAGCCGCCGCATCCGCGCCCTGTGGCGGGTCCTTCGCAACTCCCAAGGGGCGCTGCGCGTCGCCACCAGGGCGCCGCAACTGGGCCTGATGCGGCTGCGCAGGGCCATGCGCGCCGGGGCGACACCGGCGCAGATGGCCGCGCTCGTCGCCGGGATGGCCGTCATCGTCGCCCTGCCGAAGGGCGCCGAACTCGGCGCCCGGCAGCTCATCAAGACCACCCTGAGCAACGCCGCGCTCGACCCCACCGAGGTGGAGCGCCTGGTCACCGATGTCGCCGAGCGGATCAGCACGCAGATGGACGACCGCGCGCGGGAGGTGGAGCGCTTCCTCCGCTGACGTCCCCAAAGCCCCCGCGAACCCTCTTCAACCCCCTTGACACCACTGCCCACTTACCGCCCTACTGGACCCTGCGCAGCCACTGACAACGTTGTCCGGACAGTTGCTTGGAGGGGACTCAGGGGATGGGACACAGACCTCGGGGACACAGACCGCGCCGGGCCTCGGCCTCGCTCGCGGGCGCGGCGGGGCACCGGCGCCGAACGGCCGCCGCCGTCGGCATCACCGCCCTCGCGGTGCTCGCCGCCTCGCAGGGCGCCGCCGTCGCGGGTCCGGAACGGGCGCCGCGGGCGGACAAGGAGTTCAGCTCCTCGTTCGAGAAGGGCGACGCCCAGCCCGACTGGCTGAACACGGTCGAGACGGGGCCCGACGGCAAGAAGAAGGCCGGCGGGGTCAACGGCGACTTCAGCTCCGGGATCCCGGGGAGCGTGAACGACCACGTCGTGGACGTCCGCGCGAGCGGGGAGAACACCGGCGCCGGGGAGACCAAGGAGAAGCTGGTCGACGGCGAGAAGTCGACGAAGTGGCTCACCTTCAAGCCCACGGGCTGGGTGGAGTTCGAGCTCGACGAACCCGCGAAGGTGGTGACGTACGCGCTCACCTCCGCCAACGACCACCCGGAGCGCGACCCGAAGGACTGGACGCTCCAGGGCTCGACGGACGGCAAGGACTGGAAGGACCTCGACACCCGCAAGGGCGAGAAGTTCGCGAGCCCGTTCACGACGAAGAAGTACGACTTCGAGAACACAGCCGCGTACTCCCACTACCGCCTGGACATCACCGCCAACAACGGCGCGGGCGACGCCCTGCAACTCGCCGACGTGCAGCTCTCCGTCGGCGGCGGCGACACCCCGGCCCCGCCCGCCGACATGCTGAGCCTGATCGACCGCGGTCCCGCCGGGTCGCCGACCGCCAAGGCCCGCGCCGGGTTCACCGGCACGCAGGCGCTGCGGTACGCGGGCACGCACACGGCCGACAAGCGCGGCTTCTCGTACAACAAGGTCTTCGACGTCGATGTGGACGTGCGGCGCGACACCGAGCTGTCGTACCGCGTCTTCCCGTCGATGGCGGAGGGCGACCTCGACTACGACGCCACGAACGTCGCGGTCGACCTGGCCTTCACGGACGGCACCTATCTGAGTGACCTCAAGGCCACCGACCAGCACGGCTTCCCGCTGACCCCGCGCGGGCAGGGCGACGCGAAGGTCCTCTACGTCAACCAGTGGAACGACGTCGTCGGGCGCATCGGCGAGGTCGCCGCGGGCAAGACGGTGGACCGCGTCCTGGTCGGCTACGACTCCCCCAAGGGCCCGGCGAAGTTCCGGGGCTGGCTGGACGACGTGTCGCTGAAGGAGACCCCGCCCGCCAAGCCCAAGGCGCGCCCCTCCGACTACGCCTCGACCACCCGCGGCACCAACTCCAGCGGCGGCTTCTCGCGCGGCAACACCTTCCCCGCGACGGCCGTCCCGCACGGCTTCAACTTCTGGACGCCGGTGACCAACGCGGGCTCCATCAGCTGGCTGTACGACTACGCGCGCGGCAACAACGACGACAACCTGCCGACCGTGCAGGCGTTCAGCGCGAGCCACGAGCCGAGCCCGTGGATGGGCGACCGGCAGACCTTCCAGGTGATGCCGTCGGTGGCGAAGGACAAGCCGGAGGCCGACCGCGCCAAGCGCGCGCTGCCGTTCCGGCACGAGAAGGAGACGGCGAAGCCGCACTACTACGGCGTGACGTTCGAGAACGGCCTGAAGGCCGAGATGACGCCGACCGACCACGCGGCCATGTTCAAGTTCACCTATCCCGGTGATGACGCGAGCATCGTCTTCGACAACATCGAGAAGACGGGCGACACCAAGCACAACGTCGGCCTCACCCTCGACAAGGAGAAGGGCGTCGTCACCGGCTACTCCGACGTGAAGTCGGGCCTGTCCACGGGTGCCACCCGCATGTTCGTGTACGGCACCTTCGACAGCCCGGTCACGGACGGCGGCAAGCTGACGGGCGGCGGCACCACCGACGCCACCGGGTACTTCCGCTTCAAGCCCGGCAAGGACCGCACGGTCTCGCTGCGCCTCGCCACCTCCCTGATCAGCGTCGACCAGGCGAAGGACAACCTGGACGCGGAGATCCCCGCGGGCACGTCGTTCGGCCGCGTCAAGGAGCGGGCGCAGGACAAGTGGGACGACATCCTCGGCCGCGTCGAGGTCGAAGGCGCGAGCGAGGGCCAGAAGACGTCCCTGTACTCCAGCCTGTACCGCCTGTACCTCTACCCGAACTCCGGCTTCGAGAAGGTCGGTTCGAAGCACAAGTACGCGTCCCCGTTCTCGCCGCAGACCGGTCCGGACACGCCCACGCACACCGGCGCGAAGATCGTCGAGGGCAAGCCGTACGTGAACAACGGCTTCTGGGACACGTACCGCACGACGTGGCCCGCCTACTCCCTCTTCACCCCGAAGAAGGCGGGCGAGCTGGTCGACGGCTTCGTGCAGCACTACAAGGACGGCGGCTGGACGTCGCGCTGGTCCTCGCCCGGCTACGCGGACCTGATGACCGGCACGTCCTCCGACGTGGCGTTCGCCGACGCGTATGTGAAGGGCGTCAAGGGCTTCGACGCGAAGGCGGCGTACGACGCGGCGGTGAAGAACGCGACGGTCGCGCCGGACAAGTCGGGCTACGGCCGCAAGGGCATGACCACCTCGCCGTTCCTCGGCTACACCCCGTCCGAGACGCACGAGGGCCTGTCGTGGGCACTTGAGGGCTACGTCAACGACTACGGCATCGCGAAGATGGGCCAGGCGCTCTACAAGAAGACGGGCGAGAAGCGCTACAAGGAGGAGTCCGCGTACTTCCTCAACCGCGCCCGTGACTACGTCCGCCTCTTCGATTCCAAGGCCGGGTTCTTCCAGGGCAAGAACAAGAAGGGCGACTGGCGCGTCCCGTCGGAGAAGTTCGACCCGCGGATCTGGGGCCACGACTACACCGAGACCAACGCGTGGGGCTACGCCTTCACCGCCCCGCAGGACTCCCGCGGCCTCGCCAACCTCTACGGCGGCCGGGGCGGCCTGGCGAAGAAGCTCGACACGTACTTCGCGACGCCCGAGACGGCCTCGCCGGAGTTCGCCGGTTCGTACGGCGGCGTCATCCACGAGATGACGGAGGCCCGTGACGTGCGGATGGGCATGTACGGGCACTCCAACCAGGTCGCGCACCACGCCGCGTACATGTACGACGCGGCCGGGCAGCCATCGAAGACGCAGGAGAAGGTCCGCGAGGTCCTGTCCCGCCTGTACACCGGCAGCGAGATCGGGCAGGGCTACCACGGCGACGAGGACAACGGCGAGCAGTCCGCCTGGTACCTCTTCTCCTCGCTCGGCTTCTACCCGCTGGTCATGGGCAGCGGCGAGTACGCCATCGGCTCCCCGCAGTTCACGAAGATGACCGTGCACATGGACAACGGCAGGGACCTGGTGGTCAAGGCCCCGAAGAACAGCGCGAAGAACGTGTACGTGCAGGGGCTGAAGGTCAACGGCAAGACCTGGAAGTCGACCGCGCTCCCCCACGAGGAGATCGCACGCGGCGGCACCCTGGAGTTCGACATGGGCCCGAAGCCGTCGGCCTGGGGCACCGGCAAGAACGCCCAGCCGGTCTCCGTCACCGACGACGACAAGGTGCCGTCCCCGCGCACGGACGCCCTGAAGGTCGAGGGCGAGCTGTTCGACAACTCCTCGACCACGTACGCGAACGCGGCGTCCGTCGTCCTGCCGGTGCAGGGCCGCACCAAGGCCGTCCAGTACACCCTCACCTCCGCCGACAAGGCCGAGGCCCCGCGCGGCTGGGTCCTCCAGGGCTCCCGCGACGGCGAGAAGTGGAAGACCGTCGACAAGCGCTCCGGCCAGTCCTTCGCCTGGGACAAGCAGACACGGCCGTTCACGGTGAGCGATCCGGGGTCGTACGTGAAGTACCGCCTCGTCTTCACCGGGGGCCGGGGCACCCTCTCGGAGGTGGAACTCCTCCGCTGACGCCCGCCTGATCCCACCCGAACCCCGGCCCCGGCCCGTCGACCCCTCCGTCGACGGGCCGGGGCCGGCCTGCGTCGTCGAAGGTGGACCGCCGGGGACACGCGTGTGGGAGGCTGCGGGCAAAAGGCCCTCCACACCTAGGACATGAAGCGCTTGCGGTACTACGTCTACGTCTCCACCGCCAAGGTGGACATGCTGTACGGGCAGATCCCGCCGAAGCTCCTCAGGCGGCTTGCCGTCGAGGCCAAGGTCGACCTGAAGGTCGTGAGCGTGGCCGTGCAGTCGCCGCGCGCCGAGACCAGCGCGTACGACCGGCTCGACCTCGTGGAGGCCTATCTGGAGCGGGAGTTCGACGTCAGCTGGATGTCGGAGCCCGCCGCCTGGTTCCGGGGGGACCTGGGGTTGCGGATCGCGGGGTACGGCGAGGCGGACAAGCCGACGCTGATGACGGGGCGCGACGGTGACACGGTCGTCGCGCTCATCGGGTCGGCGCACCATCTGATCGGCCATCAGGCGGCTCCCGACATGCACCGGGTCGGCTTCTCGGGACTGCCGTCGATCTTCCGGCTCCTTCAGGACACCCCGCCCGAGTGGGAGCGCCAGTTCAATGTCCGCTCGTGGAACACCATGCCGGATCGAGGGAGCGTGACGTCCGACGTGCTGCGCGTCGCCGAGGCGTTGACGGTACCGCCGATGTACTGCGAGTTCCTGGCACGGCAGTTGATGCGCGGCACCGTGACGCGGGAGGACGGGCGGGAGCTGACGATCGTCGTCGGGACACCGCTGTACGTGGCGATGTCGGACCGGGTGCCCGTGGACGGGGAGGTCTGAGTGGAGCAGGAGTCGTCGCTCGCCGATCTGGTGCGGATGCGCTTGGCCGGGGATGTCGCGGGGCTGTGCCGGGCCACGCGGTCGGAGGTTCTCGACGTCCGACTCAGCGCCACGACGTTCCTCGGCGGCAGCACGGATTCGCCGGAGGCCGTCGAGACGCTGCTCGCCTGCCTGCGGCGCGGGCCGCGGTGGCAGGCCGCCGAGGCCCTGGGGAGGCTGCGGGAGCACCGCGCGGTTCCCGGGCTGCTGCGGATGCTGGCCGCGTCGCGTGCCGCTCACGAGCAGCTGGAGAAGCCCGCCGTCGACGCCCTCGTCGCCATCGGTGGGCCGCAGGTCGTGCGCGGACTCGTCGAGCTGTGCGGCCAGTTGGCGACCGGCCGCGGATACTGGACGGTGCGTGTGCTCGACGCGCTGGCCGCGTTGCGCGCGCCGGAGGCCGTGACTCCGCTCCTCGCCGCGCTCTGGGCATACCTGCCGGGGCGCGCTGAACGCGTGGTGCGGACGCTCGGCGCGATCGGGGACCCTCGCGCAACCTCGGCCCTCCTCGTCCTCGCGCACACCCCCGCCCCCGACAGCCACCTGCGCCGGGCCGCCGTGACGGCGCTGCACGCACTGCCCGACATCGACTGGCCGACCGCGCACCCGTGGCCGTCCGCCGAAACGCTCCTGCACGCCCCGCAGCGCGACCCGGACCCCGAGACGGCACGCCTGGCGACGGCTCTGCTCTCCCGGACGGAGGACGGCCGCGCCCACCTGTGGGAGGTGCTCCGCACGTCGTCGCACTCCCCGGACCACCCCGATGCCCCGCCCCACGCCGTGGCTGCCGTCTGCTCTCACGTAGCGGAACGGCCCGGCCTCTTCGCCGTGCCGGACCCGGGCGAGCACCACGCCCTGCTCCGGCACCACTTGCGCGAGTCACCGGTGCCGACCGTGCGCCGGGCCGCCGCCCGGGCCCTCGCCGCGTACGCGCGCGCCGATGCGAGCCCGGCCCTGCTGGAGGCTCTGAGTGACACGCACATCAGCGACGCCGTGGCGAACGTCATCGCACGTCTCCCCAAGCCGCCGCTCCGGGAACTCCAGGAACTGCTCACCGACACGCACCGGACCGTGGCCCAACGGCGCGGCGCGACGAGAGCGTTGGGCGCCGCCGGGCACACGGCGGTCGCGCCGGTGCTGCTGGCCCTCCTGACGGACGACGCGGCCCCGACGGCGTTGCGCACCGCCGTCGCGGACGCGCTCGGCGCCCTACGGCCCCCGGAGGCCACCACACCCCTCGCGGCCCTGGCCGAGGACGAGGAGGAACCCGGCACCCTGCGCGCCCATGCCGTGCGGGCCCTCGGCCTGATCGGCGCACCGCACACCCTCCCGGTGGTGCTGGCCTGCGCGCGCTCGCCGCACGAGGCGGTGCGGACGCGGGCGGTGGCGGCCCTGGGCGCCTTCCCCGTGGCGGAGGCGGCCCGGGCGCTCGGGGAGATCGTCACGTACAGCACCGAACCGCACGACACCGACACGGGCATCACCCCCGCCGAGCCTCACGACACCCCCGAGCTCGCCCGCGCCGCCCTGCACGCCCTGCGCCGCATCGGCGCCCCCGCCCTGCCCGTCCTCATCGCGCTCGCCGACGGCGTGGACGACCTGAGCGAGGACCTGGCCGACCGGCTCGTCGCGGCGCTCGCCGCCCACCCCGGAGCCGAGGCGACCGCCGTCCTGGTCCGGCTCGCCGCGGCACCGCCTCCGCCGTGGGGCGCCGGGCACGTCAAGCCCGGCGCGGGCAGGCTCTCCACGTTGCGCCCCGCGCGGGAGGCCGCGTCCCTCGCCCTGACCGAGCGCGGCACACCCGACTGCCTCACGCCCTTGGCGCCGCTCCTCGGCCCCGACGCGTGGTTCGGCGCCCAAGAGGCCGCCGTACGCGCCCTGTTGGAGATCGGAACCGGCGAGGCGCACGAGCACGTGCTGGCGTACTGCCGCAGGGCCGAGCACTTCTACGGCTGGCACGTCGAAGCGGTGAACGCGATAGCCGAGGCCCGCGGGGTCGGGCTCGGGCCGTAGGCCGGACGAGACCTCACCCGCCGCGCCGACCCATCGGACAGGCCCTAGTCCAGGCCCTTCTCCGCATCGGCACCCGCCTCGGCGGCACCGCGCCCGCCCATCAGAGCGAAGACGACCAACCCGAGCACCAGGCAGATCGCCGCGAGCCCCCACAGGACCAGGTGGAAGGCAGAGTCGTACGACCGTGACGCGGTGAGCGTCGTCAGGACCGAGCCGTACAGCGCCACCGCGACGGCCTCGCTGCCGAGCCGCAGCGTGTTGAGGAAGCCCGCGGCCATGCCCGCCTTCGCGGGGTCGACCAGGGCCAGAGCCTGGCCGTCGACGAGGCCCGCGGCGAGCGCCATGCCCGCGCCGGTGACGATCATCGGCAGGGCGACGACGGCCACGGACACGTCGGGCCCGAAGACCGTGAGGGCGGCGTCGCCGACGACGAGGGTGGCGAGGCTGGCGTAGATGACGGTGAGCGCGGAGACGCCTCGGGCCACCAACTTGGCGGCGAGCAGCGGGAAGACGAGCATCGGCGCGGTGAGCAGGACCATGATGAGGCCCGCCGCGCCGGTGCCGCGCCCGGTCACCTCCGTCAGATAGGTCGGCAGGTACGTGAGCATCGTGACGAAGCCGAACGATCCGGCGACCGGGACCAGGCACAGCGCCATGAAGCGCCGGTCGCGCAGCAGGCCCAGGTCGAGCAGCGGGTGCGCGCGCCGCTTCTCGACGGAGCCGAAGACGACGAGGGCCACGACCGCCCCGGCGAAGAGCCCGAGCACGCCCGCGCTCCCCCAGCCCCACTGGGAACCCTGCACGATGGCGGTGGTGAGCAGCACCATGGCGACGACGAAGACCACGCTGCCGGGGACGTCGATCCTCGCGCCGGTGCGGGGCGTCGGCGGCACCGCCCGCGCGATGACCGGCACGGCGAGCAGGACGACGGCGAGCGCGACCGCGTGCAGCGCGAACACCCAGCGCCAGCTGACGGTCTGGAGCAGCACCCCGGAGAGCGAGGGCCCGACCGCGATGCCCACGCCCGCCACGGTGCCGAAGAGCGCGAACGCCTTGGCCCGCGCCGGGCCCTCGTACACCGTCGAGAGGATGGCGGCCCCGCACGAGAAGATCGCCGCGCCGCCGACGCCCGCGAGGGCACGGGCCGCGTCCAGCAGGAGCACGCCGGAGGCGAGCGCGCTGGCCAGCGAGGCGACGGCGTAGACGGCGGCACCGGCGGCGAAGGCCCTGACCCGGCCGACGACGTCGGCGACGGAGCCCCAGACGAGGGTGAAGCAGGCGAAGGCGACGTTGAAGGCGTTCACCACCCACTGGAGCGGGGCCGCCCCTGCGTGCGTGTCGGCGCCGATGCCGGGCAGGGCGACCGCCGTCCCCGAGATGGACATCGGGACGACGAAGACGGCGAGCAGGATCGCGACGAGCGGCGCGAAGGGCGGCTTCGGCGCGGCGATCGCCGCGGGGTCGGCCGCGGTGGGCGCGGGCAGCGTCGCCGCCGCGCTGTTCGACGATTCGGGCATGACGAGGGAACCCCCGGGGAGGAAGAAGATCACGGAATAGGTTCGACACCAATCGAACCTGTCCTGACCCTGGCACGCGGCAGAGGTACGATGCAAGTAGAACCTGATGGGACCTGAACGCGAGGAGCAACTCCGTGCCGGACGAAGAAGGCCACCCGCTGCCCGCCGAGATGGACCTGCGCACGGTCCTGCACGCCCTCGCGGACCCCCTGCGCTTCGGCGTGATCGCCGGGTTCCTGCGCGAGCCCGACGGCACCGAACGCACCTGCGCGTCCTTCCAGTTGCCGGTGTCGAAGTCCACGACGTCGCACCACTTCAAGGTGATGCGCGAGGCGGGCCTGCTCCGGATGGTCGACCACGGCAACAGCCGCACGGCGGTCCTGCGCCGCCGGGAACTGGACGAGCGCTTCCCCGGCCTGCTCGGCCTGGTGGGTGCCGAGCCCGCACAGGACTGATCGAATCCGCTCGACAGCGCGCCCGGAGCCTGCCTAAGATCCCCGGCAGCATCGCGTGCCGGTCACCGCCTGGGTGAGGCATGGAGGTGCGGGAGATGCCCACGGAGGCATTCCTTGCCGGTTCAGCTCAATCACACGATCGTCCACGCCCGGGACAACCGGGAGTCCGCCGAGTTCTTCGCGGAGCTGTTGGGACTTGAGATCACATCCGAGTGGGGCCCGTTCATCGCGGTCGACCTGAGCAACGCGGTCACCCTGGACTTCGCCACGATCCCCGCCGAGTCGATCACCCCGCAGCACTACGCGTTCCTCGTCTCCGAGGCCGAATTCGACTCCGCGTACGCGAAGATCAAGGAGGGCGGCCTCGCCCACTGGGCCGACCCGCACCAGAGGCAGCCGGGCGAGTTCAACCGCAACGACGGCGGCAAGGGCGTGTACTTCCTCGATCCGTCGGAGCACGCCATGGAGCTGATCACGGTCCCGTACGGCGGCCTGCCACAGGCATAACCGCTATCGCCGGATTTCGCCCTACCGGGGTGCGGGGTGCCCATGGGACCTTCGTCGCAGGACGTGCGGGAAGGTTCCAGAGCGCATCCCGCACCCGAACGGGAGAACCGAATTGAAGCGATGGACGGCCATACGCGTGTGGCGACCGGTACTCGCCCTCGCGGTCGGCGCGGGCACCTTCCTGGGCACGGCAGGGCCAGCCCAGGCGGCCCAGGACCCACAGGAGGCGGCCGCCTCCGGCTATCTGAACCTGCACCAGTGCGCGTACTACGCCAGCAGCCTCGACGACCACTTCAACTCCTTCGTGACACCGAGCGCGGACGGGCGCTACTCCACCGGCACGAAGAA
>NZ_JBHXTE010000002.1:0-81871 GCF_042677545.1 Streptomyces sp. NPDC127108 | reverse complement strand
GCACCAGTGCGCGTACTACGCCAGCAGCCTCGACGACCACTTCAACTCCTTCGTGACACCGAGCGCGGACGGGCGCTACTCCACCGGCACGAAGAAATCCGCCACCGCCGACACCACGGCTGCCTGCGGCGCGGGGAACGGCAATCATGTCCCCGTCCCGGTCCTGCACGGAGTCGAGGCCCTGAACCTCACCGCGGGCCGCTACCTCAACCTCCAGCAGTGCGACTACTACCGGAGCGCGAGCACCGACCGCTTCACCACCTTGGTGACGCCGAGCGGCGACGGGCGCTACTCCACCGGCACGAAGATCTCCAACACCCCCGAGACCAGCCCGACCTGCGGCCCCGGCAACGGCAGCCACGTACCCAACGCGGGGCTCTCCGCCGTCAAGGCCCTGGACCTGAACGCGGGCCGCTACCTCAACCTGCACCAGTGCGTGTACTACTCGGAGCGCCTCAAGAGCCACCTCACGAGCGTGGTCACATCCCCCGACACCCGGTACTCGACCGGGACGAAGGTCTCCGACACCGCTGACACCAAGCCCACCTGCGGCCCCGGCAACGGCGACTACGCCCCGATCCCGATCCTGTCCGCCGTCAAGAGCATCCCCCTGCGCTGATCACTCACCGCCTGACCACACGCGCGAAAGGGCCGCACCCCCCGGTCGACGCCGGGGGGTGCGGCCCTCAACTGCCTGCCGTGACCGCTCAGCTGCGGATCAGGCTGCGCAGCACGTACTGCATGATGCCGCCGTTGCGGTAGTAGTCCGCCTCGCCGGGGGTGTCGATGCGGACGACCGCGTCGAACTCCACGCCGGTGTCGGTGGTGACCTTGACCGTGCGCGGGGTGGTGCCGTTGTTCAGCTCCTCGACGCCGGCGAAGGAGAAGGTCTCCTCGCCGGTGAGGCCGAGCGTCTCGGCGTTCTGGCCCTCGGGGAACTGGAGCGGAAGGACGCCCATGCCGATGAGGTTCGAGCGGTGGATGCGCTCGTACGACTCGGTGATGACGGCCTTCACGCCGAGGAGCGCGGTGCCCTTGGCGGCCCAGTCGCGGGACGAGCCGGAGCCGTACTCCTTGCCGCCGAGGATGACCAGCGGGGTGCCCTGCTCGATGTAGTTGCGCGAGGCGTCGTAGATGAAGGAGACCGGCGCGTCTTCCTTGGTGAAGTCGCGGGTGAAGCCGCCCTCGGTGCCCGGCGCCAGCTGGTTGCGCAGGCGGATGTTGGCGAACGTGCCCCGGATCATGACCTCGTGGTTGCCGCGGCGCGAGCCGTAGCTGTTGAAGTCGCGGCGGGCGACGCCGTGCTCCGTGAGGTACTGACCGGCCGGGGTGTCGGCCTTGATGGCACCGGCCGGGGAGATGTGGTCGGTGGTGACCGAGTCGCCCAGCTTGGCGAGGACGCGGGCGCCGGAGATGTCCTTGACCGGGGCCGGGTCCATCTGCATGCCCTCGAAGTACGGGGGCTTGCGGACGTAGGTCGACTCGGTGTCCCACTCGAAGGTGTTGCCGGTCGGGATCGGCAGCGCCTGCCACTGGGCGTCGCCCGCGAACACGTCGGAGTAGGACTTGTTGAACATGTCCTCGCCGATGGAGTTGGCGACGACGTCGTTCACCTCGGCCTCGGTCGGCCAGATGTCGGCGAGGAAGACGGGCTTGCCCTCCTGGTCCGTGCCGAGGGCGTCCTTGGTGATGTCCACCTTCATCGAACCCGCGATGGCGTACGCGACGACCAGCGGCGGCGACGCCAGGTAGTTCATCTTGACGTCGGGGTTGATGCGGCCCTCGAAGTTCCGGTTGCCGGAGAGGACGGACGTCACGGCCAGGTCGTGGTCGTTGACGGCCTTCGAGACCTCCTCGGGCAGCGGGCCCGAGTTGCCGATGCAGGTGGTGCAGCCGTAGCCGACGAGGTTGAAGCCGACCTTGTCCAGGTACGGGGTGAGGCCCGCCTTGTCGAAGTAGTCGGTGACGACCTTCGAGCCCGGGGCGAGGGTGGTCTTGACCCACGGCTTGCGGGTCAGGCCCTTCTCGACGGCCTTCTTCGCGACGAGCGCGGCGGCGACCATCACGTACGGGTTCGAGGTGTTGGTGCAGGACGTGATCGCGGCGACCGTGACGGCGCCGTGGTCGATCTCGTACGTCGAGCCGTCGGGGGCCGTGACCGTGGTCGGGCGGGACGGCACGCCGTTCGACGAGGCCGGGGCGTCGGAGGCCGGGAAGGACTCCTTGCCCGCCTCCTCGTCCTCGGAGACGTAGTTGCGCACGTCGACGGCGAACTGCTGCGCGGCGTTGGCGAGGACGATGCGGTCCTGCGGACGCTTCGGGCCCGCGATCGACGGGACGACCGTGGAGAGGTCCAGCTCCAGCTTCTCGGAGAAGTCCGGCTCGGCGGCCGGGTCCAGCCAGAGGCCCTGCTCCTTGGCGTACGCCTCGACGAGCGCGACCTGCTGCTCGGAGCGGCCGGTCAGACGCAGGTAGTTCAGGGTCTCGCCGTCGATCGGGAAGATCGCGGCGGTGGAGCCGAACTCCGGCGACATGTTGCCGATGGTGGCGCGGTTGGCGAGGCTCGTGGCCGCCACACCCTCGCCGTAGAACTCGACGAACTTGCCGACGACGCCGTGCTTGCGCAGCATCTCGGTGATCGTGAGCACGAGGTCCGTGGCGGTGGTGCCCGGCTTCAGCTCGCCGGTCAGCTTGAAGCCGACGACGCGCGGGATCAGCATGGAGACCGGCTGGCCCAGCATCGCGGCCTCGGCCTCGATGCCGCCGACGCCCCAGCCGAGGACGCCCAGGCCGTTGACCATCGTGGTGTGCGAGTCGGTGCCGACGAGGGTGTCGGGGTAGGCCTGGCCGTTCCGGACCATGACCGTGCGCGCCAGGTGCTCGATGTTCACCTGGTGGACGATGCCGGTGCCCGGCGGGACGACCTTGAAGTCGTCGAACGCGGTCTGGCCCCAGCGCAGGAACTGGTAGCGCTCCTTGTTGCGGCCGTACTCCAGCTCGACGTTCTGGCCGAAGGCATCCTTCGTGCCGAACTTGTCGGCGATGACGGAGTGGTCGATGACCAGCTCGGCCGGGGAGAGCGGGTTGACCTTCGCCGGGTCGCCGCCCAGCTCCTTCACGGCCTCACGCATCGTGGCGAGGTCCACGACACACGGCACGCCGGTGAAGTCCTGCATGATCACGCGAGCCGGCGTGAACTGGATCTCCTGGCTCGGCTGCGCCTGGGAGTCCCAGGAGCCGAGCGCGCGGATGTGGTCGGCGGTGATGTTCGCGCCGTCCTCGGTGCGGAGCAGGTTCTCCAGGAGAACCTTCAGGCTGTAGGGAAGGCGTGCGGAGCCCTCGACCTTGTCCAGCTTGAAGATCTCGTACGACTCGTCGCCCACGCGCAGCGTGGCGCGGGCGTCGAAGCTGTTCGCCGACACGACAGTCTCCTTCATATATGTGCGCAGTCCACCGCATCCTGCCGCTACGACTTCTCGCCGATCCGCTAAGGTAAGGCTAAGTTAGGTAACCCTTACCGTCGGAACGGCGACGCGTGCGGCTGCGGCACGCCTCGGCAGATATCTCGATGTCGAGATAACTCTAGTACATGACCCGCCGCGGCGACGAGGCGCGCCCCGCTGCCCTTGTCACAGCGGCGGTCCGGCGTGCGCTCGCGCGGTTCACCCGCGGGCCGCACTCAGGTGCGGCGCACCGGGGCGAGCGTGCACTCGATATCCCACTGTGCGCGGTCGAGCGATCTGCCGCGCGGCAGGATGCGGATGGCCGAGGCGACCGTCACATGGCGGTCGGCGGAGAGGCAGAAGACGACGAAGACCCGCTGATGGGCGAATTCGACGGTTTCGTCGTAGTACCAGTCGGGGAAGACGCGCCGGTCGTCCCGTACGAAGGGACGCTGCAGGAACTCCTGCACCTCGGCGGGGAAGTTCCCGAGGACGCCTCTGGTCTCGTCGTCCAGGTCCAAGGGGTGCGCGACGGCGGACGGCGACGGCTGCCCCTGATGGCTGTCGGCCCCCGAGCGGCGCAGGACACGGGACCAGGCCGGGGCCCGGCTCTTGGGTGCCGCCCCGTCGAACGACTGCCGCCGCATCGCGCCCGGCTCCAGTTGCAGGCGTTCGACCAGGTAGACCCGTTTGCCGTTCCTGACGATCGGGGTCGCCCGGCAGAGGTCGGCGCCAGGCTGTTCCCGCCCGAAGGCAACTCGGCCCGCCGCCCACGCCCGGGGCCTTCCGGCAGCTGTGCACTCGTCATCCGCTCCCCCTGGCCGACCTCGACACCCAGCGCCTTCCGACGGCCATTGTCGCTTCTCGCCCGGCCCCGGTCGACGCCTTCACCGAAGGTTCGGCCGCCGCGTGCCCCGGGACGAGGTCCGCACAAGCAGGGCCGCCGGTACGACGGCCGGGCCGGGTGCCGGCGGGTCGGCGCCCTCGACCAGGGCCACCAGGCGGTCCACGGCCGCGCGGGCCATGAGTTCCGGGTTGAGGCTCACCGTGCTGACGGGCGGCGTGGTCTCCGCGTAGCCGGGGTCCTCGCTGGCGCACACGAGCAGCAGGTCCTCGGGGATCCGCAGTCCGTGGCGGCGCGCGGCCGCGAGGAGCTGGCGGCCGCCCGGGTCGTACGCGGCGTACACCGCGTCGGCGCGGTCGGTGCCGGTGAGCAGTGCGTCGAAGGCCCGGCCCTCGGCGTCGGCCACGTCGAACCGCACGGCGCGCGCCACGACGCCGCGCTCCGCGCACCACTCCTCGTACGTCTCCGTCACGACGCGCGCGTACGTCTCGGCGCCGCTGCCCGACTGCAGGGCGACGCGTCGGGCACCGGCGGCCGTCAGATGGTCGAGGACCTCGCGGGTGGTGGCGGTGTGGTCGTTGTCGATCCAGTGGTCGCCCTCGTGCACGTCGCCGGGGACGCCGTCGAAGACCACCGGGATGCCGCGGGCGCGCAGGGCCCGTGCCATCGGGTCGCCCGGCGGGCTGTCGGCGATGAGCATGCCGTCGACGGCGAGCGTGTGCCAGGCGGCGTCGGCGACGCGGTCGGCGGGCAGCGTGGTGAGCGCGTAGCCGTGCGCGTGCGCGGCGGCGGTGGCCGCCGTGACGGCCCGTGAGAAGTAGGCGATCTCGGTGTAGTTCCAGGGGCCGGGGAACGTGGTGACGGCGATGCCCAGCGTGCGGGTGCGCGGCCCCGGGCGCGGGGCGCCGTAGCCGAGGGCGGTCGCGGTCGCACGCACGCGCCGCCGGGTCGCCTCCGCGAGCCGCCCGGTCCCGTTGAGCGCGTGCGAGACGGTCGCGGTCGACACCTCGGCGGCGCGCGCGACATCGGCGAGGGTCGGTCCGCTGTCCGGCACGCGGACATCGTACGGACGGAGGGGGCCGGAGGGAGGGGGTGCGCGGGCCGTGTGAGCGTGGGGGTGCGGAATTCGTCGTCCGGGGTGGGTTCTGGTTAACGGGTTACTCACGCAGCGTGCGGTCACGACCCAGTCGACGCATGCGCCTTGGAGTGACCATGTCTGCCGAGCCGTCCACACCGCCCGCGCCGAAGCCGCCGAAAGCACCGACAGCGCCATCTTCGTATCTTGCGCGGCGAAGCCTGCTCGCCGCCGCCGGTGCCGCCGGGCTCGTCGCCGCGACCGGCGCCCCCGCCGTCGCCTCGGCCCCCGGCCCGGCCGACGCCCCGGCCGGACGCGGGTCCCGCCGCAGTGCCGCGCTCGTCGTCCACAACGCCCGGGTGTTCACCGGCGTGCGCGGGGCCGGGCCCGCGCGGGCGGTCGCCGTCGGGCGGGACGGGCGGATCCTCGCGGTGGGGTCGGACGGCGAGGCGCGGCGGTTCGCGGGGCGGGACACGCAGATCGTCGACGGGCGCGGCGGCAGCCTGCTCAGCGGGATCCACGACGGGCACGCCCACCCGACGGACGCGGCCGCGCGGTCGCTCCGGCCGTCGCTCGACGGGGCCGAGCAGACCGTCGAGGAGCTGCGGAAGACCCTCACCGCGTTCCTGAAGGACACATCGGGCGACGAGCCCGACGGGTGGCTGGTCGTGGAGGACTGGAACCCGGTGGGACTGCTTCCGCGCGGCACCGCCCCGCACCACTCGATGCTCGACGCCCTGCCCACCCGCCGCCCCCTCGCCCTGCGCGGCGCCGACGGCCACAACATGTGGGTCAACCAGCGCGCGCTGGACATCGCGAAGATCACCGCCAGTACGCCGGACCCCGTCGGCGGCAAGATCGTCAAGGGGGCGGACGGCAAGCCGACCGGCGTGCTCAAGGACGACGCGCAGCCCCTGGTGTCCCGGCACATCCCCGAGCCCGACGAGGCCGCGCTCGTGGCCGCGGCCGCGAAGGTGTTCGCCGAGGCGGCGGCGTCGGGGATCACCACGTTCATGGAGGCGGTGACGGGCGCGGACGAGCTGGCCCTGTACCGGGCGCTCGCCGCCGCGGGCAAACTGCCCCAGCGGGTCGTGCCCGCGCTCCGGCTCACCTCCGAGCAGGTCAAGGACCCGCGCGAGTCGGTTGCGTACGTGAAGAAACTGCGTGATGACTTCGACGGTGTGCCCGGGCTCCGGTTCGGGACCGTCAAGGTCTTCCTCGACGGCGTCATCGAGTACCCGGCGCAGACCGCAGCCCTCCTTGAGCCGTATCTGGACAAGGACGGCAGGCCCACCGACCACCGCGGCGACCTGTATGTGTCGGCCGCCGACCTCGGACGTCTCACCGCCGCCTGCAACACCGAGGGCTGGCAGCTGCACGCGCACGCCATCGGCGACCGGGCCGTGCGCACCGCCCTCGACGGATACGCGTACGCCTTGCGCCGCACCGGCCGCCGTGACGTCCGCAACACCATCGCGCACCTCCAGCTCGTCGACCCCGCCGATCTGCCCCGGTTCGCCGAACTCGACGTCATCGCCTGTATGCAGCTGCAATGGGCGACGCGGAACGCCTGGACGGTGGACTCGCTGCTCCCCTACCTCGGCGCGGCGCGGCACCGCTGGCTGTACCCGGCGCGCGGCCTGCAGTCGCACGGCGCGCGGTTGTCGGGTGGCTCCGACTGGCCCGTCGATCCGCTCCAGGTGTGGAACCAGGTCCGCACGGCCGTCGACCGGCGCGGCACGGACGCCGAGGGAGAGGGCGACCTCTACCGCGCCAAGGAGGGCATCAGCCGTACGTCGTCGCTGCTCACGCACACCCTCGGCGGCGCGCGGCAGCTTCGCCTCGAGCGTCTCACCGGGACCGTCGAGTGCGGCAAGCAGGCGGATCTGGTGCTGCTCGACCGTGATGTGACGCGGTGTCCGGTAGCAGAGATCAGCGACGTCGAGGTGCGCCTCACGCTCAGCGGAGGCACAGTGGTGCACGACGGCGAGTCGCCGTCGGGGCGCGCGGCCGCCGCCCGGGTGACGCGGGCGGCGGGCCAGCCCCGGGTGTCCTGCGGCTGCGGCTGAGCGGCGGACGCGCGGGGCGGGGAGCCGGGCCCCTGGTGCGGCCCGGCTCAACTCCCGGGCGCCGGGCGGCTCCCGCGGGCGCGAGCGGGGCCGCGCGCCCCGCTCGGAACCGGTCACTCCACCAATGGCCCACCCCAGCGCGTACGCCATCTCATATCTGAGATAGCCTGCACCCATGGCAGACGACTACCTCGTACGCATCGGCAAGCTCATCCGTGACGCCCGGCAGCACCGTGGCTGGACTCAGGCGCAGTTGGCCGAGGCACTCAACACCAGCCAGAGCGCCGTCAACCGCATCGAGCGCGGTAACCAGAACATCAGCCTTGAGATGATCGCCCGTATCGGCGAGGCGCTCGACAGCGAGATCGTCTCGCTCGGCTATGCCGGTCCGATGCATCTGCGGGTCGTCGGCGGCCGTCGTCTCTCGGGCTCCATCGACGTCAAGACGAGCAAGAACGCCTGTGTCGCCCTGCTGTGCGCGTCGCTGCTCAACAAGGGCCGCACGGTGCTGCGCCGCGTCGCCCGCATCGAGGAGGTCTACCGCCTCCTCGAGGTCCTCAACTCCATCGGTGTGCGCACCCGCTGGATCAACGACGGCGTCGACCTGGAGATCGTGCCGCCCGCGAAGCTCGACATGGACGCCATCGACGCGGAGGCCGCCCGCCGCACCCGCTCGATCATCATGTTCCTGGGCCCGCTGCTGCACCGCATGGACCACTTCAAGCTGCCCTACGCGGGCGGCTGCGACCTGGGCACCCGCACGATCGAGCCGCACATGATCGCGCTGCGCCGCTTCGGTCTGGACATCGCCGCGACCGAGGGGCTCTACCACGCGGAGGTCGCCCGCGACATCACGCCCGACCGCCCGATCGTGCTGACCGAGCGCGGCGACACGGTGACGGAGAACGCGCTGCTCGCCGCCGCCCGCAGCGACGGCACGACGGTCATCCGCAACGCCTCCTCCAACTACATGGTCCAGGACCTGTGCTTCTTCCTGGAGGCGCTCGGCGTCAAGGTCGAGGGCATCGGCACGACGACGCTGACCGTGCACGGCGTGCCCACCATCGACGTGGACGTGGACTACTCCCCGTCCGAGGACCCGGTCGAGGCGATGAGCCTGCTGGCCGCCGCCGTCGTCACCGAGTCCGAACTGACCGTCAAGCGGGTGCCGATCGAGTTCCTGGAGATCGAGCTCGCGGTCCTGGAGGAGATGGGCCTCGACCACGACCGGTCGCCGGAGTACGCGGCGGACAACGGCCGCACCCGCCTCATCGACCTCACCGTGCGCCCCTCCAAGCTGGAGGCGCCCATCGACAAGATCCACCCGATGCCCTTCCCCGGGCTCAACATCGACAACGTCCCCTTCTTCGCGGCCATCGCGGCGGCGGCCCAGGGCCAGACCCTCATCCACGACTGGGTCTACGACAACCGCGCGATCTACCTGACGGACCTCAACCGCCTGGGCGGCCGCCTGCAGCTGCTCGACCCGCACCGGGTGCTCGTCGAGGGCCCGACGCGCTGGCGCGCCGCCGAGATGATGTGCCCGCCCGCGCTGCGGCCCGCCGTGGTGGTGCTGCTCGCGATGATGGCGGCCGAGGGCACGTCGGTGCTCCGCAACGTGTACGTGATCAACCGCGGCTACGAGGACCTGGCGGAGCGCCTGAACTCGGTCGGCGCGCAGATCGAGACGTTCCGGGACATCTGAGGCGACCGGACCGGTAGTTGCCGGTCCGCGCTGGAGTCCGGGCGGGTCCCGGTGTGAAGGTGTGCCCCATGCCTTCTCGCACCGTGACCCGCCCGTTCGCCGTCTGTGCCGCGCTCGCCCTGCTCGCGGGGTGCGGCGGCTCCGGTGCGGACGGGGACGGCAGGTCCGGCCGGGACGCGTCCGCTTCGCGCGCCCCGGACGTCGTACCGACCGAGAGCCGCCCGCCCGCGCCCGGCCGCGGCTCCGGCGACCCGGACGACATCAACGGCGACGGCCACCGCGATCTCCTGCTGCAGGTGCCGGGTCCTGACCCCCGCAGCACCGGCGGCGCGCCGTCCCGCATCGCCGTGGTCTTCGGCACCGGGCGCGGTCCCGATCCGACGATCCGCAGCGTGTACTCGCCGCGCGAACTCGGCCTGCCCGCCGTCGAGTCCCCGGCGACCGGGGCGTTGCTCCCGCAGACCACCGCCGACCTGGACGACGACGGCTTCCCGGACTTCCTCAGCCGCGGCAGCGAGGCGGTGCCCGATGCGGAGCGCAGGCCCAACGGATCGGTGCAGCGCAGGGTCGAGTACGTGACGTGGGGCGGCCCGGAGGGACCCCGGCGCACCGGGGCGGCGACCCGGCTCCCGCTGCCCGCGCCGGACGCGGTGGAGGGCTACGAGAAGACGGTGCGCGGCGACTTCGACGGCGACGGGCGCCATGACCTGGCGGGGCTGCGCGCGGACGGCACCGCCGTGGTGCTGCTGTTCGGCCCGTTCACGCGCGCGGGCACGGCGGCGCGCACGGAGCAGCGCCCGCTGTCCCCGGCGGGCACCGCGTCGTACGGCAGTCTCCACGCGGACGAACTGTCCCCCACAGGCAAGCCCCGCGGCACCGGTCTGTTCGTGCACTACGGCAACGACGGCGAGCAGTCCGCGGGCGAGTACTTCGCCGTCCGCCCCGGTGGCGGCCTCGCCGCCGCGAGCCGTCCCGTGCGCAAGGGGAACAGCCACGCCTTCGGCGACTTCGACGGGGACGGCACCCGTGACCTCGCCGTCGGCGACGACGGCGAACGCAACGACGAGCCCAACGCCCCGAAGGAGTCGGCCGACGTCCACGGCAGTTACGCCGTCTACCCGGGCGGCGACGGCGCCGTGCGCACCTACCTGCCGCCCGAGGGCGCCCGCCAGGGCTCGTACACCGCCGTCGACCCCGACGGCGACGGCCGCGACGCGCTGCTGCGCGGCACACCGCGGAACCCGGTCCTCATCGACGGCGACCGGCGCCTCGGGCACCTGCTCCGCAGGCCGCCCACCCGCGTCGACGGCACCCGCATCCCCGCGTCCAGCGGCACGCAACAGGTGCACGCCGCCGCCGACTTCGACGGGGACGGCAAGGACGAGGTCGTCCTGTCCTGGACGTCGACGAGGCTGCACGACGCCTACGGCACGGCGCCGACGCACTGGTGGGTCACGGACGGCGTGAGCGCGAAGGACGACGCGGCGTTCTCCTCGCGGAGGTTCGCGCGGCGCGGGTGAGGCCGGGGGGCGGGCCGCGCCGCACAGATCTCGCGAGCCGCGCGCGGGCCGGCCGCGCCGCGCGAACCCACCGAGCCCGGCCGGGCGTCGTCCGGTTCTCAGCTCTCGCCGACGAACTCCCTGATCGCATCGGCCAGGCCGTCCGGGCGGTCGAGGGGGATCAGGGTGCCGCACCGGTCCAGTTCGACCAGGCGGCCCTGGGGCAGGAGCGTGGCCAGTCTGCGGCCGTGTTCGGGGGGCATCATGCGGTCCTGCTTGCCCCAGACGACCAGGGCGGGGCGGTCGTAGGCGCGCAGGCCATCGACGGCGGCCATCATGTCCGTCTTGTGGACGGACCGCAGGTAGTCGACGAGCACGCGGCGCGCGACCGGGTCCTTGCGCAGTGGTGCGATCCAGCCGTCGATCAGGTCGTGCGGCACGGGCCGGTGCGCCATCACCGCGTACCCGGTGCCGGGCACGCGTCGCAGCGGGCGGACGGCGAGTCCGTGGGCGAGCAGCGCGATGCCGCCGGGCACCCTCGACGCCGCGTCCAGGAGCTTGCCGCCCGCGCCGGGCGGATAGTTGTCGAAGGCCTCGCAGCCCGCGATCACCAGGCGTCCCACGCGCTCGGGCCGCTCCGCGACCAGCTGTTGCAGCCGGCCGCCGTCGTTCTCGACGAACACCGTCTCGTCCCCGAGCCCGAGGGCGTCCGCGAACTCGCCGACGAGCAGCGCCATCGTGCGCGGCGTGAGCGCGGCGCCCGGCTTCAGCGGCAGACGATGGCTGCCGTACGGGAGCGTCGGCACCAGGCAGCGGAAGGCGGCGCCGAGCCGGTCGACGACGTGCCGCCACACCGTGCCGTCCTGGGCGGGCCCGTGCACGAGGACGACGGGCACGCCGTCCCCGCCGCTGTCCTCGTACGCGACGGGGCCCACGCCGAGTTCGACCCGCGGCATCAGTCGACCACCGCGATCCCGTCCAGCTCCACCAGGCACTCCTCGTCCCACAGCCGCACCGCGCCGATCACCGCCATCGCGGGGTAGTCGCGGCCCGCCAGCCTCTTCCAGATCCGGCCGAGTTCGGGGGCGTGGGCGCGGTAGTCGGCGACGTCGGTGGCGTACACCGTGACGCGGGCGAGGTCGGCGGGGGTGCCGCCGGCGGCGCGCAGGGCGGCCAGGAGGTTGGTGAGGGCGCGTTCGAACTGCTCCGGCAGGGTCCCGCCCGCGGGCTTGCCCTCGGTGTCGAGGGCGGTCTGGCCGGCGAGGAAGACGAGGCGGCCGCCGGTGGCGACGACGGCGTGCGAGAAGCCGGTGGGCGGGGAGAGGTCGGCGGGGTTGAGTCGGTCCAGGCTCATGCGGTGGTGCGCTCCTTCTGGGTCGCGTTCGCTGAAGTGGCCGCTGTCGCTCGAAGCTATCGCTGCCGCGCGGCCGCCGGGTCGGCGCCCCCCGCCTCCGCGGGCTCCTTCCCGTACAACTCCTTGGCGATGACGGCCCGTTGGACCTCGCTCGCGCCCTCGTAGATGCGCGGGGCCCGCACCTCGCGGTACAGGTGTTCAAGGAGGTGGCCGTGGCGCAGGGCGCGGGCGCCGTGCAGTTGGACGGCGGTGTCGACGACGAACTGGGCGCTCTCCGTGGCGAACAGCTTCGCCATCGCCGCGCGCCCCGCGATGTCCGGCTCGTCGCGGTCGTACGCCGCCGCGGCCGCGTACACGAGAAGGCGCGCCGCCTCCGTGCGCGTCGCCATCTCGGCCACCTGGTGGGACACCGCCTGCAGGTCCTTCAGCTTGCCGCCGAACGCGTCCCGCGCCGCGGTGTGGGCGAGCGTCGCGTCCAGGGCGGCCTGGGCCATGCCGACGGCGAAGGCGCCGACGCTGGGCCGGAAGCGGTTGAGGGTGGTCATGGCGACGCGGAAGCCGCGGTCGCGCTCGCCGAGGGCGTCGTCGGCGCCGACGCGGACGCCGTCGAAGGAGAGCGTGCCGATCGGGTGCGGCGAGAGCATCGCGAGGGGGGTGCCGGTCAGGCCCGCGCGGTCGGCGGGCACGAGGAAGGCGGTGACGCCGCGGGCGCCCGCGTCCGGGGTCGTACGGGCGAAGACGGTGTAGAAGTCGGCCTCGGGCGCGTTCGAGATCCAGGACTTCTCGCCGGTCAGGCGCCAGGCGTCGGCGCCGTCGGGCTCGGCGGTCAGGGCCAGGGCGGCCGCGTCGGAACCCGCGCCGGGCTCGGAGAGGGCGAAGGCGGCGACGGCACGGCCCGCGCGCGTGGGCGGCAGCCAGCGGTCGCGCTGCGCCGGGGAGCCGTGGGCGTGCACGGGGTGGGCGCCGAGGCCCTGCAGGGCGAGGGCGGTCTCGGCCTCCGTGCAGACGCGGGCGAGGGACTCGCGCAGCAGGCACAGGTCGAGCGCGCCGGAGTCGAACAGGGCGTCCAGGAGCCCCAGTTCGCCCAGCTCCTGGACCAAGGGGCGGTTCACCCGGCCGGGCTCCCCCTTGTCGGCGAGGGGGAGCAGCCGCTCGGCGGTGAGCTCCCGCAGCCGTTCACACCGGGCGATCTCTTCCGGATTGAGCGAGAATGCGGTCATCCCGGTCCTCTCCCCTCGCGCGCCGCTCCATCGCGTTTATCGCGCACCGTTGACTGTCGTCACCATCACGATACGCTCGTCTGGCTGGCGCACCACTACGCCCGACCGGCAAAGGGGCGAGGCACCATGGAGACATCCGGCCACGTCGACACTTTCGCGCGGGACAACCTCCCGCCCCGCGAGCAGTGGCCCGCGCTGGTGCGCGACCGGCCCGAGCTGCACTATCCGGACCGCCTCAACTGCGGCACGGAACTGCTCGACCGCTCGGCCGAGCGGCACGGCACGGACCGGCCCGCGTTCCGGACGGCCGACGGCGCCGTCTGGACGTACGGGCGGCTCCAGGAGCAGGTCGACCGGATCGCGCACGTCCTCACCGACGAGCTGGGCGTGGTCCCCGGCAACCGCGTGCTGCTGCGCGGCGCCACCACGCCGTGGCTCGCCGCGTGCTGGCTCGCGGTGATGAAGGCGGGCGGGGTCGCGGTGACCGTCCTCGCCCAGCAGCGCACCCAGGAGCTGGCCACGATCTGCGAGATCGCGCAGGTCTCGCACGCCCTGTGCGACGCCCGCGCCGTCGACGACCTGACGAAGGCCGGGGTGCCGGGCCTGCGCGTGACGACGTACGGCGGCGAGGGCCCCGACGACCTCGTCGCCCGCGCGGCGGCCCGCCCCCGGGCCGTGTACGACGCCGTGGACACGGCCGCCGACGACGTGGCCCTGATCGCGTTCACCTCGGGCACCACCGGGCGCCCCAAGGGCTGTATGCACTTCCACCGGGACGTGCTCGCCATCGCGGACACCTTCGCGCGCCACGTCCTCAAGGCCCGCCCCGACGACGTGTTCGCGGGCAGCCCCCCGCTGGGCTTCACGTTCGGCCTGGGCGGCCTGGTGATCTTCCCGCTGCGCGTCGGCGCCTCGTCCCTGCTCCTCGAACAGGCCGGTCCGCGCCAACTCCTGCCCGCGATCGCGGAACACGGGGTGAGCGTGCTGTTCACGGCGCCGACGGCGTACCGGGCGATGCTGGACGAACTGCCCGCGCCACGAGCGGACGAACAGCCGGAGCCATCCGCACAGCAGACCCCCACCCCTCCCCCGCCCCTCGCCTCGCTGCGCCGCTGCGTGTCCGCGGGCGAGAACCTGCCGGCCGCGACCTGGCAGGCCTGGTACGAACGCACGGGCCTGCGCATCATCAACGGCATAGGCGCGACGGAACTCCTGCACATCTTCATCTCCGCCGCCGACGAGGCGATCCGCCCCGGCACCACCGGCCTGCCCGTGCCCGGGTGGCACGCCCGCGTGGTCGACGAGGCGGGCGCGCCCGTGCCGGACGGCGAACCGGGACTCCTCGCGGTCCGCGGCCCGGTCGGCTGCCGCTATCTGGCCGACCCCCGGCAGCGGGAGTACGTACGCCACGGCTGGAACGTCACCGGCGACACGTACGTCCGCGACAGCGACGGCTACTTCCGGTACGTCGCCCGCGCGGACGACATGATCATTTCTGCCGGGTTCAACATCGCGGGCCCGGAGGTCGAGGAGGCACTCCTGCGCCACCCCGACGTGGTCGAGACGGCGGTCGTGGGCCGCCCCGACGAGCGGCGCGGGCAGGTGGTCGTGGCCTACGTGGTGCTGCGCGCGGGGGCGGTGGCGGACGCGGAGCGGCTGCGGGAGTTCGTGAAGGCGGAGCTGGTGCCGTACAAGTGCCCGCGGGAGCTGGTGTTCCTGGAGACGCTGCCGCGGACGGCGACGGGGAAGCTGCAGCGCTTTCGGCTCCGTGAGCCTGGGGCTGGGGCCGGTTCTGAGCCGGGGTCCGGCTCCGGGCCTGGGACCGGTTCTGGGTCTGAGCCTGGGTCCGGGCCTGGGTCCGGGCCTGGGTCCGCGGCCGGCGCCTAGAGTGATCACGTGTCCGAGCAGCACACTCCCAGATCCCTGATCGTCACGTTCTACGGAGCGCACGGCCGGGCCACGCCGGGCCCCGTGGCCGTCGCCGAACTGGTGCGGCTCCTCGCGCCCGTGGGCGTGGACGCGCCGTCCGTGCGCTCCTCCGTGTCCCGGCTCAAGCGGCGCGGGCTGCTGCTGCCCGCGCGCACGGTCACCGGGGCCGCTGGGTACGCCCTCTCCCCCGACGCCCGCCAGCTCCTGGAGGACGGCGACCGCCGGATCTACTGGCCTTGGGCCGAGCGGCGAGCCGACGACGGGGGTTGGGTGCTCGCCGTGTTCTCCGTCCCTGAGGCCGAGCGCAACAAGCGGCACGTGCTGCGGTCACGGCTCGCCGGGCTCGGCTTCGGCAGCGCTGCGCCCGGCGTGTGGATCGCCCCGGCCCACCTCCACGACGAGGCCCGCCACACCCTCCGGCGACTCCATCTCGCCTCGTACGTCGATCTGTTCCGCGGTGAGCATCTCGGCTTCGCGCCGACCTCGGAGGCGGTGGGGCGGTGGTGGGACCTCGCCTCCCTCGCCAAGCAGCACGAGGCGTTCCTCGACCGTCACGAGCCCGTCCTGCGCGCCTGGCAGTCCCGGCCGGACACGCCCCCCGAACAGGCCTACCGCGACCACCTCCTGGCCCTGGACTCCTGGCGTCACCTCCCCTACGCCGATCCCGGGCTGCCCGCGCGTCTCCTTCCGGGGGACTGGCCCGGGTGGCGTTCCGCCGAGGTGTTCCGGGCGCTGGACGAGCGCCTCAGGGAGGCGGGGCGCGGGTTCGCGGCGGGGGCGGTGCCGGGGTGAGGCGGGGCCTTGCCGGGGGCTCCCCAATCCCGCCCCTTCCCGAAACCGGGGCTCCGCCCCGGACCCCGTATCGGCGCTCCGCGCCTCGTCCTCAAACGCCGGACGGGCTAGATCATGTGCGGGTAAGTTTCAGCCCCTCCGGCGTTTGAGGAGCGGGGTCTGGGGCGGAGCCCCAGTTTCGGTGAAGGGGCGGGACTGGGGCGCCCCCGCGAGGCCCCCCTCAACCCCCCAACGACAACCGCGGCTTCGGCGCGTCCGTGCGGCCCGTCTGGGGGCGGCGGCTGCCCGCGCGGTACTGGGTGGGCCAGGTGGCGCCGGGACCGGAGTAGCCCTGTTCGGCGGCGGCGTGGAGGGTCCAGTGGGGGTCGTAGAGGTGGGGGCGGGCCAGGGCGCAGAGGTCGGTGCGGCCTGCGAGGAGGAGGGAGTTGACGTCGTCCCAGGAGGAGATGGCGCCGACTGCGATGACGGGGACGGCGGTTTCGTTGCGGATGCGGTCGGCGAAGGGGGTCTGGTAGGAGCGGCCGTAGGCGGGGCGTTCGTCGGCGACGACCTGACCGGTGGAGACGTCGATGGCGTCGGCGCCGTGCGCGGCGAAGGCGCGGGCGACTTCGACGGCGTCGTCGGCGGTGTTGCCGCCGTCGGCCCAGTCGGTGGCGGAGATGCGGACGGTCATGGGCCGGTCGGCGGGCCACACGTCGCGTACGGCGTCGAAGACTTCGAGGGGGAAGCGGAGGCGGGCTTCGAGGGAGCCGCCGTAGGCGTCGGTGCGGTGGTTGGTGAGGGGGGAGAGGAAGCTGGAGAGCAGGTAGCCGTGCGCGCAGTGGAGTTCGAGGAGGTCGAAGCCACAGGCGGCGGCGCGCCGGGCGGCGGCCACGAACTCCTCGCGGATGGCGGGGAGTTCGGATGCGGCGAGGGCGTGCGGGGTCTGGTTCGCGGGGGTGTACGGGAGGGGGGAGGGGGCGACGAGGGGCCAGTTGCCGGTGGGCAGGGGCTCGTCGATGCCGTCCCACATCAGCTTCGTGGAACCCTTGCGGCCGGAGTGGCCGAGCTGCACGCCGAGCGCGGTGGCGGGCGCCTGGGCGTGGGCGAAGTCGACGATCCGGGTCCAGGCGGCGGCCTGTTCGTCGGTGTAGAGGCCGGCGCAGCCCGGCGTGATGCGGCCAGGCTCGCTCACGCACACCATCTCGGTCATGACGAGTCCCGCCCCGCCGAGGGCGCGGGCGCCCAGGTGGACCAGGTGGAAGTCGCCGGGCACGCCGTCCTCGGCGGAGTACATGTCCATGGGGGACACGACGACGCGGTTGCGGAGCTCCAGGTCGCGCAGGCGCAGCGGGGTGAACATGGGCGGTGTGCCGGGCGGGCAGCCGAAGTCCCGCTCGACGGCCTCGGTGAAGCGGGCGTCGCGCAGGCGCAGGTTGTCGTGCGTGACGCGGCGGCTGCGGGTGAGCAGGTTGAACGCGAACTGCCGGGGCGACTGGGCGAGGTACGTCGGCAGCTCCTCGAACCACTGCAGGCTGGCGCGGGCGGCGCGCTGCGTGGACTCGACGACGGGGCGGCGCTCGGTCTCGTAGGCGGCGAGGGCGGTGGGGATGTCGGGCTGTTCCTGGAGGTTCGCGGCGAGCGCGAGGGCGTCCTCGACGGCGAGCTTGGTGCCGGAGCCGATGGAGAAGTGGGCGGTGTGGGCGGCGTCGCCGAGCAGGACGGTGTTGCCGTGCGACCAGTGCGCGTTGACGACGGTGCGGAAGGTGAGCCAGGAGGAGTTGTTGGAACGCAGCGGGCGGCCCCCGAGGGCGTCCGTGAAGAGTTTGGCGCAGCGTTCGACGGACGCGGCCTCGTCGAGGTCGGCGAACCCGGCGGCTTCCCACACCTCTTCGCGCATCTCGACGATGACGGTGGAGGCGCCGGGGCCGGTGGCCGTCGCGGCCTCGTAGGGGTAGCCGTGCAGTTGCATCACGCCGTGCTCGGTCTCGGCGATCTCGAAGCGGAACGCGTCGAAGGCGAAGTCGGCGGCGAGCCAGATGTAGCGGCAGCGATGGCTCGTGAGGGTGGGGAGGAAGGCCTCGGGGTGCGCTTCGCGGGTCTGGCTGTGCACGCCGTCCGCGGCGATCACCAGGTCGTACGCGGTGGCGAGGGTGGCGGCGGGCGGGGCCTCGGTACGGAAGCGGAGGTCCACGCCGAGGTCGCGGCAGCGCTCGTGCAGGATCGCGAGCAGCGTCCGCCTCCCGAGCGCGGCGAAGCCGTGGCCGCCGGAGGTGTGACGGGTGTCGCCGCGCACGATGTCGATGTCGTCCCAGCGGACGAACTCCTCCTGCAGAGCGGCGTACACGACGGGGTCGGCGTGCTCGATGCCGCCGAGCGTCTCGTCGGACAGCACGACGCCGAAGCCGAAGGTGTCGTCCGGGGCGTTCCGCTCCCAGACGGTGACCTCACGCCCGGGGTCGAGCCGCTTGAGCAGGGCGGCGGCGTAGAGCCCGCCGGGGCCGCCCCCGATCACGGCGATCCGGTGGGCGGCGGGAGCCGCGCCCGACGGGGTGACGGATCCCGTCACCGCCTTCACCGCCCCCGCCACTTCGGCGTGCGCTTCTCCGTGAAGGCCGCGTGGAACTCGGCGTAGTCCTCGCCGTTCATCAGCAGGGCCTGGGTCGCCGCGTCCATCTCGACGGCGGTCGCGAGGGGCATGTCCAGCTCGGCGGTGAGCAGGGCCTTCGTCTGGGCGTACGCCAGGGCGGGGCCCTCGGCCAGGCGGCGGGCCAGGGCCGCGGCGGCCTCGCCCGCCTTGCCCTCGTCCGTGAGTTCGCTGATGAGGCCGATGCGCTCGGCCTCGGGGGCGCGCACCGGCTCTCCCAGCATCAGCAGGCGCGTGGCGTGGCCGAGGCCGACGACGCGCGGCAGCAGATACGCCGCGCCCATGTCACCGCCGGAGAGCCCCACCTTGGTGAACAGGAACGAGAACCGCGCCGACGGGTCGGCGATCCGGAAGTCCGCGGCGAGCGCGAGCACGGCGCCCGCGCCCGCGGCCACCCCGTGCACCGCGGCGACCACGGGGAACGGGCATTCGCGCAGGGCCCGCACGACCTGGCCGGTCATGCGGTTGAAGTCGAGGAGCTGCGCGGTGTCCATGGCGAGCGTCGCGCCGATGATCTCGTCCACGTCGCCGCCGGAGCAGAAGCCGCGGCCCTCGCCACCGAGGACGAGGGCCCGCACGGACCGCTCCCGGGACAGCTCGGCGAGCAGGTCGCGCAGGTCGGCGTAGGCGCCGAAGGTGAGGGCGTTCAGCTTCTCGGGGCGGGCGAGCGTGACGGTGGCGACGCCGTCGTCGACGCTGAGGCGCAGATGCCGCCACTCGGGGGTGCGTGCGGTGGAGCCGGTGAAGGGACTCATGACGTGCGGCCTCCTGGGTCGGGGGCGGCGGGGGCCGGTGCGCGGGCCTTGGCCGGGGCGGGGTCGGCGCGCCGGGGCGCGGTCTCGCTCCCTCTCGAAGTTATCACTCGTCCATGACTGTCGTCACGAGTACGCGATACGAGGGGCAGGAGGATGCCCGCCTCGGGGCCGTCCGTTCCGACCGCAGAGGACGCGAGCCCCGGCCAGAGAGGAAGCGAGTCCCGGCCGCAGAGGCGTAAGTCCCGCAATGTCCTGTCATCGGACTGCAAACCAGCCGACGGTCGCCCCTGTCGTCACTCGGCTTAGGATTCGTACGGTTGACAGCAGGACCGCACAGGACCACCTGCTCGCCGAACGGACCCGCCTTGCCCGAACCGCACGCCCCCGCCTCCTGGCGCATCGGACTGCCCCACACCACGGCAGCCGTGCCGATCGCGCGCGCCCTGGTCCGTACGGCCCTCGTCGACATCGGCTCCACCGCGGACACCGACACCGCGGAACTCCTCACCGCCGAGCTGGTCGCCAACGCCGTGGAGCACGCCCCGGGGCACGACCCGATAGAGCTGGTCATCGAGCTGCTGCCGACCAGCTGCCAGGTCGAGGTGCGCGACTCCAGCCCGATCCCGCCGGGCGACCTCACCGACCCGTCGCCGGACGACGAGCCCGATCCCTGGCAGGAGCACGGCCGCGGCCTGCTTCTCATCCGCACCCTCAGCTCGTCCTGCGGCCACCGGCCCACGGAGTCCGGCAAGGCCGTGTGGTTCACGCTGCGGGCACCGGCCGACCACTGAGGCACCGCCCCTGGCCCCCGAGTCCCCGGGGTCTCAGGCGAGCGTCGCCACCAGGACCGCCTTGATCGTGTGCATCCGGTTCTCCGCCTCGTCGAAGACGACCGAGTGGGCCGACTCGAAGACCTCGTCCGTGACCTCCAGCGAGTCGCGTCCGTGCCGCTCGGCCACCTCGCGCCCGACCTGGGTGGCCAGGTCGTGGAAGGCGGGCAGGCAGTGCAGGAACTTCACGTCGGCGTTGCCGGTGGCGCGCAGGACGTCCATCGTGACCGCGTACGGACCGAGGGCGGCGATGCGCTCGTCCCAGACCTCGGCGGGCTCCCCCATCGACACCCACACGTCGGTGGCGACGAAGTCGGCGCCCGCGACGCCCTCGGCGACGTCCTCGGTGAGGGCGATCCGCGCGCCGGTGGTCTCGGCGAGCGCCCGCGCCCGGGCGACGACGTCCGCCGCGGGCCAGTACGCCCGGGGCGCGACGATCCGCACGTCCATGCCGAGCAGGGCGCCGGTGACCAGGTAGGAGTTGCCCATGTTCAGGCGGGCGTCGCCCAGGTAGGCGAGGGTGATCCGGTCCAGCGGCTTGGCGCAGTGCTCGGTCATCGTCAGTACGTCGGCGAGCATCTGTGTGGGGTGCCAGGCGTCGGTCAGGCCGTTGTAGACGGGCACGCCCGCGTGTGCGGCCAGGGTCTCGACGGTCTCCTGGGCGTCGCCGCGGAACTGGATGGCGTCGAACATCCGGCCGAGGACACGGGCGGTGTCCTTGACGGACTCCTTCTTGCCGATGTGCGCCCCGGAGGGGTCGATGTACGTCGTGGCGGCGCCCTGGTCGGCCGCGGCCACCTCGAAGGAGCAGCGGGTCCTCGTGGACGCCTTCTCGAAGATCAGCGCGATGTTCCTGCCGGTCAGGTGCCGGACCTCGGCCCCGGCCCGCTTCGCGGCCTTCAGTTCCGCGGCCAGGGCGAGCAGGCCGCGGAACTCGTCGGCGGTGAAGTCCAGCTCCTTGAGGAAGTGGCGGCCGGTGAGGTCGGTCGTGGCTGTCGTCGCCATGGGGCGCTCCTGGGGTACGCGTGCGTCGGGGCGGGCGGGGACCCTTGAAAGTCTATACGATCTTTCACATTTATATGCAGGCCCCCGCCCGCCCCGCTCCACTCGTCCCAGGGTGCGCCTACCGGACCGGATCCCGCTCGATCGGACAGCTCATGCAGCGCGGGCCGCCCCGGCCCCGGCCCAGCTCGCTGCCGGGGATCTCTATCACCTCGATGCCCTGCTTGCGCAGATACGTGTTCGTGGTCGCGTTCCGCTCGTACGCCACCACGACGCCCGGCTCGACCGCGAGCACGTTGCAGCCGTCGTCCCACTGCTCACGCTCGGCGGCGTGCACGTCCTGGGTGGCCGTGAGGACCCGGATGCCGCCGAGGCCGAGCGACGCGGCGATGGCGCGGTGCATGTGCTCCGGCGGGTGGTCGGTGACCTTCAACTCGCGTTCGTCGACGCCCGGTTCGATGGTGTACGAGCGGAGCATGCCGAGGCCCGCGTACTGCGTGAACGTATCTCCGTCGACCATCGTCATGACCGTGTCCAGGTGCATGAAGGCGCGGCGCTTGGGCATGTCCAGGGCCACGATCGAGGTCGCGGAACCGGCGGCGAACAGCTTGTGCGCGAGCATCTCGACGGCCTGCGGCTTGGTGCGCTCGCTCATGCCGATGAGCACGGCGCCGTTGCCGAGGACCAGGACGTCGCCGCCCTCGATGGTGGACGGGTAGTCGGACTGGCCCTGCGACCAGAGGTGGAAACCCTGGTCGTGGAAGAGCGGGTGGTGCTGGTAGATCGCCTCGAAGTGCACCGTCTCGCGCTGCCGCGCGGGCCAGCGCATCGCGTTGATGGACACGCCGTCGTAGATCCAGGCGGAGGTGTCGCGGGTGAACAGGTGGTTGGGCAGCGGGCCGAGCAGGAAGTCGTCCATGTCCATGCAGTGGAAGCGCACGGACGTCGGCTCCGGGTGCCGTTCCAGGTACTCCCGTTTGGTCATGCCGCCGATCAGGAACTCGGCGAGTTCCGCGGACGGCAGCGACTCGAAGCTCGCCCGCAGGTGGTCGGTGGCGAGCGGGCCGTACTCCTTCTCGTCGAAGACGCGGTCCAGGACGAGCAGCCGCGCGGCCGGCACGTCCAGCGTCTCGGTGAGCAGGTCACCGAAGAGGTGGACCGCCACCCCCCGGTCGCGCAGCACGTCGGCGAAGCCGTCGTGCTCCTGTCTTGCCCGCCGCACCCACAGCACGTCGTCGAACAGCAACGCGTCCTTGTTGGTCGGCGTGAGGCGCTTCAGCTCCAGGTCCGGGCGGTGCAGGATCACGCTGCGCAGATGCCCGGCCTCGGAGTCGACATGGAATCCCATGTCCCCATCCTCACCCGACCGGACCGCGTCACGCGCACGACGGCGCGTTTTGGGCGTCCCGCCAGGCAGGACACGGACGCCCAAAACGCGCCATACACACCTCAGAGCCGCGGATCCACGGGTTCCGATTCCAGTGCGAGCACCGCGAACACCGCCTCGTGGACCCGCCACAGCGGCTCGCCCTCCGCGAGCCGGTCGAGCGCCTCCAGGCCGAGCGCGTACTCCCGGATCGCCAGGGAGCGCTTGTGGCCGAGCGTGCGGCCGCGCAGCTTCTCCAGGTTCTCCGGCCTGGTGTACTCCGGGCCGTAGACGATCCGCAGGTACTCCCGGCCCCGGCACTTGATGCCGGGCTGCACCAGGCGGCCCTTGCCGTCGCGCACCAGCGCGCCGACCGGCTTGACGACCATGCCCTCACCGCCGCGCCCGGTCATCTCCAGCCACCAGTCGACGCCCGCGCGCACCGACTCCGCGTCGCCGGTGTCGACATACAGCCGGCGTGTGGTGCGCAGCAGGCCCGTGGTGTCGTGCTCCACCATCCGGTCGATCAGGGCCAGTTGCCGGTCGTGGGGCATACCGGCGAGGCTCTTGCCCTGGACCGCGAGGATCTGGAACGGCGCGAGCCGCACGCCGTCCAGGCCGTCGGTCGGCCAGCAGTAGCGGCGGTAGGCGTCGGTGAACGCGGCCGCGTCGGCGGCGCGTTCACGCTGCTTGCCGAGCAGGTCCCGGACGTCCACGCCGCGGGCGACGGCCGCCTCAAGGGCGGTGAGCGCACCGGGGAAGACCGCGCCGGACGCGGCGCCCACGGCGGCGTACTGCGAGCGCAGCAGCCCCGAGGCCTTCAGCGACCACGGCATCAGCTCCGCGTCGAGCAGCAGCCAGTCCGTCTCGAGCTCCGCCCACAGACCGGCGGCGTCGGCGGCGGCCCGCACCCGGTCGAGCACCTGCTCGGTGCGGTCGGCGTCGCCGAGGAAGGGGCGGCCGGTGCGCGTGACGAGGGCACCCGTCGGCCCTCCCCCACTGCCTGAGACGGCGTGGGAGGTGCCCCCTACGCCGAACCGCTCGCGCGCCACGTCCGCGTCCCGGCACACCAGGACCACCGCGCGGGAGCCCATGTGCTTCTCCTCGCACACGACCCGGGCGACGCCGTCGGCCGCGTACTGCGCGAACGCGTCCTCCGGGTGCTCCAGGTAGCCCTCCCGGCGTGAGGTGGCGGAGGGCGCCATCGTCGGCGGCAGGTACGGGAGCAGGCGCGGGTCGACGGCGAAGCGGCTCATCACTTCGAGCGCGGCGGCGGCGTTCTCCTCGCGCACGGTGACGCGGCCCGCGTGCCGGGTCTCCACGGCCCGGCGGCCGCGCACGTCGCCGAGGTCGAGCGGGCGGCCGTCGTGGCCGCCGGGCGCGTCGGTGCGCAGCGGCCGCGTCGGCTCGTACCAGACCCGCTCGGCGGGTATGTCGACCAGCTCGCGTTCGGGCCAGCGCAGCGCGGTCAGCTTGCCGCCGAAGACCGCGCCGGTGTCCAGGCAGATGGTGTTGTTCAGCCAGGTCGCCGTGGGCACCGGGGTGTGGCCGTAGACCACGGCCGCCTTGCCTCGGTAGTCCTCCGCCCACGGGTAGCGCACGGGCAGGCCGAACTCGTCGGTCTCGCCGGTGGTGTCGCCGTACAGCGCGTGCGAGCGCACCCGGCCCGAGGTGCGGCCGTGGTACTTCTCGGGCAGGCCCGCGTGGCAGACCACCAGCTTGCCGCCATCGAGGACGTAGTGGCTGACGAGGCCGTCCACGAACTCCCGCACCCGCGCCCGGAAGTCCGGGTCCCTCGCGTCCTCCGCCTCCAGCTGCGCGATGGTCTCCGCGAGGCCGTGGGTGTGCTGGACGCCGCGGCCCTTCAGATAGCGGCCGAGCTTGTTCTCGTGGTTGCCCGGTACGCACAGGGCGGTGCCGTCGGCGACCATCCCCATGACGCGGCGGAGCACGCCCGGGCTGTCCGGGCCGCGGTCGACGAGGTCGCCGACGAACACGGCGGTGCGGCCCTCGGGGTGCGCCCCGTCGACGTAACCGAGCCTGCCGAGCAGCGTCTCCAGCTCGCTCGCGCAGCCATGGATGTCACCGATGATGTCGAAGGGACCGGTGAGGTGGGTGAGGTCGTTGAAGCGCCGCTCCGTGACGACCTCGGCGCTCTCGACCTCCGCCACGCCCCGCAGGACGTGCACCTTCCGGAAGCCCTCGCGCTCCAGGTGCCTGAGCGAGCGCCGCAGTTCGCGCTGGTGGCGCTGGATGACCCGGCGCGGCATCCCGGCCCGGTCGGCCCGGGCCGCGTTCCGCTCGGCGCAGACCTCCTCGGGCACGTCGAGGACCACGGCGATGGGCAGCACGTCGTGCCGCCGGGCCAGCTCGATGAGCTGCTTGCGGCTGTCGGCCTGCACGCTCGTGGCGTCGACGACGGTACGGCGCCCGGCGGCGAGCCGCTTGCCCGCGATGTAGTTCAGGACGTCGAAGGCGTCGCCGCTCGCGCCCTGGTCGTTCTCGTCGTCGGCGACGAGCCCCCGGCAGAAGTCGCTGGACAGCACTTCGGTGGGCTTGAAGTGGCGCCGCGCGAAGGTGGACTTGCCCGCGCCGGAGGCGCCGATGAGGACGACGAGGGAGAGGTCGGTGACGGGGAGGCGGCGGCCGGGGGTGGCGCTGCCGGTGGTGTTGTCGGTGCTGGTGCCGGTGGTGTTGTCGGTCATGCTGCCTTCGCCTCCTTCGTGTTCCTGTCGTCCTGGGTCCGGGTGAACACCGCCATCTGGGTCGGCGGCCCCACCTCGGGGTCGTCGGGGCCGACGGCCACGAACTCCACCCCGTACCCGTGCTGCCGGGCGACCTGGTCCGCCCACTGGCCGAACTCCGCGCGGGTCCACTCGAAGCGGTGGTCGCCGTGGCGGACGTGACCGGCGGGCAGGGACTCCCAGCGGACGTTGTACTCGACGTTCGGCGTGGTCACGAGCACCGTGCGGGGACGTGCCGAGCCGAACACCGCGTACTCCAGGGCGGCGAGCCGCTCCGGGTCGACGTGCTCCACGACCTCGCAGAGCACCGCCGCGTCGTACCCCTTGAGGCGCTTGTCGGTGTACGCGAGCGAGCCCTGGAGCAGCGTCACGCGCTCCGCCTGGCGCTCGCCCATGCGGTCCAGCTTGAGCCGCCGCGACGCGACGGTCAGCGCGCGCATCGACACGTCGACGCCGACGATCTCCGTGTACCGGGTGTCCTTGAGCAGCGCCTGTATCAACTGGCCCTGGCCGCAGCCGAGATCGAGGACACGGGCGGCGCCCGCCGCGTCGAGGGCGGCGAGGATCGCGTCCCTGCGCCGCTCGGCGAGCGGCGCGGGCTTGTCCTCCGCCTCCGGTCCCTCGTCGGCGACGGCGTTGTCGATCTCCTCTACGGCCGTGTCGTCCGCGTCCGCGAGCCGCGCCAGTTCGAGCCGTTCCATGGCCTCGCGCGTCAGCGACCAGCGCCGGGCCAGATAGCGGTTGGTGATCAGCTTCTGCTCGGGGTGGTCGGCGAGCCAGCCCTCCCCGGCGCGCAGCAGCTTGTCGACCTCGTCGGCCGAGACCCAGTAGTGCTTGGCGTCGTCGAGCACCGGAAGCAGGACGTACAGGTGGCGCAGCGCCTCGCTGAGGGTCAGCCCGCCGTCCGGCACCTCCAGTACGAGGCGTACGTACCGCGAGTCGCCCCACTCCGGGAAGCGCTCGTCGAGCGGCACGGGATCGGCGTCCACGGTCCAGCCCAGCGGCTCGAACAGCGCCCGGACCAGGCGGGCTCCGCCGCGCGCGGGCAGCGCGGGCACCTCGACGCGCAGCGGCAGCGGCTGCGCCGCCCGCTCGGGCAGGTTCTTGCACACGCCGCGCAGGGCGCTGGAGAACACCGTGCTCAGGGCGACGGCGAACAGCGAGGACGCGGCGTACGGACGGTCGTTGACGTACTGCGCGAGAGCCGCGTCGGCGGCGCCGCCCCGGCCCTTGGTGGCGCCCCTGACGCGCCGCGCGAGCGCCACCGGGTCCACTTCGAGCAGCAGCGCGGCCGTGCAGCGCTCCGCGGTCGCCTCGGGGTAGAAGACGTACGCCTGCCCGTAGGACGTGGAGAACGCCTGCGCCTTGCCGGGATGCTTGTGCAGCAGGAACCCGAGGTCGGTCGCGGGGCGTTCCGGAGTGCCGGTGGTGCTGATCGTCAAGAACATGGGTATGCCTCGATAAGCAATCTGAGCCGTGGACTCGATGGGCAATCTGAGCCGTGATGACGTGCTGGGCTGTCTGGCGCACGGCGTGTCGGCCCGACTTTTCCTGCGTCGGCCGACCGGCCTTGCGCGAAGGGGTGACAGATCACGCCCCCGCAAGCCGGGCGCGCGTCTTCCGGCGCGACCTCGGCCCGCTCCTCAACCCCCCGTATCTGTCGCGTGCGCCGCGGCGCGGACCTCTCGCCACGCACCGCCCTCTTCCCGGCGCACCTGCACAAACGTACAGCGAAGGCCTCGGACGTACGCGGGAATTTCCGCTCCGCCGCCTGGTCCGGTGCCGTCCGCCCCACCGTCGCCCGGTCCGGCGCCTCACGGCTCAGCGTGCCGCGCGCAGTTCGGCGTAGAGATCGGGGCCCGTCCAGGTGCGCGGCGCGGACTCCGCCTCGTGCACCAGGGCGACCAGGCGCGCGTTCACGGGGGCGCGCCGGCCCTGGGCGGTGGCGAGGTCGACGATCTCGCCCTGCAGGGAGTCGACCTCCGTGGGGCGGCCGCACCGCAGGTCCTCCCACATCGAGGAACGCGCGTGGGCGTCGGTCCGCAGGGACGCGGCCGCCACCCGGCGGAAGACGGCGTCGGGGAGCCCGAGGACGAACGGGATGGCGCCGGGCGCGATGGGGCCGAGGCGGGCGGGCGCGACCCCGGCGGCGCGGAAGGCGGCGAGCGCTTCGCGCTGGCACAGGGCGAGGCAGCCGCGGTAGGCCCGCAGTCCGAGCTGGTCGCGCAGCGGAAGTCCGGACAGGGCGTTGACCGCGTTGTTGAGGTTCATCAGGAGCTTGGAGTGCTGCACCTCGGACATGTCGGTGCGGGCCTCGATGTCCAGGCCCGCCTCGCGGAAGGCGGCGAGGAGCGTGTCGTCGGGCTCGGCCATGAGCCGTCCCGGCATGCCCTGGTGCACGGTGCCCGGCTCGGACCGCATCACGTTGTACGGGACCATCCCGGCGAGGACGGCGTGGCCGGGCAGCGCGGCGCGCAGGGCGGCGGGGTTGCGCAGGCCGTTCTGGAAGCTCACCACGACGGCACCGGGGGCGAGATGGGCGGCCAGGCCCGTGGCGGCGGCCTCGGTGTCGGCGCTCTTCACGGTGACGAGGACGTGGTCGGCGCCCGCCGCCGCCTCCGGTCCGGTGGCCAGCTTCAGCCGGTCCGGTGTGAGGTGCACGGGCGGGCGGGTGGAGCTGCTGAGCGTGAGTCCCCGGTCGGCCAGGGTCGCCATGGCGGCGGACCGGCCGATGAAGGTCACGTCGTGCCCGGCGGCGACGAGGTGGCCGCCGAGGTGACAGCCGACGCTGCCGGCTCCGAGGACGGCGAAGCGGGGCCTTGGCATGGGCGGCTCCTGGGGCGAGGTGCGCGGGCACGGTGCGGGCGCGGCGGGCAGGGGTGCGGCGCGGCGGGCGGCGCCAGGTCGGGCAGGGCCAGCCTGGACCAGGGACGCAGGGGCTGACCAGCCCCGGGCTCCCGCCGATTGCGCCTTCGTCGCACCTCGCCCCGCCCCGGCGAGGGGGTGGTGCCGGACGGGCACCACCCCCTGCGCCTCGGGCCGGGCGCCATCACTTGCTCCTCAGGCCGGGCGCCGTCCCCTGCCCCTCAGGCCGAGCACCGCGCCCCGCCGCTCAAGCCGGGCGCCAACCCCTGCCGCTCAGGCCGGGCTCCACGCCCTGCTGCTCAGGCCGGGCGCCGAGCTCCGCCCCCAAGGCCCGGCACCACCCTCCGCCGCTCAGCTCCGTCCGCTGTAGTCGTGCGCGGGCCGGGGGTCCGGCTGCTCCGGCAGGGGCGCCGTGGGCTCGGCACGCGCCAGCTTCTCCCCCTCGATGTCGACGTGGGGCAGGATCCGGTCCAGCCACCCGGGCAGGGACCAGGCGCGCTTGCCGAGCAGGGCGAGGGCGGCGGGCACGATCGTCATGCGGACGACGAACGCGTCGAAGGCGACGGCGACCGCGAGACCGAAGCCGAGGGCCTTGATCATGGCGTCCTCGGAGCCGACGAACCCGGCGAAGACCGTGATCATGATGAGGGCCGCGACGGTGACGACGGTCGCGCTGTGCCGGAAACCGGCCTCCACCGCCGTCCGCGCGTCCGCGCCGTGGACGTACGCCTCCCGCATCCGGGTCACCAGGAACACCTGGTAGTCCATGGCCAGGCCGAAGACGATGCCGACCATCAGGATGGGCATCAGGCTCATGAGGGGACCGGTCTGCTCCAGGCCGATCAGGTCCTTCAGCCAGCCCCACTGGAACACCGCGACGATCGCGCCCAGCGAGGCGAGCACGGAGAGCAGGAAGCCGAGGGCGGCCTTGACGGGTACGAGGATCGAACGGAACACCAGGATCAGGACGAGGACCGCGAGTCCGACGACGAGCGCCAGGTAGGGCACGATCGCCTTGCTGAACTTGTCGGAGACGTCGATGTTGAGGGCCGTCGTGCCGGTCACCAGGGCGCGGGCGCCCGAGTCCGCTCCGGTGCGGTCGGCCAGGGACCGGATGTCGCCGACGAGTTCCTTCGTGGCGTCGCTGCCCGGCGCGCTCTTCGGGACGACCGTGATGACGGCGGTGTCGCCCGCCTTGTTGAAGAGGGCCGGGGTCACGGCGGCCACGTCGCGCAGTTCCTTCAGGGACGTGCCCAGCTCCGCCGCCCCGGTGCGGGCGACGGCGGGATCCCGGTCGTCGACGGTCACCGTGAGCGGCCCGTTGAAGCCGGGGCCGAAGGACTGCGACAGCATGTCGTACGCCTTGCGCTGGGTGGAGGACGCGGTCTTGGAGCCGTCGTCCGGCAGCCCGAGTTCGAGCTTCGTGGCGGGCAGGGCGATCACGCCGAGGGCGAGGACGGCCAGGACCAGGACCCGCGCGGGCCTGCGCAGGACGAACGCGATCCAGCGCTGCGCGAGGCCCGTCCTCGCGGGCGCCGCGGTCCGGCTCGGCAGGAACCGGCGGACGAACCGTCCGCGGCCCCTGCCGACCACCCGTTCACCGGCGAAGCCGAGCAGCGCGGGCATCAGCGTGACGGCGACGAGCACGGCGACGGCGACCGCCCCTGCGGCGGCCAGGCCCATCGCGGTCAGGATGGACAGGTTCACCACGGCGAGCCCCGCGAGCGCGATCACGACCGTGAGACCGGCGAAGACGACGGCCGATCCGGCGGTGCCGTTGGCGCGGGCGGCGGCCTCCTCGGCGTCGTACCCCTCGGCGCGTTCGGAGCGGTAGCGGGAGACGATGAACAGGGCGTAGTCGATGCCGACGGCGATGCCCAGCATCGTGGCCAGGACCGAGGCGTTGCTGTTGAGGTCGAACGGCCCGCTGAGCGCCGTGATGGCGGTCATGCTCACGGCCACCCCGACCAGCGCGGTCACCAGCGGAAGCCCGGCGGCGACCAGGGAGCCGAAGGTGATGAGGAGGATGACGGCGGCCAGGGCGAAGCCGATGGCCTCCGCCGAGTGGCCCTCCTCGGGCGGCCGCAGCGCGTTCCCCGACGCCTCCACCGTCAGACCGTGGTCGCGGCCCGCCTCCAACGCCTTGTCGAGACCGGTGTGGTCACGGTCCGTCAGCTCGGTGTCCGTCACGCTGTACGTGACCTGGGAGTAGGCGGTGGTGCCGTTCGCGCTGACCGCCTTCGCCGCGAAGGGGTCGGTGACCTTGGCGATGTGCGCGGAGGACTTCTTCACCTCGGCCAGGGTCGCCTCGAGCGCCGCTCGGTTGTCGGCGCTGCCAATCTTCTCCCCACCGGGGGCCCGCAGAACGACGCGGGCGTTGGCGCCGTCGGCGTTGGCGGCCGGGAACTGCTTCTCCAGCAGGTCGTTGGCGCGCTGTGCCTCCGTGCCGGGGAGGGTGACGTTGGATGTCTGCGGGCCCGAGCCGTTGGCGGCGGCGACGCCCACGGCACCGAGGACGAGCGCCCAGAGGAGGACGACCAGCCAGCGTCGCCTGAAGGCGGTCCGGCCGATGCGGTGCAGGAAGGTGGCCATGAGGGGGTGCGATCACTCTCTGTCTGTGGGTGCGGGCAGGCGGGGCGCCTGTGGGTGCGAGCAGGCTGGGCCCTGCTGCTGGGGTGCAGCGGGCCGAACCGGTCGCAGCGGGCGTGCGTCGCCCCCGGTCCCGGGACGTGCGGGCGGCGGCCGGGCCCCGGGGGTAGGTCTCCGGCCGCCGTGGTCACCAGGGTTCCGCCTGGCGGGGGCCCGTTCCGTCAGCCGTGCGTACCCTTCGCGAACCGGCCTGTCGGTCATTCGGCCGACACGGGCCTCCGCTTCCGCTCCTACGCTGATCGGCGTGGACTGGAAACTCCCCCTCAACCCGGCCGCCGGCGGCAGGCTCCTCAGGATCAGCAGCCTGACGGCGTTCGCGCTGATCCTGCTCGGGGACTTCGGCGCCGCGCGCATCGCCAACGCCGCTCCGCTCCAGGCGCCGACCGCGTGGCTGCCCGTGATCGTCACCGGCCCGCTGATCGGCCTCGCCGTCCTCGGCCTGCCGCGCGCGTTCGCGCTGGGCCGACGCGTCGTCGGCGCCGTGACGATCTCCCTCGCCCTGACCGTGTGGACCTTGATCGACTCCTCCGGCCTGCAGTGGTGGGGAGCCCTGGAGACCTGCGGACTGCTCTTCCTCACCATCCGCACCACGGCGCACGCCTGGCGTCCGGCGCGCGCGACCGCGGCGACCGTCGCCCTGTGCGTCGCCGTCCTGATGCTGCCGCTGCGCAGCGGCTCCTGGTCCGCGTTCGTGGCGGGCGGCTACATCCTGACCGTGGCCCTCGCCATCTGCGTCGCCACCGGCTGTGCCCTGCGCGCCATGGAGCTCCGCAGGGAGCGGGCCGTGCACGACGTGCGCCAGGCGGAGCGCCTCGCCCTCGCCCGGGACCTGCACGACCTGATCGCCCATCACATGACGGGCATCATCGTCCAGGCCAACGCCGCCGTGACCATCCAGGGCAGCGCGCCCGACCAGGTGGACCCCCTGCTGCGCAACATCGCCCGGTCCGGCACGGAGACGCTGGAGTCGATGCGCCGTCTGGTGGGCGTCCTGCGGGAGGACAATCACGCCGCGCTGCGCCCCGGCGACCTGCTCACCGAACTGGCCGACCTCGTCTCGGCCCACTGCGCCCACACCAGCGCCGACGCCTCCGGTGCCAACGGTGCCAACGGTGCCTTCGATGCCCTCGATGCCCCCGATGCCTCCGGTACCGACACGCCCGCCCGCCTCGACGTCGCGGCCGCCGCCCGCACCGCCCGGCTCAGCCCCGAAGTCGAGATCTCCGTGCTCCGGCTGGTCCAGGAAGCCCTCACCAACGTCCGCAGGCACGCCTGCGGCGCCCGCGCAACGGTCCGCCTGGACGCGGAACCCGGCTGGCTACGGGTGACGGTCACCAACACCGCGGCCCCGCACCGGGGCACCGCACCGGCGGGCGGGCGCGGCGGCTTCGGCCTGCTCGGGCTGCGCGAACGCGTCGAGGCCCTGGACGGGACGCTGCGCACCGGCGCGCTCCCCCAGGGCGGCTGGCAGGTCGAGGCCGCCTTCCCGCTGGCGACGGCCGCCGCGGACGTCCTCCAGGACCACGGGCAGGGGCGCTGAGGGGGCGCGGGGCGCCGAGGGGGCGGGGTCGGCTGAGGCACGAGGGCGCTGAGGGAACAGGGTCGGCCAGGCGCAAGGGCGCTGGCGGACCGGCGCCTCGGACGGTCCGGGAGTCAGCGCGCCGGGTGCGCCACGCCGTGCTCCCACGCCCACGCCGCGACCTCCACCCGGTTGCGGGCCACGAGCTTGGCCTGGATCCGCGCCAGATACGTCTTCACCGTCGACAACGACAGGAACAACTCGTCGCAGATCTCCTGGTTCGTACGCCCCACCGCGACGAGCCGCACGATGTCCAGCTCCCGCTCGCTGAGCCCGGCGGCCCCCGCGTTCCCCGACGCGGAGCCCCGCTCCGACTCCTCCAGACGCCGCAGCAGACGCACCGTCACCGCCGGTGACACCAGAGCGTCCCCGCGCGACGCGGCCTGCACCGCCTCCACGAGCAGCCCCGGCGACGCGTCCTTCAGGAGGAACCCGCACGCCCCGTTCCGCAGCCCGGTCCGCACGTAGTCGTCCTGGTCGAACGTGGTGATCAGCACGACGTTCAGCGGCTCGGCCACACCGGGACCGGCCAACTGCCGCACCACTTCCAGGCCGTCGAGGCGCGGCATGCGGATGTCGGCGAGCACCACGTCGGGGCGCAGCCGACGCGCCATGTCGATGCACTCCACCCCGTCGGCCGCCGCACCGACCACGGTGATGCCCGGCTGTGCCCCCAGGATCAGGCTGAATCCGGTCCGCACCAGCTCCTGATCGTCGGCGATCACCACATCGATCCGTGTCTCGGCCACCTTCCGTTCCTACCACAGCGATCGGTGGCACCGGCCTGCCGGACGCTCCCCGCCCCGGCCTCGGCGGGCTCGGCCCCGCCCTTAGAATGATCATGAGCACGCCCCGTCGTGTTCGCAGACGTACCGTTCGCCCGACAGGGCATCTCTGGGGGAGACTTCCTTGAAGCTCAACATGCGGCGCCATGCCGTGACCGCTTCCGTCGCGGCCGCGTTCCTCGTCGGCGGCCTCGCCACCGCGACGCCCGCCTCCGCCGGTGGCAACTACAGCTGCGGCAACTGGAAGATGAAGGTCAACAACTGGTCCGCCACCTGCACCGTGAAGAGCGGCCAGGCCCGGGCCGTCACGGACTGCAGCAACGGCAAGACCATCTACGGCAAGTGGGTGGGCCGCGGCACGTGGGGGTTCGGCGGCAACTGCGGCCAGTACTTCATCGTCGCCCACACCACCCAGGGCCGCGGCTAGCAGCACCCTGCGGTGCTCAACCGCACCTGACGCGAGGGCCCGCCGAGTCGTCGGCGGGCCCTCGCGCTCGCTACGACAGTTGCGACTGCACCTGCGCCGAGATCAGCTCCAGGTGGTCCAGGTCGGACAGGTCCAGGCACTGGAGGTAGACGCGGCTCGCGCCGATCTCCGCGTACCGGCCGATCTTGTCGACGACCTCGGCCGGGGAACCCGCGAGCCCGTTGGCCTTCAACTCCTCCACCTCACGCCCGATGACGGCCGCGCGCCGGGCCACCTCGGCGTCGTCCTTGCCCACGCACGCCACCAGGGCGTTCGAGTACACCAGGTCGTCGGCCTTGCGACCGGCCTCCTCGGCGGCGGCCCGCACCCGGCCGAACTGCCGCTCGCTGTCCTCCACCGAGGCGAACGGGATGTTGAACTCGTCCGCGTACCGCGCGGCGAGGCGCGGCGTGCGCTTCGCGCCGTGACCGCCGATCAGGACCGGCACCTTGGCCTGCGCGGGCTTGGGCAGCGCGGGTGATTCGGTCAGCCGGTAGTGCGTGCCCTCGTACGAGAACGTGTCGCCCGGCGCCGTGTCCCACAGTCCGGTGACGATCGCGAGCTGCTCCTCGAGGCGCGCGAACTTCTCCTTCGGGAACGGGATGCCGTACGCCTTGTGCTCCTCCTCGAACCAGCCCGCGCCCAGACCCAGCTCGACCCGGCCGCCCGACATCTGGTCGACCTGCGCCACCTGGATGGCGAGCACGCCCGGCAGCCGGAACGTGCCCGCCGTCATCAGCGTGCCGAGCCGGATGCGCTTGGTCTCACGGGCGAGCCCGGCCAGCGTGATCCAGGCGTCCGTGGGCCCGGGCAGCCCGTCGACCGCGCCCATGCGCAGATAGTGGTCGGAACGGAAGAACGCGTCGAAGCCCAGGTCTTCGGTCGCCTTGGCGACGGCGAGCAGAGTGTCGTAGGTGGCCCCCTGCTGGGGCTCGGTGAAGATGCGAAGATCCATACCTCCATCCTGCACGGTCGAACGCCCGTCAACCTCCTCTGTCCCACCGGTCCACCGCCGCCCCGGTCGGGTGAAATCCGTCAACCCGGCGACCGGGGCGGGTCCGTCGCAGTGACCGCGCCGCACGGGTGATCGTTGGCTCGGCGGAGCCGGACCGCCCGGCACCCGCGCCGGCGGTCGCTGCCGACGCGTCCCCCGCATCAACCGCCTTGCCCGGCCGGGGCGCGCCCCCGGGACCGGCGGGGCGCGGGCCGAGGAGGCCGTCATGTCCCAGGAAGCCGTGCCCGAGCAGGCGCACGACCCGCTCGCGCCGGAGCAGCCCCGCGACGAGGTGGTGCCGGAGCAGGCTCGCGCGCAGGCACCGGCCGGGCAGCAGGGTGCGCCCAAGGGCCTGCTGCAGCAGATGGAGGAGCTCATGGCCGCGCTCAACGCGGATCTGACCCAACTGGACGCCGACCTCCAGCAGTCCACGACCACGCGGCCGCCTGCCGGTGAGGAGCAGGACCGCGTCTGACGGGCGCCGTCGCCGCACCGGACGCCCCGGCCGCCGCATCCCACCCGGCGGCCGGGCCATGCCCGCCCGGGGCCACCGCCGATCGCGCTCCGCGCTCGTCCTCAATCGCCGGACGGGCTATCGCTTGCCGACCCGAGCCCGCCCTCAGCAGGAGGGCGACTTCCCCTCCGGCACCCGGTCACCCCTCCCCCGGCCCCCTCGGCTTCCCCGGTCCAAGGCGCTCCCGCCAGACACCGCGTTGCGTTCGCGGGCCGCGAGTCTGCGGAGCATTTCGAGGACCCGGTCGCGGGACTCGTCGGCGGCGTCGATGGCTTCCATGCACTGCCAGTACACCCCCTCGTCCTCGGCTCCCATGGCCACCGTGACCAGGGCGATGCCCACTTCGCCCAGGAGGGCGCCGAGGCCCAGGAGGGTGTCGTGGGCGTCTCCTATGTCCGTCAGGCCCGCGGCCCGTATCTCCTGGGTCCCGGACTGCGGGGGATCCAGGACCGCGCAGCCTCTGCCGCTGAGCTCGCTCAGGCCCAGCGCCTCGCCCCGTAACTCCGGTGGGCCCGCGACCGCGAGGCGGCTGCCGATCGCCTGTGCCAGGGCCTGGGACTGCCACACCTCCACCACGATGGCCGCGGACTCCTGACTCCGCGCCAGAGCGCACCTGCTCGCCTCGATGAGCCGCATCGCATCCATGCGCTGTCCCCACTTCATCGCGCGCCCACTCACAGCACGTACATCCGAACTCCCTTATCCACTACCCACAGTGAGCGCCTTCAGGACGAAAAGCCAGAGGAAGCCTGAAATCTGTGGACAAAAAATCGACTGTGGACAATGCATCAACTCCGGAGAGTGACGATGAGGTGTCTTTGGGGGGCTTTCGGCATGTCCAACAGGCGGTGACGGCCGGGGACTCACGAGGCGGATGAGCCGCGCCCGCGCCGGAGAACGGGCCGCACCGCGCCGGGAGCCGCCCTCCGGCGCACGCGGGCGCTAGGGCGCCGGGAAGCGGTGCTCGTTCCGCTCGATCTTCGCCGCGAGCGCCTGCAGCGGGTCGATGCCGAGCACTTCGCAGAACTGGAGGAGATAGGCGAGGACGTCGGCGACCTCGTCCGTGACGCGGTGCGCCGAGTCCGGGTCGGCCATCACCCGCGCCGACTCCTCCGGCGTCAGCCATTGGAAGATCTCGACGAGTTCGGAGGCCTCCACGCTGAGCGCGGCGGCGAGGTTCTTGGGCGTGTGGTAGGGCTCCCAGTGCCGCGCGGCCGCGAACTCGGCCAGCCTGCGCTGCAGTCCCGCTACGTCTTGGTCTGTCACGCCCCAAGTCAACTACATCCCGGGCGTCCGCGATCTCGGCACCCGCGCGCGACGGGCAGCCGGTGCGCCCTCGGCTCCCGCGCCCCCGCTACCGCTCCCGGCCCGCCCCAGGTCCACCACCGTCACCCCGTCCGCCGTCGCGGCCCACGTCGCGTCGGCCACGGCCCCGATCAGGCGCAGGTGCCCGCGTCCGCACATGCGTACCGCGAGGTCCGCGAGGGCCCGCTTCTGGCGCTGGTCCAGGCAGCGGTCGAAGCCGTCGGCGAGGACGGTGAGGCTCTGGTAGGCCTCCGGGACCTCCGCCACCGGGTCGACCTCCAGGACGCGCGGCCCGGTGAGCAGCACCAGGGCGAGGGCGAGATAGCGCAGTTCGCCGTCGCCGAGCCGTCCGACGCAGGTGCGGACGCCGTCGCCGCGGTCGAGCAGCGCCCGCAGCGCGCCGTCGCGGGTCTCCTCGGCGAGGACGTCGGCGACCGGTCCCGCGCAGCCGGAGCGCAGCGCCGCCACGAGCTGGGCGTGCCGGTTGCCGCACTCGGAGCGGGTCCGCCACAGGACCTCCGCGAGGTTGTCGCAGCCGCCGAGCAGCCGGCCGGCGCCGACGAGTCCGGGCGGCACCGGCTCCCGCATGCGGCCGGGCCGCGGATCGCAGGTGAACACCGAGCGCAGCGCCACGACGACCTGCTCGGCCGCGGCGAGCACCAGGCGCTGGCCATCGGTCTTGCCCGCGACGCGCAGCGGAAGGAGGGCCGTGCCGAGCCGGTCGTCGGGCAGCGGCGCGCGGGTCACGGGCGCGGCGCCCGCCGTGTGCCAGGCGGCCTGGACGGCGCGGCGGCCGGGGTCGCGCAGCGCGGTCTCCAGGAGGGTGAGCCCGTCGCGCGTCAACCGCTCGCCCGCGATGCGCAGTTCCGGCTCGGCCTGGACGGCGACGTCGAGCCGGACGGGTCCGGCGGGGCCGTCGACCGTACAGCCGATGCGGAAGCCGCGGCGGGCCTGGCCGTCGGCACGTGCGCGCTCGGGGACGCAGCGGGTGGGCTCGGGGAAGACATCGACGAGTTCGACTCCGGCACCGAGCAGCGCGAGCGCCTCGTACGCCCGCAGCGCGCTCGTCTTGCCGCTGCCGCTCGGGCCCGCGAAGAGCGTGAGCGGGCCGAGCGGGAACGCGGCGCCGCGGTGGCCCGCGAAGGCGGAGAGCCGCAGTTCGGTGACGCGTGGCTTGGCCCGGGCCGACGGATCCTGCGCGAGCGCCCGGCGCGAGTGCACAGTCATGAACGGAAGCTACGGGCCGGTGGACAAGCCGAACCGTTTTGCCCAAGCGACCTTCGCACGATCGAGGGATCGGCGGCCGAAGTCCCACGTGGGAGGGCGAGTTGGGCTAGATCACCACCGGCCCCGGCCCTCGTGCTCCCCGTCTTCCAGCCACATAGCGGCCACACAGCGGCCACACAGGCAGCCAGACAGCGGCCCCGCACCGGCCGCGCACCGGTCTATATGCCGGTCGCCGCCTCCACCAGGCCCTGCACCTCGGTGTCGGCCGGGGACAGCAGGAAGACGTTCTTCTCCACGCGGTGCATCCCGCAGCCGAGTCCGAAGACCACGCCGCTGCTGAAGTCGAGGACCCGCTTGGCGACTTCGGTCTCCGCGCCGGACAGGTCGAGCAGGACCGGCGTCTGCGCCATGAGGTGCTCGGCGACCTCACGGGCGTCCGCGAAGATGTTCACACGTGTCACGATGAAACGTCGGCGCGCTTCCGTCTCGGCGTCGGGCAGCGCGCGGTGCCCCGGCCACGACGGCCATTCGTTGCGGCCGCGCAGCGGTACGACCTGGGCGAGCCCTTCCCACTGTTCGTCGGTGGCTTCGTGGCTGGTCACAGAGCAACCCCGTCCTGACTCGTCCTCAACGTCTGCACCAGGCAATTCTTGCGCAAGTCACCCGTTCGGCCCAACTGCGACACGTCCGGGATGGCACGTCTCACACCCCCCGGGAACCCACTGGCGGCGGCGCGCGACTACCTGGCCGGTGCCGGGCGTCCGCTGCCCGCGCCGCCGGATCAGCCACGGGAGCGTCGATGGCAGACGAGCGTTCGTCCCTTTCGGGTACGTCGCCGAGTTCGCGTACGTCAAGCAGTGCACGTACGCCGGGAGCGTCCGGGGTGTGGCGGCCGCCACCCGTGCTCCTGGGGTTCCTCCTCCTGCTCGTCGTCGTCTTCGCCGTCGCGTATCAAGTCGGCTCGTCCATGGGGCCGGTGGCGCCGGGGATGCGGTCCTCGACGCCGGACGGCGGGCACGGCGACGACAAGGACGGCGGCTCGGGCGGGGGCCACGGGGGCGGACACGGGGGCCACGGCCAGTGACCCCCGAAGCCACCGTCACCACCGACCTGATCGTCGGCGGGATGACCTGTGCCGCCTGTGTGAACCGCGTCGAGAAGAAACTCGGCAAGCTGGCGGGCGTCAGCGCGACCGTCAACCTCGCCACCGGCCGGGCCCGGGTGCGCCACCCCGTCGGCACGGGCACGGACGAGCTCGTCGCCGTCGTCGTGCGCGCCGGGTACACGGCCGAGCCGCCCCCGCCGCCCGCACCGCCCACGCCGTCGGCGGCGGAACCGGCGGCGGGCGACGACGAGGCGCGGGCCGAGCGGCAGCGGCTGCTGGTCACCGCGCTGCTCTCACTGCCCGTGCTCGTCCTGTCGATGGTGCCCGCCTGGCAGTTCCGCAACTGGCAGTGGCTGTGCTTCATGCTGACGGCGCCGGTCGCGGTGTGGGGCGCGTGGCCCTTCCACCTGCGGGCGGTACGCGGCCTGCGGCACGGCGCCGCGACCATGGACACGCTGGTGTCGCTGGGTGTCGCGGCCTCCTTCTCCTGGTCGGCGTACGCGCTGTTCCTCGGCGGGGCGGGCGAGCCGGGGATGCGGATGCCGTTCGAGGTGCTGCCGTCGGCGGGCGGTGGCGCGCACGTGTATCTGGAGGCTGCGGTCGGCGTGCCCCTTTCGGTGCTCGCGGGGCGCTTCCTGGAGGCGCGGGCGCGGCACGGCACCGGGGCGGCGCTGCGGTCGCTTGCCTCGCTCGCCGTCAAGGACGTCGCGGTACGGGACCCGGGGGGTGGTGAACGGCTCGTGCCCGCCGGGGAGTTGCTGGTGGGGCAGGAGTTCGTCGTCCGGCCCGGGGATCGGGTGGCAACCGACGGTGTGGTGGTGTCCGGGCACTCCGCGCTCGATCTGTCCCTCGTGACCGGTGAGAGCGAGCCGGTGGAGGTCGGCCCCGGGCAGGACGTCGTCGGGGCCGCCGTCAACGAGAGTGGGCTGCTCGTCGTGCGGGCCACCGCCGTGGGCTCCGACACCCAACTCGCCCGCATCACGAAGATGGTGACGGAGGCCCAGGCCGGGAAGGCCCGCGCCCAGCGCCTCGCGGACGCCGCGGCGGGCGTCTTCGTCCCCGTCGTCCTGACGCTCGCCGTGACCGTCCTCGGGTTCTGGCTCGGCGCCGGGGCCGACCCGCAGGCCGCCGTCACCGCGTCCGTGGCCGTCCTCGTCGTCGCCTGCCCCTGCGCCCTGGGCCTCGCCACGCCCACCGCGCTCCTCGCCGCGACCGGACGCGGCGCCCAACTCGGCGTCCTCGTCAGCGGACCGCGCGCCCTGGAGACGCTCCGCAACGTCGACACGGTCGTCCTCGACAAGACCGGCACGCTGACGACGGGACACATGACCGTCACCCAGGTCACCGCCGCGCCGGACGGCCTGGGCCGGGACACGGCCCTGCGGCTCGCCGGGGCGGTGGAGCGGGGCTCGGAGCATCCGCTGGGTCGCGCGATCACCGCGTACGCCCGACAGGAGCTGCCGGACCGGGAGTTGCCCGAGGTCACGGAGTTCCGGGCGCGGCCCGGGTGGGGTGTGCGGGGTGTGGTGGAGGGGCGGCTGGTGGAGGTGTGCTCGCCGGGGGCGGAGGGGGTGCCCGGGGGCTCTGCCCGTGCGTTCCCCGAGGGGATCGCTCGCGCACGCGCCGAGGGTTCCGGCCTCGCACTTCCCGAGGGCCTCGCCCGCGCGCACGCCGAGGACCCCGCACCTGACCTCGCGGAGGGTACTGGTCTCCCCGAAGACGCCTCTCAAGACGGCTCCGACCAAGCCCTCCCCGAGGGCCTCGCCCGCGCCATCGCCGACGCCGAGGCCGCCGCGCGGACCGTCGTCCTGGTGCGGGTGGACGGTGCCGTCGAGGCCGTCGTGGCCGTGGGGGACGTGCTGCGGGCCGGGAGTTACCGCGCGGTGGACCGGCTGCGGCGGCTCGGCGTGGAGCCGGTCCTCGCCACCGGGGACCGGGCCGCGACCGCACACGCCGTGGCCGCCGAGCTGGGGATCGACGAGGTGCACGCGCGCTGCACGCCCGAGGACAAGGCGGAGCTGGTCGGGCGCCTTCGGGCGGCGGGGCGCCGCGTCGCGGTGCTCGGCGACGGCGTGAACGACGCGGCTGCGCTCGCCCGCGCCGACCTCGGCATCGCCATGGGCTGCGGCAGCGACGCCGCGATCGGCGCGGCCGACGTGACGCTGGCCTCGGGGGACATCGGCACGGCGGCCGTCGCGGTGCGCCTCGCCCGGCGCACCCTGGCCACCATCCGCGCCAACCTGGTCTGGGCGTTCGGCTACAACGCCCTCGCCGTACCGCTCGCCGCCGTCGGCCGTCTCGGCCCGATGACGGCGGCCCTCGCCATGTCGGCCAGCTCCCTGCTCGTGGTCGCGAACAGCCTGCGGCTGCGTACGTGGGAGCCGGTGCCGCGGAGTGCGGCGCGGGAGCAGGCGGGGCGAGGCCCTTCAGGTCGGGAGCGGGCAGGGCGGGGTCCCTCAGGTCGGGAGCCCTCAGGTCGGGAGCGGGCTCGGGGAGCGCGGGCCGCGCGAGGAAGGAGCCTGCGGTGAAGGCACGTCCGAATGCCCGGGAGCGGGTCGCCGAAGGTCCTGGGGGCGCCGAAGGCCCCGGTGGCGTCGGCGGTTCCGGTGCCGTCGGCGGTTCCGGTGCCACCAGTGGTCCCGGCGCCACCGGTGATACGTACGCACGGCTGCGGTCCGCCCTCCCCGGCGTCCTCGCCCCCGTCCTCGCCTGCGCGCTCGCCCTGTGCGGGCTCTCGTTGTGGGTCGCCGCCGGGGCCGCGGGCAGCCCCGCGCGCGTGACGGTCGACGACGGGCGGGTGTTCCTGCCGTACGGCAGTACCGAGGAGACCGCGGCGTTCTTCCGGATCACCAACACCGGGGAGTCCGGGGACGTGTTGCTGTCCGTCCGTTCGCCCGAGGCCGACGACGTCATGCTCAGCCGGACCGTGGAGCGGCCCGGGAACGTGGAGTCGATGCGGATGGTCGACTCCGCGGCCGTGCCCGCGCGGTCCGTGGTGCGGATGACGCCCGAGGGCCTGGACGTGATGCTGCGGCCCACCAGGACGCTGCGGGTCGGCGACAAGGTGCCCTTCGTCCTGCGCTTCAGGCACAGCGGGGAGGTGACGGTACGGGCCGTGGTGGTCAGGCCCGGCAGCTGAGCCGCGGATCCGCCGCCCGCCCACGGGAACTTCCCGCCCCGCCCGTCCGACTACTGCCCCGGGACAGCGGCCGGGACAGGCCGGAAGAGGCCGGAGCAGGCCTGAAGAGGCCTGAACAGGCCCACGACCAGGGCCGGGAGAGGGGCATGGGCGACCGATGGGTGGTCTGGACATACGCATGCGGGGTGTGACCTGCGGCCATGGGCGCGTGGTCGCCGTCGACGACGTGCACCTGGAGGTCGCCGCCGGGGAACGCGTGGCGCTCACCGGGACGAACGGATCCGGCAAGTCCACGCTGCTGCGGGCCGTCCTCGGCCTGCACCGGCAGACTGCGGGGACCATCCTCGTCGGCGGCCGCGACACCGCGTCCGCGGCGGATCGGACGTGGCGGCGGCGGGCTTGCGCCTGGGTGCCGCAGAAGCCCGCGGCCGGCCGGTTCCCGCTGCTCGCGGGGGAGTTGCTGGATTCCGGCGGCGCGCCCGAGCAGGCCGCGGAGGCGGCCGGGGAGTTGGGCGTCGGCGCTTTGCGGCGGCAGCCTCTGGACACGTTGTCCGGGGGGCAGTTGCAGCGGATGTACCTGGCCCGTGCCATCGGGTGCGTCGCCGCCGGGGCCGGGGTGCTGCTCGCCGACGAGCCCACCGCCGCGCTCGACTTCGCGGGCCAGGAGGAGGCTGCCGCCGCGCTCACCGCGCTGCCGGTCACGCTTGTGGTCGTCACCCATGACCGGGCGCTCGCCGAGCGCTGTGATCGCGTGCTCGACATGGCGGCGGGGCGGCTGCGGGAGGTGGAGGGGTGAGGCCTTGCCGGGGGCTCCCCGATCCCGCCCCTTCCCGAAACCGGGGCGCCGCCCCTGGACCCCGGGGTGGGTGTCCCGTTGCCGTGGCACGGTGCGCCCCCGATCGGCCTTCGGCCTCGTCCTCAAACGCCGGACGGGCTGAGGCGGGACGGGGTGGGGTGGGGGTCCCGGGCGGGTGGGACGAGCCGCCGCTGATCGCTGCTCCGCGGCACGTCCTCAAACGCCGGACAGGCTGGGGGGTCGGCGCCGGCCCGAAGCTCGTGCTCGAAAGTCGCACCGGCTGGGGTCTTGGGCCAGACCGGGTGGAGGTTGCCGCCGGTTCGCGGTTCGTCATGGGCTTCAGGGGGCGTCTGCTCGGGGAACCCGAGGTGTTGCGATGACTGTTCTCGCCACGGCCGACGTGGGGCTGATGCTCGAACTCGTGCCTGTGCAGCGGGCCGGGTTCGCGTTGTTGCTCGCCGCCGTCGGGCTGCCGATCGTCGGGGTCGTGATCGTGGGGCTCGACATCATGCCGGTGCGGTTCGCGATGATGCACGTCGCGTTGCTCGGGATTGCCGTGGGGCTGCTCACGGGGCTCGATCCGATGCTGTGCGCCCTGGTGGCGTGCGCGCTCGCGGGGGCGGGGGTCGCGCCGCTGGCCAGGACACCGGCCGGGCTCTCCGGGGCCATGGGGCTCCTGATGAGCATGGCCATCGCGGCGGCGCTGCTCGTCCTCTCCGTGTCCGGGGTCAACGCCTCCGGCGCGTTCGCGCTGCTGTGGGGGTCGATCCTGTCCGTCGGCAGCGCCGACCTCGTCGTGGTCGGGGTGCTCGCCGTCGTGGTCCCCGCGCTGTTCTGGTGGCGCCGACGCGACCTCGCGCTGCTCCTCTACGACCGTGAACTCGCGCAGTGCTCGGGCGTACCCGTCGGCCCGCTCACCGTCGTCCTGCTCGTCCTCGTCGCCGTCGCCGTGGCCGGGGCGATCAAGCTGACCGGGGCGCTGCTCGTGGACGCGCTCACCCTGCTTCCCGCGCTCGCCGCACGCCGCCTCGGCAAGCGGCTCACCACCATCGCGCTGTGGGCCGTGGTCATCGGCCTCGCCGTCAACGTCACGGGCTTCCTCATCGCCCTCTGGCTGGACTGGCCGCCAGGGCCCGTCCTCGTCCTGACCGCGGGGGCCGTCGTCCTCGCCGTCCACCTCATCCCCGAACGGAGCATCACCTCATGGCGCGCACCGGCGTCCGCATCCCCCACTTCCGCAAGCCCGCCCTCCTCGCACTGAGCGCCGTCCTCGCCGGCACGGCCGCTGGCTGCGGCGACGACTCGTCCGACGGAGGCTCGGACAGCAAGAAGGACGGGCCCGTCGTGGTCGCCACCACCACGTGGGAGGGCGCCTTCGCCAAGGCCGCGGGCGCCAAGAACGTCACGGTCCTGATCCCGCCGTCCACGCAGCACGCCCCGGACTACGACCCGAAGCCGTCCGACCTCGCCGCCGTGGCGAAGGCCGACTTCGTCCTGTACGCGCCCTTCGAGCCGTACGCCGGGAAGATCAAGGACGCGGCGGGCTCCGACGCCGAGCTGGTCAAGGTGAACCTCGACAACGACGCCGCCAAGGTGCGCGGCGAGGTCACCCGGCTCGGCGGGCTCTTCGGCACCAAGGCCGCGGCGGCCGGCTGGACCAAGACCTTCGACCGCGAGTACGCCGCGCTCGCCAAGGACCTCAAGGCGTCCTGGCCCGGCGGCACCAGCCCGGCCGTCGTCAGCCAGGTGTTCACCACGTGGTCGGCGCGGATGGCGGGCGCGCGGACCGTCGGCACGTACGGGCCGGAAGCGGTGACCGCCGGACAGCTCGCCCGGCTCTCCGCGAAGAAGCCCGCGTTCGTCCTCGACAACGCGCACATGTCCACCGGGAAGGTCCTCCCCGACTCCGGCGCCGCACAGGTGAAGATCGTCAACTACCCGGGCAAGGACCTGGATCTGCTGCCGGTGTACCGGGACGCTGCGGCGGAGCTGAAGAAAGCCATGAAGGCGATGAAGGCGAAGGGCTGAAGGATGGGCTGATGGGGCGCCGGGGCCGGGCGCGTTGAGTCGGGGGGTGGTGCCGGGGATGTTCTCCCCGGCACCACCCCCCGCCCCTTTCGCCGCCCGGCCTCAGGCCCGCGCGGCCCGCTCCCGCAGCGCCGCCCGGTCCGGCTTGCCCGCCGGGGTGAGCGGCAACTCCTCGACGAGCAGCAGCCGTTCGGGGTGCTTGACGCGGTCGATGCCGCGGCCGGTCAGGTGCAGGACCAGGTCGTCGAGGGTCGGCGCGGGCCCGGCCGCGCGGGACGCCGGGACCACGCAGGCCGCGAGCCGCTCCCCCATCACCGGGTCGGGAACGCCGACGCACACCACGTCGCGTACCAGCGGATGCGCGCTCAGCTCCCGCTCGACCTCCGCGGGGCTGATGTTGGCGCCGCCGCGGATCACCACGTCCTTGAGGCGGCCGACGACGTGCAGGACGCCGTCCGCGTCGAGGAGCCCGAGGTCTCCGGTGCGGACCCAGCCGTCGGGGGTGCGGTAGCGGGCGTCGAGTTCGGGGGCGCCGACGTAGCACAGGGGCGTCATCGGGCCGCGCGCGACGATCTCGCCGACGGCGCCTTCCGGCAGGGGCTCGTGGGTGGTGGGATCGGCGACGCGGATGTCGGCGACGCGGGGGTCGGGGCGGCCCGCGACGATGCCGTACCGGTCCCCGTTCGCGTTCCCGGGGACGGCCCCGGGGCCGTCCCCGGCTCCGGCTCCGGCTCCGGCGGAGCCATCCCCCGGCCCGCCGCCCCACGTCCCCAGCCCCGTATGGCAGTTGACGCCGTCCGCCGAGCCGTAGAGGTTCACGACGGGACAGCCGAAGGCGTGCCGGGCCTCGGCGGCCGTGGTGGCGTCGAGGGGGGAGCCGCCGAGCACGAGGGCTGTGGGCGCGGGGAGCTTCCCGGCGCCTTCCTGGTCCTGTTCGCGCTCCTGCTCCAGGCGGTCGAGGATCATGCGGGCCATCGTCGGGACGCCCAGGACGTGGGTGGGTTCGTGCTCCCGTACGGCGGCGATGGCGGCCTCGGGCGTGAAGTGGTCGAGCAGGACGAGGGTGCCGCCGTGCCGGGCGAGGGCGACGGACGTGCCGTTGGAGCCGAACGCGGAGGCCAGCGGTACGAGGAAGAGGCAGCGCGGGGGCTCGGCCGGGTCCGGCATCAGCGAGGCGAAGAAGTTGCCGCGGCCCCCGGCGAGGGCGTTGTGGGAGTACGCGACCATCTTCGGCTCGGCCTCGGAGCCGGACGACACCAGGATGCGGGCGGGGCCGTCCGGGTCGGGGCGGGCGGCCACGAACGCGGCGGGGTCGGCGCGCAGCAACTGGGCGAAGGGGACTGCGCCTTCGGGGAGGGCACCGGGACCGACGGCTATGACGTGCCGCAGGGACGTGGGGGCGGCGGCGAGGAGGGCCGCCGCCGGGTGGGCGCCGCGGTGCTCCGCGGCGGCGATGACGGCCACCGCGTCGGCGCGCCGCAGCAGGCTCGTGGCCTCGGCGGCGCCGCGGCCCACGGGGAAGGGCAGGGCGACGGCGCCGATGGCCGCGAGGGCGAGGTCGGCGATGACCGCCGCGCGGGCGTTGGGGAGTTGTACGCCGACGACGTCTCCGGCCGCGACGCCGAGCTCTCTGAGCCCGACGGCCAGACATCGGACCTTGCGGTCCAGGGCGGTGTAACAGAGCTTGCCCTTGGCGTCGATGACGGCCGTGCGGTGCAGATCGCTGATCTGCCGGGCCCGGAACAGGCTGTACAGGTCGAGGTCGGGGCAGGTGCCGTCGACCGCCCAGGCGCGGCGGAGGGAGGCGGGCAGGAGGTCGTTCAGGGGGCGGGGCATGAGGGCTCCTGGGAGGGAGAGGGAGGGAGGCGTTCGGGGCGTCGCGCGCGGGCCGGTGTGGGGGCCGGTGCGCGGGCCCGTGTGGGGACCGGTGTGCGGGCCGGTGTCGGGGCCGGTGTGCGGGCCGGTGTGGGGACCGGTGCACGGGCCGGTGTACGGGCCGTTGCGTGGGCCGTTGCGGCGGCCGCGGGTCGCGGCGGGCGTCAGGAGAAGGCCCACGGGTCCGGGACGACGGGCGCCCCGTGCGTGTCGCGCCCGATCGAGTCCGTGAAGCGCGCGTCGGTGTGCAGGGCGACGAGGTCGGTGGTGACGGGCGTCGCGGTCAGGCCGTGGGAGCGCAGGAGGTCCAGGGCGTCGGGCGTGGGCAGGGCGCTCAGGTCGTACGCCGCCGCGGCCGCCGCGCAGGTGTCGGTCGGGGCGAGCCAGCCGTCCGCCGTGCGCAGGGGGCGGCGGAAACCGGCGGGCGGGCGGGGGTCGGCGCCGTGGGCCGCGCGGCGCAGGGCGGGGGCGGTGAGGGTGTCGGCGGCGCCGAGGAGGGAGGAGTCGACGCGTACGCCGCGCCCGCCGTTGCGCTCGCGCAGGAGCAGCCCGGCGAGAACGGCCTCCGCGCCGAGGAGGCCGCCGAGCACGTCGAGGAGGGTCATCAGGGAGGGCGCGGGCGGCTCGTCGGCCGGACGGACCGCCGCGCCGACGGCCGTGCGGGCCTGGACCATGAAGTCGGTGCCCATGGGGGCGTCGTCGAGCCGGTCGCCCCAGCCGCTCGTGTACGCGTACACGAGGCCCGGGTTGACGGCGGTGAGGTCGACGGCGTCCAGGCCGAGCTGGGCGGCCTTGCCGGGGGCCCAGTTGTGCAGGAACACATCGGCGTCGGCGACGAGTTCGCGCAGACGGCGGCGCCCGGAGGGGGACTTGATGTCGGCCTCGACGGCGCGCTTGCCCCGGTTCAGGGCCAGCCAGCGGGCCGAGACGCCGCCGCAGGCGGGCGGCATGCCGCGCAGGGGGTCGCCGCCCGGGGGCTCGATGCGGACGATGTCGGCGCCGAGGAGGCGGAGCAGGTGGGCGGCCAGCGGGGCCTGGATGCGGCGACCCGCCTCCAGGACGGTGATCCCGGCCAACGGGAGCTCCGGGGTGGGGAGTCGGCGGTCCTTCCGCCCGGGCGCGGCGGCGGCCGGGCCGAGCCGTGCCAGGGACCAGGGCGCGGCGCCGTCGTGCTCGGCCGCCCGCTCCTCGAGGGTGCGCAGGGCGCAGACCTCGGCGCCCGAGGTGACCGCGGCCTGCCTTATGCGTGCCCACGCGTGGGCGCGGGCCGTGGCGTGCAGGGCCTCCGGGATGGGCGCGCAGGCGGTGGCGTACCGGAACTGGAAGGGCCGCCAGCCGGCACGTATCGCCTCGCCCGGCGCGTCCAGGGCCCGCCAGAACGCGGCCCAGGCGCCGGGGTCGAGGGTCTCCAGCTCGAAGCGGGTGCCGTCGGCGGAGGTGAACGGGGGCCCGCCCGGGGCGAGTCGCGCCGCCTCGTCCTCGTCGGCGCCGGTGGCCGCGAGGTACTGCGACACCGCGAGCAGCCCCGCACGCGCCGCACTGGTCGTGACCCGCCCCGCCGCGTGGGCGTCGCCGCCCCGGGCCTGGGCGATGAGCTGGGCCAGCATCCCCTGCACGGCGAGGACGCCCGCGGCGGTGGCGGCGTAGTCGGCGCCGAGCCCGCGAGGGCCGTCGTCCCGGCGCCCGTGCACGGACATGATGCCGGTGGCGGCTTGGACGGTGGCTTCGTCGGGGGTGGGGGGTGCTTCGCGGAGGTGCGGGGTGGGGGTGTCCGGGGCGGTCGCCGACCCGGCGGGGCCGACGGCGGTCGCGTCTTCGGCGGAGGTGTGCTGCGTCGTGCCTTCGGCGGAGGTGTCCTCCGGGGAAGCGTCGGGCCCGGCGGGCGCCGTCGCCGCGGGCAGCACGTCGTCCGATGCCGGGGGCGGCACGTCCCGCGCGGGCGAAGTCGCTGTGTCCCGTGCCGGGGTGGCCGTCTCAGCTTCGGACGGGGTGCACGCGTCGCCGCCGCGCCGCGCGCTCACCGCGTCGCGCGACGCCGTCGTCCGGGCCTCCGCCCAGTGCACCTCCGCCGTCACCGGCCCGAACCCGTCGCCGGTAAGGACGACACGGGCGTGGGTGTGGGGCTCGGCGCCGGGCTCCGGGGCTCCGGGGGTGGCCTCGGCTCCGGTGGCCCCGGTCCCGTTGGCTCCGGCAGGCGCCGCGGTCCCGGTGGCCTCCGCCCGCCCGGCCGTACCGGCTATCTCGGCGCCGAGCAGGCGCAGATGCTCGGCGACGACCCGCGTCAGCTCCTGCGGCCCTGCGACGTCGCAGCGCAGCGACTCCAGGGGCAGGGCGGCGGTCCGCACTGTGGTGAGGGGTGGTGACGTCATGTCAGTCGTATCTCCTCTCCCGGTGCGGGGGCAGCCCCCGCCGGGGTCGTTCCGAACGCGGGAACCCGAGGCCGTCGGCACCCGACCAGTTCCTTGGAAGACAGTCGGGCGCCCGGGCCCGCGGGTTCCCGGTGAACCAGAGGAAGCGGTGGGAGCGGTGGCAGCGGAGGACGTGGTGGGTGTGGTGGACGAGAGGGCTGAGGTGACTGGGATGGCTGGGGTGGATGAGGTGGACGTGTCGGGCGAGCGGGGCGGGGGCGCGGCCGGGGTGGGGGCGGTGGCCCCGGCCGACGACGGCACCGCGCCCTCACCCGGCTCACCCGACTCATCCAGCTCATCCGGCTCACTCGACTCATCCGGCTCACCCAGCTCACCCGACTCATCCGACTTGGCCGCCTTGCCCGAGCGCGTCGCCACCTTCGTACGCGAACACGTCATGCCGTACGAGGACACCCTGGACGCGGGCGGACCACCGGCCGACGCCGTGCTGCGGACCCTGCGGGAGCGGGCCCGGCGGGCCGGTCTCTGGGCGCTGCCGCTGCCAGCCGAACTGGGCGGGCAGGGGCTCGGCCTCGCCCAGTACGCGACGTTCGCCGAGGCGGAGGGCGCCAGCGATCACGGACCCGCCGCGCTCGGCTCCGCGCCGCTCCTCGATGTGACGATGCTGCGCCGCCACGGCAGCGCGCGGGTCCGCGAGGCGTATCTCACGCGGCTCGTCTCGGGCGAGCTGCGCACCTGTTACGCGATGACCGAGCCCGACGTGCCGGGCACCGACCCCTTCCTCACCGGTACCCGCGCCGACCTCCGGCCGGACGGGAGTTGGCGCCTGACCGGCCGCAAGTGGTTCACCTCCGGGGCTGCGGGGGCGGACCTCGTCACCGTCCTGGCCCGCACGGACGGCGCGTCGCCGGACCGCGACGGCCTGTCGCTGTTCCTCGTGCCCACGGCGTCGCCCGGCTTCCGGGTCGTACGGGAACTGCCCGTGCTCGGGGCGGGCGGACAGTGGGAGATCGAGTTCGACGGCGTACGGGTGCCGGGTGACCACCTCGTCGGGGTGCGCGGCGCCGCTCTCGCCGTCGCCGGGGAGCGGCTCCAACTCGGCCGCACGCTGCGCTGTCTGCGCTGGCTCGGGCAGGCTCAGCGGGCGTTCGACCTGATGGCCGCGCGGGCGGTCGCCCGTACGGGGTCCCGTGGGGCGCTCTCCTCCCACCAACTCGTCCAGCGCCATGTCTTCGAGTCGCTCCTCGCGCTGCGTACGGCGCGGCCGCTGGTGCACGAGGCGGTGGCCCGGCTCGTCGCCGGGGAGGACGCGCACGTCGAGGTGGGTCTCGCCAAGGTCGCGGCGGCGCGGACGCTTCAACAGGTCGTGGACGCGGCGGTGCAGGTGCACGGCGCGGCGGGGCTCGGGCCCGACACCGCGCTGCCCGCGCTCCTGCGCACGGGGCGCGCGGCGCGGATCCTCGACGGGCCGGACGAGTTGCACATCACTTCGGTGGCTCGGCGGGTGCTGGGTGGGTACGTGTAGGGGGTTTGGGCTGGGGGCGCTCTGGCCGAGGGGCGCTGCCCGGGGGCCCTGAGGACGGCGAGCACTGGCCGGGAGCCCGCCGAGGACAGCGCGGCCTTCGGCCTGCGCCTCACGCTTCGCGTGGGTCCACCAGGCCCGTCAGCGCGGCGAGGCCGAGGGCCAGGAAGAAGTCACCCCAGATCAGCTCGTGTTGGACGGCGGTGCCGGTGGTGGCGTCGTGGCAGCCGTGGAGGAGCATGCCGGGCGGGCGGACGGGCGGCGTGGTGAGGGCCGTGGGGATGGTGAGGGCAGAGAGGGCTTTTCCGGTGCCGGGATTGGTGCCGGTCTCGGTTCCGGGTCCGGGTCCGGTTCCGGAGTTGGTGCCGCCGGTTCCGGTGTTGGTGCCGGTCCCAGTACCGGTATTGGCGCCGGTGTCCGTCGCGCTGCCGGTGCCGCTCAGGTGCGCGGTGACCAGGCGGTGCAGGATGGCCTCCGCTCGGCGGGCGCAGACCTCCTCGCCGGGCAGGGTCGCGAGTTTGAGGAGAGCGACGGCGGTGATCGCGGCGGCGGAGGTGTCGGACGGGCCGTCGGGGTGGGATTCGTCGGCGGGTGGGATGAGGGGGGTTGCCGGGGGCGGTGCTTGAGTGGGTGAGGTGGAGGGGGTTGTGGCTGGAGGTGGGGGTGGGGTGGGGAGAGGTGCGTCCGCGGGTGGGGTCGGGCGGGGTGCGTCCGCGGGTGGGGTGGGGAGAGGTGCGTCCGCGGGTGGGGTCGGGCGGGGCACGTCCGCAGGTGAGGTCGGCTGGGGCGCATCCGCAGGTGAGGTCGGACGGGGCGCGTCCACGCGTGAGGCCGGGCGGGGCACGGCTGCGCGTGAGGCCGGACGGGGCGCGTCCACGCGTGAGGCCGGGCGGGGCACGGCTGCGCGTGAGGTCGGACAGGGCACGTCCGCGCGTGAGGCCGGGCGGGGCACGGCTGCGCGTGAGGTGGGGAGAGGTGCGGCTGCGCGTGAGGTGAGGCGGGGTGTGTCCCCGAGTGGGGTGGGGTGCGGTGCGTCCGCGAGCGGGGCGGGGAGAGGCTCGTCCCCGAGCGCAGCGAGGTGACCCGTGGGCCCGAGTGGAGTGGAGCGAGCCGCGGCCCGGGGTGAGGCGGGCCGAACCGTGCCCCCGGGTGAGGCCGGCCGAACCGTGCCCTCAGGTGAAGTGGGCCGAGCCGTACCCCCGGGTGAGGCGGGCCGAGCCGTACCCCCAGGTGAAGTGGGCCGAACCGCACCCCCGGATGAAGCGGGCCGAGCCGTCTCCGCGACCGTGGCGGGGCAAGCCGCAGCCCCGGCCGGCCCAGGCCCCGGTGCCCCCAACCACCTGGCCGTCGCGCGCAGGTGGTCCGGGTTCGCCACGGCTCCGCCGGGCCGCGTCAGCGCGTCCGCGACGGCGAGCAGGAGCCAGGCCCGGCCTCGGCTCCAGCCGGGGGCCGGTTCGGTGAGGGGGTGCCAGCCGGTGGTGGGGTCGTGGCGCCAGGCGGGGGCGAGCTTCCCGCCGTCGCCCACGCACAGCTCCAGGTGCCGACGCAGGTGCGAGGCCGCCGCCTCCCTCCCCCGCGGCCCCGCCGAGGCGAGGAGCGGGACCAGCCCCGGTGCGCCGTCCGCGCGGGCGAGCAGGCGTGGGCCGCCGAAGGCAGAACCCCAGGGGACCAGGCCGAGTTCGGGGTCGAAGGCGGTGAGGCAGGCGCGGGCGGCGCGGGCGCGGAGGGCGGTTGCGGCCTCCGAGCCGGTGGCCGAGGCGGTGCCGTACCAGAGGATCAGGCCGCGCGTCGCGGTGTCGGCGTCGGCCCAGTCGGCGAGGCGCGCCGTGCAGGCCTCGGCGGCGGTCCGGTCGGCCGGGGCGCCCGTGTACCGCGCCCGCAGCCAGAGCAGTCCGGCCCAGAAGCCGCCCGTCCAGGAGCCGCGCCGGGTCGTCGTCCAGGTACCGGTGTCGGGGTCGGCGGACAGCGGGAAGCGGGGGCCGACCTCGGCGAGGGTCACGGCGACCCGGCCGAGGACGGCGTCGAGGGCGCCCTCGGCCCACCCGTCCGTCATGCCGCCCGGTCCTTCACGCATCCCGATCCCCCGTCACCCGGATCCCGCCCCGCTCGTCCCGCACTACGACCATTTCCTTCGCACCTTGTCCCACCACCGGACACCCGCCGACCCGCCCCTCAAGCGCCCCGCCCCTCCCCCACACCAACCCCACGGCCCCGTTCCCGTACCGCCCACGTCAGTGCCACCGCGCCCGCCGCCGCGAACTCCGTCGTCACCAGGGCCCAGCCCCATCCGTAGTGGTCGGCGGAGGCCAGGAGGCCGAAGAGGGGCGGGCCGAGGGCGAAGCCCGCGAAGAAGCCCGCCGAGACCAGGGCGGAGTCCTGACCCGCCCGGCCCGGTGCGGCGCGTTGCATGACCAGGACCATCGACACCGCGTTGGCCGACACCGCGAACACGCCCACCGCCACCGCGCCCGGCCACACCAGTACGCCCAGCGCGGCCGCCCCGGCCAGGAGCAGCGCCGCGCCGACCGCGCCCGCCGCGAGGAGGCCCGGCAGCCACTCCGCACGGCCGGGTGTCGCCGCCTTGGACCAGGCCACGCGGCCCACGACTCCGGACACGCCGAGCACCGCCACCAGCGCCCCGGCCGCGCCAGGGCCCAGGTCGAGGCGGTGCGCCCCGTACAGCGCCAGGTACGTGTTGACGGAGGCGATGCCGCAGCCGAGGAGGAGCGAGAAGCCCGCCAGCCAGGCGATGGTGCCGCGCGGCACGAGGGAGGCCGGTGGCGCGCCGGTCCGGGCGGGCGCGTCCGGCGGCAACGTACGCAGCGCCCACACCGCAGTCACCACCGCCGCGCCCGCCGCCGTCCACACCGCGCCCCGCCAGCCGAGCCATCCGGCCAGCGCCGCGAGCGGCAGGCCCGCCGCGAAGGCGCCCAGTTGGACGCCCGACTGCTTCATGCCGGTCACCGCGCCCCGGCGCGCCGGTTCGACCGACGCGAGGATCGCCTTGTTCGTCGCCGGGTTGGCGAGCGCCTGGGGCAGCCCGCCGAGGGCCACCGCCGCCAGCAGGAAACCCGCCCCGGGCGCCGCGCCGATCAGGGCGAGCGCCACCGCCGACAGCAGGAGCAGCGCCGCCAGCGCGCGGCGCGGTCCCACCCGGTCCACGATCCGGCCGCCCGCTGGCGACAGCACGGCCGCCGTGCCGAAGCCGATCGTCGTGGTCAGGCCGAGCACCGTGGGCGAGATGTCCAACTCGTCCACCAGGCGCGGGCCGAGCGCTCCGAGCAGGAAGAGCTGGAGCATGGAGAACGCCATGGCGCAGGTGAGGAGGGCGGTGGGGAGCGGGCGGGCGGGCGGCGGGGAAGGGGAAGGGGGGCGCTGCGACTGCCCGGCGTCGGTGGCCTTCGGCTCTGGCTGCGGACCGGTCCCGTCCGGCTCCGGTCCCAGTTCCGGCTCCAGTTCCGGCTCCAGCTCCAGGTGTGGATGCGGCTCGGCGGGCCCCTGCTGCGGGATCTGCGACTTGGTGCCGCAGAGCTCCGGCTCGGCGCCGTCCGGCCCCGGTTCCAGGTGCGGGCGCGGACCTCGACGGGGCGCGGTGTCCTCCGGCCGTGGACGCGCCTCCGGCTGAAGCTGCGACTCGGCGCCGTCCGGCTGCGGCTGCGGCCCAGCGGGCTCCGGCCGCAGCGGGAGCCCCGGCGCCACGGACCCCGACGCCGCAGACCCCGCCCCCGGCCCGGGTTCAAGCCGCGGCTCCGGCCCGCCCCCCACCGGCCCCGGCCCGCGTTCCTGCGCACCGCCCGCCTGCTCCGTCCCCACTCAGCCGCCCCCAGGAAGTCTCGTACAGCCGGACAAATCCACCGTGTTCACACCGCACCGCGCCGCGCGCTCCCGCGTCGCGGCCCAACACGCCGCCGCAGGAGTCGGATCCGTCACCTCCCGGGTTCCCGGGTGCCTTCGTGACCCCGACCACACCCCAGCCGCACCCCGGCCACACCCCAGGCGCCGCCCGGCCTCGCCGTGCGTCCGGCGGAACATTCCGGACCCGCCCGCTGCCGCCGTGAGGCGGATGCAAGGATGAGGCCGCCATGACTGGGGGCCGAAGCTGTCGCGCGGTACGGGCTGCGGTGTTCGCGGCCGCCTGTGTGCTGCTCGCAGCCACGGGCCACGCCCTGATGTCGTCGGCGCCGTTGCCCTGGTGGGCGCTTCCCGGCGCGGGCGGTGCCACGTTCGCGGGGGCCTGGCTCCTCGCCGGGCGGGAGCGCGGTGTCCTCGCCGTCACCTCCGCGTCCGTCGTGGCGCAGGCCGCGCTGCACACCTGGTTCTCGCTGGCGCAGGCCATGGCCCAGTCGTCGGCGGGCGGCGGCGCGTCGATCGCCCAGCAGTGGGCGCGTCATCTGCTGTGCGGGACGGGCGGTACGGGGATGCTGCCGGAGGCGGACGCGGTACGCGCCGTCACCGACGCGGGCCTCGCCGACCGGCTGCACGGTCCGCCGCCGGGGCACACCCGGCACTCCATGGGCATGCAGGAGACCGTCGACGCGGGGACCGCGGGGACTTCCGGCGCGGGCGGCACCCATGCCTCCATGGGGCACGGCATGTCCGGTGCATCTGGTACGTCCGGTATGCACGACACGTCGGGTGCCATCGCGGAACCGGATCCCAGCATCGGGGACATGACGGGCATGCCAGACATGCCTGGGATGTCGTCGGGGATGTCGGGGATGCATTCCGGGCATGACATGGGGGGCATGTCGCCGTTCGGCATGCTCGCCGCCCACCTCCTGGCCGCACTCCTGTGCGGCCTGTGGCTCGCGTACGGCGAGCGCGCCGCGTTCCGCGTCGGCCGCGCCGTCGCGGGCTGGCTCGTCGCCCCGCTGCGGCTCGCCCTACGACTGCCGCGACCCCCGCACCGGCCGCGGCTGCGCCCGCGCCGCGACTTCGGCGCACGGCGCGCACGGCGCCTGCTTCTCGTCCACGCCATCACGTCCAGGGGTCCGCCCCTCGGGATCGCTGTCGTCTGACAGCTGGTTTCCCCCCGACCCACCCCGGCACGCACGGCGTTCGCACGGCATCCGCTCGGCACGGTACGGCTTCACCTCGCACACCCCCGGCTCGGCGCCCCCACGGCTCCGCGCCCGTGCCGCCGTACCCCCGCCGTCGGACCGTGTCCCGCCCGTGCGCGTCCCGCCACGTCACGCCGCACCGCGGCACGTCGCGGCACGCACACCCCGGGCAGGTCGGGCACCGACCCGCGCCGCCCTGATGCCGCCGGGTCGTACGACACCTCACCGGCCCCGCCCCGTGCGCGGCCGGATCCCGAACTCCCGGACTCCTAAAGGACTTCAGGCGATGACTCCTACCCTGACGGCACCCCCTGCCCAGAACCCGGCACCAGCGGCACCGGAATCCTCGGGCGCCCCCGCGGACTCCCCCTGTCCCGGCCCAGCCGTCCCAGCCGTCCCCACCCGAACCCGCACGCGCCGCACCGACGCCGCCGACGAACCCGTCACGCGGCTCGCCCTCGCCGCGCGGGACGGTGACCCCGAGGCCGTCGAGCGTTTCGTGCGCGCCCTGCACCGGGACGTCCTGCGCTACGTCGCGCACCTCAGCGCCGACCCGCAGGCCGCCGACGACCTCGCGCAGGACACGTTCCTGCGGGCGCTCGGCAGCCTGCACCGGTTCGAGGGGCGCTCCTCGGCGCGCACCTGGCTGCTCTCGATCGCGCGGCGCACCGTCGTCGACAGCCTGCGGCACGCGGCCGCGCGGCCCCGGCTCTCGGACCGCGACGACTGGCAGGCCGCGGCCGAGCAGGCGCAGCCGCGCGGGCTTCCCGGGTTCGACGACGGCATCGCGCTCGCCGAACTCCTCGACGGCATACCGGCCGAGCGGCGCGAGGCGTTCGTCCTCACCCAGCTCCTCCAGCAGCCGTACGCGGAGGCGGCCGCCGCCATCGGCTGCCCCGTCGGCACGGTCCGCTCCCGGGTGGCCCGGGCACGGGCCACCCTCATCGAGGCCCTCGCCGCGGCCTGACGGAAAAGCCGCACCGCGGAGGAACCGCGGCGCCGGAGAACCGCATCACTGAAGGGGGTCGCTGCCGCACTCGCGGCGGCGGCCCCCTCCGTCGCCCGCGGCCCGACAGGAACGGTCGCGGCGCGGCAGGAACTGTGAAATGAATATGACGGAGTTCACTGCCGCACCGGTTCCCGCCCGTGTCACCATGCGCGGAGCCCCGGCAGCCGACTTCCGGGCGAACTCCAGGTGTTCTTCGGCGGCGTACCCGAGTACGTAACGAAGAACAGCCGAAGCGCGGTCCGTTATGAATGCGTCAAGGATTTCCCGACGGCCGCTCATACGGAATTCACGATTCGCCGAAGAGGTAGTGCGAGCGGGTCGCGGGTGTCAAGTTCGGCCCGTCGGGGCCCCTTGGCACGGGCCCGGTGGGCCCGTACGGGAGGGCCGCCAGCGCAGTCCGTCCCGTTGACAGGACAGCCGAGAGCGCAGCGGCGGCAGCGGTACGCGGACCTGTCGTCAACTACCCCCGTAGTCTCCAGTTTCCGGTTCACCGTTTCCCGGCCGGAGGGTATGTTCGAGCTCGGCCAGAAAGCCGGAAATCCAGGAGCGGGCGCGGCAGCAGCCCTCCTTTCCCGAGGGGGAATGCAGAAGGATCCCCGGGGCCGATCCAGGCTTGTGCACAGTGAATTCGAGGTGAAGGGGGGATATGGCCGTGTCCGCGACCGCGCGATCGCGTCATCTCTCGCCTTCCGGCTCCACCGGTTCTTTTGGTTCTCTCGGTACCGGCCGCACGCCGGGACGGCACACCGCCGCCCTCGTGCCGTGTCACCCGCGACCGCCCGGCCCACCGGCCGTCCGCGGCGGGGGACCGCAAAACCGTTGAGTACGCGTCACCGCCCCGCCCCGCGGCGGGCCTGTGTGCGTCCGGGGTCGGCGTGCGGAGCGTCCTCCAGGCGGCCGTGACACCACGACACCGTGACACCGCGAAAAACGGAGCGCCGAATTCCGGCTGCCTGACAGCCGCCGACCAGGGGGAGGAAAGACACCCATGACGCAGTGCCCCTATCACCAGCTGGGCCCGCTGCCGGACTTCTTCGAGCCGGGGGATCCCGGCACGGACGACGTGACGCAGATGATCACGCCGACCGGCGACAAGATGTGGCTCGTGCGCGACTACGCGCTCAGCCGTCTCGTCCTCGCGGACAAGCGGTTCAGCAGGACCGCCGCCGTGGCGCCGGGCGCTCCGACGTTCAACGACGCGCAGCCCGTGGCCGAGTCGATGATGAGCATGGACGGCGCCGAGCACGCCCGGCTGCGCAAGACCGTCATCGGCGCCTTCACCGCCCGGAAGATGGCCGCCATGGCCCCGGGCATCACCGAGGTGACCGACCGCTACCTGGACGCCCTGGAAGAGGCGGGCCCCGGCGCCGACCTGATGGAGGGCCTCGCCAACCCGCTGCCGCTCGACGTGCTGTGCCAGCTGCTCGGCATCCCGCTGACGGACAGCGCGCAGTTCCGCGACTGGGTCGAGGTGCTCTTCGACATCTCGGCCAGCTCCCCGCAGGAGAAGGGCCGCAAGCGCCTCGAACTCAGCGGCTACATGGCCGACCTGCTCGCCACCAAGCGCCGCGCCCCCGAGGACGACCTGCTCTCCTCGCTGATCCAGGCGCAGGACCGGGGCGAGCTGACCCAGGGCGAGCTGATCACCCTCGGCCTGACCCTGCTGATGGCGGGCTACGAGACGACGGTCGGCCAGATCGCCCTCTCCGCGAACGTGCTGCTCTCCGACCCGGCCGGCTACCGCGACCTGGTCGAGCACCCCGAGCGCGTGGACGCGGCGGTCGAGGAGCTGATGCGCCTCACCCCCACCACCCCGCTGAGCTTCTCGCGCGTGGCGACGGAGCCCGTGCAGCTCGGCAGCGTCCAGGTGCAGGCGGGCGACGCCCTGATGGTCTCGCTCCTGAACGGCAACCGCGACGCCAAGGTCTACCCCGAGCCCGACCTCCTGGAGCCGGAGGGCCGCGACTCGGTCCACCTCACCTTCGGCCACGGCCTGCACCGCTGCCTCGGCGCCCCGCTCGGCCGGATCCAGCTGCAGATCGTCTTCCGCCGACTGGTCGAACGGTTCCCCGGACTGCGCTTCGCCGACGTCCCCGAGCCGGTGGTCTGGAAGGACGGCATGGGCACCCGCGGCCTCTCCCGGCTGCTCGTCGCCTGGTAGTCCGCCCCGTCGCCCCCGTTCGCACCTCCGTTCATCCCGTTCACCCCGTCCGCCAAGGCCGCCGAAGCCGCCGGTCGCCCGCCGCCCGCCTCCTGGTGGCGGCTCTCCCCAGAACACCGCTTGACCTTCAGTGAGGAATGGCATGTCAGTTGACAACACCCGCAGCGATGCAGGGCTTGCCGGGGAACCCATAGCCGTCGTCGGGATGTCCTGCCGCTTCCCCGGCGCCCACGATCCCGAGGCGTACTGGCGGCTGCTCGTGACCGGGCAGGACGCCGTCACCGACACGCCCGCCGAGCGCGCGGAGCTCGGCCTCGGCATCGAGCACGGCCCGGCCGGCAAGGGTGCCTTCCTCGACGGGATCGACCGCTTCGACCCGGGCTTCTTCAACATCCCGCCGCGCGAGGCGGCGATGATGGACCCGCAGCAGCGGCTCGTCCTCGAACTGGGCTGGGAGGCCCTGGAGCAGGCCGGCGTCGTCCCCGCCGACCTCCAGGGCGGCGACACCGGCATCTTCCTCGGCGCGACCACCGGCGACTACGCCGACCTCGTGCACCGCGCCACCGACGGCTCGAACGTCACGCACCACTCCTTCACCGGCCTCGACCGCAGCCTCATCGCCAACCGCGTCTCGTACGTGCTCGGCCTGCGCGGCCCGAGCCTGACCGTCGACGCGGGCCAGGCGTCCTCCCTCGTCGCCGTGCACATGGCCTGCCAGTCGCTGCGCAACAGCGAGTCCGAGGTCGCCCTCGCGGGCGGCGTCGAGCTGCACCTGGCACCCGAGAAGACCGCCCTGGCGCAGAAGTTCGGCGGCCTCTCCCCCGACGGCCGGTGCTACACCTTCGACGCCCGCGCCAACGGCTACGTACGCGGTGAGGGCGGCGCCGTCGTCGTCCTGAAGACGCTGCGGCGTGCCCTCGCCGACGGCGACCGCGTGCACGCCGTGCTGCGCGGCAGCGCCGTGAACAACGACGGCGGCGGCGCGGGCCTGACCGTGCCGCACGAGGACGCCCAGCGCGACCTGCTGCGCCGCGCCCACGAGCGGGCCGGGACCGCGCCCGCCGAGGTCGGCTACGTCGAACTGCACGGCACCGGCACCCCCGTGGGCGACCCGGTCGAGGCCGCCGCCCTCGGCGCGGTGCTCGGCGCCGCCCGGCCCGCCGGGGAGCCGCTGCTCGTCGGCTCCGTGAAGACCAACATCGGGCACCTGGGCGCCGCGGCCGGCATGGCCGGGCTCCTGAAGGTCGTCCTCTCCCTCACGCACGGCCAGCTCCCGCCGAGCCTCAACTACGCCTCGCCCAACCCCCGCATCCCCATGGCCGAGCTGAACCTGCGGGTGCAGGACACGGTGGGCGACTGGCCGGGCGAGGGCGAACGGCTCGCCGGTGTCTCGTCGTTCAGCGTCGGCGGGACCAACTGCCATGTGGTGGTGGCCTCGGCGCCGGAGAGCGCCGAGAGCACGGATGCCGCGGAGGTCGCGAAGATCGCGGAGACCGGAGAGGGCGCGGAGGGCGCGGAGGGTTCCGAAGCCGTGGCGGGCGCGGTGTCGCCGTCCCTGCGCGGCGGCCCGCTCCCCTGGCTCGTCTCCGGCCGCAGCGCCGCCGCCGTGCGCGCGCAGGCCGAGCGGCTCCTCGCCCACCTGGAGGGCCAGGCCGCGAGCGCCGCCGACATCGGGCTCTCGCTCGCCACCACGCGTACCGCCTTCAAGCACCGCGCCGTCGTCCTCGGCTCCGGCCGCGAGGAGCTCACCGCCGAGCTGGCCGCGCTCGCCGAGGGCCGCCGCTCGGCCACGCGGATCAGCGGCACCGCCAAGCCGCGCGAGCGCGTCGTGTTCGTCTTCCCCGGCCAGGGCCCGCAGTGGACCGGCATGGCGGGCGACCTGCTCGACGCGTCGGACGTGTTCCGGGCCCGCATCGACGAGTGCGCGGCCGCGCTCGCGCCGCACATCGACTGGGACCTGGAGGCCGTGCTCAGGGACGCGCCCGGCGCGGCCTCCCTGGAGCGCGAGGACGTCGCCCAGCCCGCGCTGTTCGCGGTCATGGTGTCCCTCGCCGCGCTGTGGCAGTCGTTCGGCGTCGAGCCCGACGCCGTCGTCGGGCACAGCAACGGCGAGATCAGCGCCGCCGTGGTCTCCGGCGCCCTGTCCCTGGAGGACGGCGCGCGTGTGGTGGCGCTGTGGAGCAGGGCGATGCTGGCCGTCGTCGGCCAGGGCACGATGCTCTCGGTGCCGCTGCCGGTCGCCGAGGTCACGCCGCGCCTGTCCGCGTGGCAGGACCGCCTCTTCGTCTCCACCATCAACGGGCCGCGCCTGTTCACGCTGTCCGGTGACGTCGAGGCCATCGAGGCCCTGCAGGCCGAGCTGGTCGCCGAGGGCGTACAGGCCCGGCGCATCCAGATCGACCTGGCGCCGCACTGCGCCTGGATGGAGGTCCTGCGCGAGGAGATCCTCGGCCTCCTGGCGCCGATCCGGCCGCGCACGCCGACGCTGCCGATGTACTCGACGATCACCGGCGAGCTCGTCGACGGGCCGGTCCTCGACGGCACGTACTGGATGAGCAACCTCACCGGCACCGTGAACTTCGAGCGGACCGTCCGGGAACTCGCCCCCGGAACCGACGCGTTCGTCGAGATCACCCCGCACCCGGTGCTCGGCATGGCGCTGCAGCAGATCACCGAGGACGTCGGCTCGGACGCGGCGATCGTCGGCACGCTGCGCCGCGGCGAGGACGGCCGACGCCGCTTCCTCACCTCGCTGGCGCAGCTCAACGCCAGTGGCGCGGAGGTGGATTGGCGTCCCGCGTTCCCGGCGGACGCCTCGGCCGTCGAGCTGCCGACGTACGCGTTCCAGCGGCGCGGCTACTGGCTGGAGGGCCTCGCGGGCACCGGCACCGCCTCTGCCGCGACCGGCACCACGACCCTCGCGGCCCCCGCGGCCGACGCCGTGCCCGCCGCCGGGGACGAGCCGCGCGCCGACCTCGTACCGGCGACGGCCCCGGCACGGGCGGAGTACGGCGCCCAGGCCACCCCGGACGTCTCCGACCACACCGACCTCGACGACGAGTCGGGCCTGCGCGGCCTGAGCCCGGAGGAGACCCTGGAGCGGGCGCTCGACCTGGTGCGCGCCGAGGCGGCCCTGGTGCTCGGCCACGACAGCGGCGCCGACGTCGACCCCGAGGGCGCGTTCATCGACCTCGGCTTCGAGTCGGTGACGGCCGTGGAGATGCGCAACCGCCTGGTCGAGGCGACCGGCCTGAAGCTCCCGGCGACGCTGCTCTTCAACCACCCGACGCCGCAGGACCTCGCCGCCCGCATCGCCGAGGAGATCCTCGGCACGAAGTCCGCGCCGAAGGCGAGCGGACGCAAGGCGGCCGCGCGGAGCGGCGCCGAGGACGACCCGATCGTGATCGTCTCCATGGCCTGCCGCTTCCCCGGCGACGTGACGTCGCCCGAGGACCTGTGGCGGCTCGTCCTCGACGGCCGCGACGCCATCTCGCCGTTCCCCGAGAACCGCGGCTGGCCGCTGGACGCGCTGTTCGACGACGACCCGGACCGCGCGGGCCGCTCCTACGCCCGCGAGGGCGGCTTCCTGCACGACGCGGACCTGTTCGACGCGGAGTTCTTCGGCATCAGCCCGCGCGAGGCCCTCGGCCTCGACCCGCAGCAGCGGCTGATCCTGGAGACGGTGTGGGAGACCGTCGAGCGCGGCGGAATCGACCCCTCCGTGCTGCGCGGCAGCGGCACCGGCGTGTACGTCGGCGCCATCAAGCAGGACTACGGCCCCCGCCTGGACGCCGCCGACGAGACCGCGAGCGGCTACCTGATCACCGGCAACTTCACCAGCGTGGTCTCCGGCCGCGCCTCGTACACCTTCGGTCTGCAGGGCCCCGCCGTCACCGTCGACACCGCGTGCTCCTCCTCGCTCGTGGCCGTGCACATGGCCGCGCAGGCACTGCGGAACGGCGAGTGCGAGCTCGCGTTCGCGGGCGGCGTGACGGTGATGTCGAGCCCCGGTCTGTTCATGGAGTTCAGCCGCCAGCGCGGGCTCTCCCCCGACGGGCGCTGCAAGGCGTTCGCCGACTCCGCCGACGGCACCGGCTGGGCCGAGGGCGCGGGCATGCTGATCCTGGAGCGCCTCTCCGACGCGCGCCGCAACGGCCACGAGGTCCTCGCCGTCGTACGCGGATCCGCGCTCAACCAGGACGGCGCGAGCAACGGCATCGCCGCCCCCAACGGCCCCTCCCAGGAGCGGGTGATCCTGGACGCCCTCGCCAGCGGGGACCTGACCGTCGCCGACGTGGACGCCGTCGAGGCGCACGGCACCGGCACCAGGCTGGGCGACCCGATCGAGGCCCAGGCCCTGCTCGCCACGTACGGTCAGCGCGAGGGCGCCGTGGAGCCGCTGTACCTGGGCTCGCTGAAGTCCAACGTCGGCCACTCGCAGGCCGCGGCGGGCGTCGGCGGTCTGATCAAGATGGTGATGGCGATGCGCCACGGCGTGCTGCCGCGCACGCTGCACGTCGACACGCCCAGCAGCCACGTCGACTGGACCTCGGGGGCCGTCTCGCTCCTGACCGAGGCGCGCCCCTGGCCCGAGACCGGCCGCGCCCGCCGTGCGGGCGTCTCCTCGTTCGGCATCAGCGGCACCAACGCCCACGTCATCGTGGAGCAGGCGCCCGTCGTCGTGCCCGCGCCGCGTGCCGTCGGGCCCGCGCCGGTCCCGGCCACGCCGTGGCTGCTCTCCGGCCGCACCGAGGGCGCGCTGCGCGAGCAGGCGGCCCGCCTCCGGGACTTCGTCGCCGAGCACCCCGAGGGTGAACTCGCCGACATCGGCCTGTCGTTGATGTCCGCGCGCACCCTGTTCGCGCACACCGCGGCCGTCGTCGCCGAGGACCGCGACGGCTTCGTCCGGGGCCTGGCCGCGCTCGCCGCGGGCGAGTCCGCCGCCGAGGTCCTGCAGGGCCCGCCCGCCGTCCCCACGAAGGCGGTCACCGGCCGCTCCACCAAGGGCAGGACGGCGTTCCTGTTCACCGGTCAGGGCAGCCAGCGCCTCGGCATGGGGCGTGAACTGTACGAGAACTGCCCGGCGTTCGCCGTCGCCCTCGACACGGTGTGCGCGCACCTCGACCCGCATCTGCCGCACGCGGTGAAGGACGTGGTGTTCGCCGCCGAGGGCAGCGACGAGGCGGCGCTGCTCGGCCAGACGCTGTACACGCAGGCCTCGCTGTTCGCCGTCGAGGTCGCGCTGTTCCGCCTGATGGAGCACAGCGGCCTCTCCCCCGACTACCTCATCGGCCACTCCGTCGGCGAGCTGGCCGCCGCCCACGTCGCGGGCGTGCTCTCCCTCGCGGACGCCTGCGCGCTGGTCGCGGCCCGCGGGCGGCTGATGCAGGCCGCGCCGGGCGGGGGCGCGATGGTCGCCGTCGAGGCCACCGAGGAGGAGGTCCGCGAGGCCCTGCCCGCGTACGCGGGACGCCTGGACGTCGCCGCGGTCAACGGCCCGCTGGCCGCCGTCGTGACCGGCGACGAGGACGCCGCGCTCGAACTGGCCGCCGCCTTCAAGGAGCAGGGCCGCCGCACCTCGCGCCTGAAGGTCAGCCACGCCTTCCACTCGCACCACATGGACGGCGTCCTCGACGAGTTCCGCGCGGTCGCCGCGGGCCTGACGTACGCCGCCCCGCGCATCCCCGTCGTCTCCAACCTCACCGGCGCCCTCGCCACCCCCGAGGAGCTGGCCTCGCCCGACTACTGGACGAGCCACCTGCGCGGCACCGTCCGCTTCCAGGACGGCGTGCGCGTCCTGCGCGAGGCGGGCGTCACCGCGTACGTGGAGCTCGGCCCTGACGCGGTGCTCGCCGCCATGGTCCGCAACTGCCTGGGCGAGGAGCAGGCCGAGGCGGCCGCGCCCGTCGCGGTGCTCCGCAAGGGCAGGGCCGAGTCCCTGACCGTCGCCGCCGCGCTCGGCCACGCCGCCCTTCGCGGCGCGACGCCCGACACCGCACGCCTCTTCCCCGGCGCCCTGCGGACCGAACTGCCCACGTACGCCTTCCAGCGCGAGCGCTACTGGCTCGACGCGCCCGCCGCCGCGGCCGACGCCACCGGTCTCGGCATCTCCCCCGCCGGCCACCCGCTGCTCGGCGGCATGACGAGCCTCGCCGAGGGCGACGGCCTGCTCCTCACCGGCCGGCTCTCGCTGCGCGGCCACCCGTGGCTCGCCGACCACGTCATCGCCGGTGCCGCGCTGCTCCCGGGCACCGCGATGGTCGAGCTCGCCGTGGCCGCGGGCGACCGCCTCGGCCACGACCGGCTGCGCGAGGTCGTCCTGGAGGAACCGCTGATCGTGCCCGAGGACGGGGCGGTCCGCGTCCAGGTGACCGTCGGCGCGGCCGACGGCTCCGGGCAGCGTCCGGTGGCCGTCCACTCCCGCCGGGAGAGCGCGGGCCAGGGCGAGCCCTGGGACGAGGGCGGCTGGACGCGGCACGCGTCGGGTGTCCTCGCGGTGGACGGCGACGCGCCGACGGACGCCGGGGCGACCTGGCCGCCGCAGGACGCGACGCCGATCGACGTCGACGGCGTGTACGACCGCCTGAACGACCTCGGTTACACCTACGGCCCCGCCTTCCAGGGCCTCGTCGGCGCCTGGCAGGCGGGCGACGACCGGTACGCGGAGGTGGCGCTCCCCGCCGACCTGCACGCCGAGGCCGCCGGGTACGGCGTGCACCCGGCGCTCCTGGACGCGGCCCTGCACGCGCTGCTGCTCGCCGGGCCCGAGGGCGGCCTGAGCGACGAACTGCGGCTTCCGTTCTCCTTCGACGGCGTCACGCTGCACGCCGCGGGCGCCACGGCGCTGCGGGTGCGCCTGACCCCGGCGGGCCGTGACGGCGCCGCCCTGACGGCCGTCACGCCCGACGGCGAGCCGGTGCTCACCGTGGGCTCCGTGGTCCTGCGGGCGCTGCCCGCCGACCGGCTCGCCGTGCGGGCGGCCGCGCACCACGAGGGCCTGTACCGCTTCGGCTGGAAGCCGGTGCGGCAGGCTCCCGCCGCCGCGGAGCCGAACGCCGTCGCCGCGGCGGGCCGTTGGGCCGTGCTCGGCGCCGACCCGCTCGGCCTCACCGCCGCGCTGACCGCCGCCGGGGTGGCCGCCGACGCCTTCGCGGACGCCGCCGCCCTTGCCCCCACGCTCGGCGCGGGCGCCCCGGACGTGGTCGTCCTGACCCGCCCGGCGCCCGGCGCCGAGGGCGTGTCCGGAGCCGTCGCCGACGCCGCGCACACCGCGGCCGCCGACGCCCTGGACGCCGTCCGGCGCTGCCTGACCGACGAGCGCCTGGCCCCGAGCCGGCTCCTGCTGCTCACCGGGGGCGCGGTCGCCGCGGGCGCCGCCGAGAAGGTGGCGGACCTGCCCGGCGCCGCCGCTTGGGGGCTCGTGCGGACCGCGCGCAGCGAACACCCGGGGCGCTTCGCCCTGTTGGACGTGGCGGGAGCCGCTGCCGCCACCGACGGTGCCGAGGCCGCGGCCTCGACCGACGCCACCGGCACCGCGTCCGCCACCGCCGCCGAGGGCGCACCGCCCGCGCAGCTCGACACCGCCGCCCTGGCCGTCGCGGCCGAGGAAGCCGAACTGGCCCCGCACTCACGCAACTTGCGCGAGACCTCCCCGGAGCACACGCCAGCCGCCAACACCCCCGAGGGCACGCCGCCCGCACAGCTCGTCGCCGCCGCCCTGGCCGTCGTGGCCGAGGGAGGCGAACTAGCCCTCCGCGAGGGCGAGTTGTACGAGCCCGCCCTGGAGCGCACCCCGGTCGCCCCGGCCACCCCGGCCACCCCGACCGACGCGACCGACGCGACCGCCGCGACCGCCGCGGACCAGGCGATCCCCGCCCTCGACCCCGAAGGCACCGTCCTCATCACCGGCGGCACCGGCGCCCTCGGCCGTCTCTTCGCCGAGCACCTCGTCACCCGGCACGGCGTCCGGCGCCTGCTCCTGACCAGCCGCCGCGGCCCGGCCGCCGAGGGCGTCGGTGAACTCACCGCGTTCCTGGAGGGTCTGGGCGCCGAGGTCACCGTCGCGGCCTGCGACGTGGCCGACCGCGCCGCGCTCGCGGAGCTGTTGTCCGGCGTACCGGCGGAAGCCCCGCTGACCGCCGTGATCCACACGGCGGGCGTGCTCGCCGACGCGACCCTGCAGAACCTCACGGACGCCGACCTGGACGCGGTCCTGCGGCCGAAGGCGGACGCCGCCTGGAACCTGCACGAGCTGACCGCCGACGCGCCGCTCGCGGCCTTCGTGCTGTTCTCCTCGATCGCGGGCCTCATCGGCAACGCGGGCCAGGCGAACTACGCGGCGGCCAACGTCTTCCTGGACGCCCTGGCCCGCCGCCGCCGCGACCTGGGCCTGCCCGCCACCTCGCTGGCCTGGGGCCTGTGGGGCACCGACGGCATGGCGGGGACGCTGTCCGACGGCGACCTGGCGCGCTGGCGGCGCAGCGGGCTCGCCCCGATCACGGCCGCGCGCGGCGCGGAGATCTTCGACGCGGCCCTCACCACCGCGGACCCGGTGTTCCTCGCGGCCGAGCTCGACCTGGCCGCGCTGCGCGACGCGGACGCCGCGCGGTCCGCGCCCGCGCTGCTGCGCGGTCTGGTGCGCACGGCCCGCCGCCGCACGGTGGCCAAGGCCGTGGCGGCCGGTGCGGACGCGTCCACGTGGGCGCGTACGACGGCGGCGCTGCCCGAGGGCGAGCGGCGGCGGGCGGTCACGGACCTGGTCCGCTCGACCGTGGCGGCCGTGCTCGGGCTCGCGGGCCCGGCGGCCGTCGCCGACGCCGTGGCGTTCAAGGACCTCGGCATGGACTCGCTGACGGCCCTCGAACTGCGCGGGCGGCTCGGTGCCGCCTCCGGTGTGGCCCTGTCGACCACGCTGGTCTTCGACCACCCCTCGCCGGGCGCGCTCGTCGACCACCTCCTCGCCGAGGTCGCGGAGGTCGCCGGTGACGAGCGGCCCGACGAGGCCGCGGGGCCGGTCCCGGCGCGCGCGGCGGCCACGCAGGACGACCCCGTCGTCATCGTCGGCATGGCCTGCCGCTACCCGGGCGACACCCGCTCCCCCGAGGACCTGTGGAACCTGGTGGCGTCCGGCACCGACGCGATCGGCCCGTTCCCGGAGAACCGCGGCTGGGACGTCGAGGACCTGTACGACCCGGACCCGGACCGGCACGGCAAGTCCTACACGCGCCACGGCGGATTCCTCTACGACGCCGACCAGTTCGACGCCGAGTTCTTCGGTCTGAGCACCCGGGAGAGCGTCCGGCTCGACCCGCAGCAGCGGCTGCTGTTGGAGACCAGCTGGGAGGCCGTGGAGAGCGCGGGCATCGCCCCGACGTCCCTGCACGGCACTCGTACCGGCGTGTTCAGCGGCGTGATGTACAGCGACTACACCTCGCGGCTCCACACCGCGCCGGACGACGTGGAGGCGAACCGCTTCATCGGCAACTCGCCGAGCGTGGCCTCCGGCCGCGTGTCGTACACCTTCGGCCTGCAGGGCCCGGCGGTCACCGTCGACACGGCGTGCTCCTCGTCGCTCGTGTCGCTGCACCTGGCGGCGCAGGCGCTGCGCGGCGGCGAGTGCGACCTGGCGCTCGCGGGCGGTGTCGCGATCATGTCGTCGCCCAGCACGTTCCAGGAGTTCAGCCGCCAGCGCGGGCTCTCCGTGGACGGGCGCTGCAAGTCGTTCTCGGAGTCCGCGGACGGGCTCGGCTGGAGCGAGGGCGTGGGCGTGCTGCTCCTCGAGCGGCTCTCCGACGCGCGCCGCAACGGCCACGAGGTCCTAGCGGTGGTACGCGGCTCGGCGGTCAACCAGGACGGCGCGAGCAACGGCATCACCGCCCCGCACGGCCCCTCGCAGGAGCGGGTCATCCGGGACGCGCTCGCCTTCGCGGGCCTGGCCGCCGCCGACGTCGACGCCGTCGAGGCGCACGGCACCGGCACCAAGCTGGGCGACCCGATCGAGGCGCGGGCCGTGCTCGCCACCTACGGCCAGGGCCGCGACGCCGACAAGCCGCTGTACCTGGGCTCGCTGAAGTCCAACATCGGGCACGCGCAGGCGGCTTCGGGTGTCGGCGGCGTCATCAAGATGATCATGGCGATGCGGCACGGCGTGCTGCCCCGCACCCTGCACGTCGACCGGCCGACGACCCACGTCGACTGGACCTCGGGCGCGGTGTCGCTGCTCACCGAGGAGCGGCCGTGGCCCGAGACCGGCCGCGCCCGCCGCGCCAGCGTCTCCTCGTTCGGCGTCAGCGGTACGAACGCCCACGTCATCCTGGAGCAGCCGACCCCCGACCCCGAGGCCGCCGGGGTCGACGCCTCGGCCGACGCCCCGGCGCCCGCCGTGGTGCCGTGGACGGTGTCGGCGAAGAGCCCGGCCGCGCTGCGCGCGCAGGCCGAGCGGCTGCGGGCGCACGTCGCCGGGCGGCCCGACCTCGCGCCGGTCGACGTGGCCGCGTCGCTGGTGCGCGGCCGTGCGGCCCTGGAGCACCGGGCCGTGGTGGTCGCGGGCGGCAGGGACGAGCTCCTCGCCGGTCTGGAGGCCGTCGCCCGGGGCGAGCCGTCGCCGCTGACGGTCGTGGGCAAGGCCCGGCAGGCCGGTGACGCGGTCTTCGTCTTCCCCGGCGAGGACGCCCACTGGGCGGGCGCGGCCCGTGAGCTGATGGAGTCCGAGCCGGTCTTCGCGGACCGGATGCGGGAGTGCGGCGAGGCGCTCGCCCCGTTCGTGGACTGGGACTTCGCCACCGAACTCGCGGGCAGCCCGGACCGCGTCGACATCACGCAGCCCCTGTCGTGGGCCGTGATGGTGTCCCTCGCGGAGCTGTGGCGCGCGCACGGCGTCGAGCCCGCCGCGGTCGTCGGGCACGGCCACGGCGAGCTGGCGGCCGTGGCCGTCACCGGCGGCCTGTCCCTGACGGACGCCGCCCGGGTCGTCGCGGCCCGCGCCAAGCTGATCGCCGGGCACCTCGCGGGCCGCGGCGGCGCGGTCGCCGTGGGCCTGCCGCGCGCCGCGGCCGAGGCCCGGATCACCGGCTCCGCGGGCCGGATCGCCGTCGCGGCCGTCGACAGCCCCTCGTCCACGGTGCTCGCGGGTGAGCCCGCGGCCCTGGAAATGCTGCTCGCGGCCTGCGCGACGGAGCGGATCACGGCCCGCCGCATCGACGGCGGGCACGCCGCGCACACGGCGGCGGCGGACGCGGCGGCGGCCGAACTGCCCGGTCTGCTCGACGGGATCACCCCGCGCTCCTCGCAGGTGCCGTTCTACTCGACGGTGGACAGCGAGGCCGTGGACACCGCGCTCCTGGACGCCGCGTACTGGGCGCGCGGGCTGCGCTCGCCGGTGGAGTTCCACCGCGCGGTCAGCAGCCTGGTGGGCCTCGGCCACCGCACGTTCGTCGAGACCGGCGGGCACCCCGTCCTGACGTCGGCGGTCGTGGAGACCGCGCGCCGCGCGGGCGTCCGGGACGCGGCGGCCGTCGGCACGCTGCACCGCGGTGACGGCGGCCCGGGCCGGTTCGCGCTCGCGCTCGGCGAGGCGCATGCGCAGGGCGTCACCGTGGAGTGGGGCGACCTGCTCCGCGGCGGCCGTACGGTGGCGCTGCCCACGTACGCGTACCAGCGCGAGAGCTACTGGCTGACCGCCGCGAGCAGCGCGCCCGCGCAGAACTCCACCGGGCACCCGCTGCTGAGCCAGGCCGTCGAACTGGCCGGTGGCCAGGGCTGGTTGTTCACCGGGGAGATCGACCCGGACGTGCACCACTGGCTGGCCGACCACACGCTGATGGGCCAGCCGCTGCTTCCGGGCGCGGCCGTCGCCGAGCTCGCCCTGTACGCGGGGCGCAAGTCCGGCGCGGAGCGCGTCAGCGACATCGCCCTGGAGCGGCCGCTGCTGCTCTCCGAGCCGATGGGCCTGCAACTGATGGTGGGCCCGGCCGACGCGGACGGCGCGCGCGCCTTCACCCTCTACTCCCGGCCCGAGGCCGCGGCGAAGGACGACTGGAAGCGGCACGCCGCCGGTGTCCTGGAGGTCGCCGAGCCCACCGCCGACCCGGAGGGTTCCGCGGCCCTGGCCCTGTGGCCGCCGGTGAACGCGGTGCCGGTGCCCATCGACGGCCTCTACACCGAACTCGCCAAGATCGGATACGAGTACGGGCCCTCCTTCCAGGGTCTGCGCGCCGTCTGGCGGCGGGGAGCCGACGTCTACGCCGAGGTGGAGCTGCCCGCCGAGACCCACGCGCGCGGCTTCCAACTGCACCCGGCCGCGCTGGACTCCGCGCTGCAGACCCTGGTCAGCGGCACGAGCGGCGAGGGCACCCGGCTCGTCGTGCCGTTCGCCTGGAGCGGCCTGACCCTCTACACGCCCGGCGCGACCGCGCTGCGCGTCCGTATCCGGCAACACGAAAGGGACTCCTGCTCCGTGCACATCGCCGACGAAACCGGTACGCCGGTTCTCGACGCCGAAACCCTCGCGGTGCGCGAGCTTCCGGCGGAGACGCTCGCCTCGGCCGCTTCGGCCGCATCGGCCGACGGGGCGGCCCTGTTCGCCCTCGACTGGGCCGAACCGCAGACGCCGGGGGCGACCCCGGAGGGAACCTGGGCGGTCGTGGGTCACGACCGCTCCCACCTGACGGGCGTGGTCCGGGCCGCGGGGGTGTCGGTGGACGCCTACCCCGACCTGGCCGGACTGCGCCGGGCGCTCGACGACGGGGCAGCGGTGCCGACCGTCGTCGTCGCCACCGGACCCGGCGGATCCGCCGCACCCAGCGGATCCCCCATCAGCGAGCCCGCCACCAACGGGCCCGCCACGGCCGGTGGGTCCACCGAACCCGGTGGACCCACCGAGGGGCCGGCCGCCGCCACCCGCGCGGCCCTCGCCCTGGCCCAGGACTGGCTCGCCGACTCCCGCCTCGTCGGATCCCGCCTCGCCGTGGTGACCGAGCGGGCCGTCGCGGTCACCGCCGACGAGAGCGTCGACCTGACCGGGGCCCCGGTGTGGGGCCTGCTGCGCTCGGCGCAGACGGAGAACCCGGGCCGCTTCACCCTCATCGACACCGACGGGCGCCCCGAGTCCGCGCCCGGCGTGGTCCAGGCCGCGGCCGGGGACGATCCCCAACTGGCGCTGCGCGCCGGGCGGGTGACGGCGCCGCTGCTGCACGAGCACGAGCCGCGGGCCCCGAAGGAGCAGACCGGGCAGGCCGCCGCCCCGGCCTTCGACAGCACGAGCCACGTCCTGATCACCGGCGGCCTCGGCACCCTGGGCCGTCTGCTCGCCCGGCACCTCGTCACGGAGCACGGCGTACGCCGACTCCTGCTGACCGGCCGCCGCGGCATGAGCACCCCGGACGCCGAGGAGTTCGTGGCCTCCCTGCGGGCCACCGGCGCCGAGGTGCGGGTCGCGGCCTGCGACACGGCCGACCGGGCCGCGCTCGCCGGGGTCATCGGCGCGGTCCCGGCCGCGCACCCGCTGACCGGTGTGGTGCACGCGGCCGGTGTCCTCGACGACGCCGTCATCGGCTCCCTCACCCCGGAGCGCCTGGACACGGTCCTGCGGCCCAAGGTCGCGGGCGCGGCGCTCCTGGACGAGCTGACGCGGGAGCTCGACCTGACCGCGTTCGTGCTGTTCTCGTCGTTCGCGGGCACGCTCGGCACCCCGGGCCAGGCCAACTACGCGGCGGCCAACGCCTATCTGGACGGCCTCGCGCAGCGGCGCCGCGCCGAGGGGCGGCCCGCGCTGTCCGTGGCGTGGGGCCTGTGGGCGGACGAGTCCACGATGACGGGCGGCCTCGGTGAGGCCGATCTGCTGCGGCTGCAGCGCTCCGGCATCGGGACGCTGTCCGCCGAGGACGGGCTCGCCCTGTTCGACGCGGCCCTCGGTGACGGCGCGCCGGTCCTCGCGGCCTTCGTGCTCGACCCGCGCGCCCTGGACAAGGCCACCGCCCCCGCGCTCCTGAAGGGCCTGGCCCCGCACCGGGCGGCGGCCGTTGCGCCCCCGAAGGACTCGGCGGCGGAGCTGCGCGAGAAGCTGGGCCGTGCGCCCGAGCGCGAGCACCGGCACATCGTGCTCCAGCTCATCCGCGCCGAGGTCGCGGCCGTCCTCGGCCAGGAGCCGGGGCAGGTCTCGGCGGGGCAGCGCTTCCAGGACCTGGGCTTCACCTCGCTGACCGCGGTGGAGCTGCGCAACCGGCTGATCGCCGCGACCGGCATCAAGCTGCCGCCGACCCTGGTATTCGACCACCCGACCCCCGGTTCCCTCGCGCAGTGGCTGCTCGGCGCGCTCGCTCCCGAGCCCGTCGAGGAGTCCGCCGCGGACGGCGAAGCCGGTCCGCACGACCCGCAGAACGCCTTGATCGGCACCGACTTGTCCGAGAGCGAAAGCCTCCTGGACGACATGAACACCGACGACTTGATCCGCCTGGCTCTAGGCGACAGCGAGTCCTGACACAGCCCCAGCAGGGAACTATGGAGAGAGACACGATGGCGTCCACATCACCCCAGCAAGTCGTCGACGCGTTGCGGGCCGCGCTGAAGGAGAACGAGCGGCTGAAGGCCGCGAACGCCCGCGCCAAGGAGCGCGACGAGGAACCGATAGCGATCGTCGGCATGGGCTGCCGCTTCCCCGGCGGCGTCAGCTCGCCGCAGGACCTGTGGCAGCTGGTCACCGACGAGGTCGACGCGGTCGGCGCCTTCCCCACCGACCGCGGCTGGGACCTGTCGAACCTGTTCGACCCGGACCCCGACCACGCCGGCACCTCCTACGTCGAGCAGGGCGGATTCCTCTACGACGCCGCGCAGTTCGACCCCGAGTTCTTCGGCATCTCCCCGCGTGAGGCGCACGCGATCGACCCCCAGCAGCGGCTCCTCCTCGAGACCGCCTGGGAGGCCTTCGAGCGCGCGGGCATCGACCCCGCGACGCTGCGCGGCAGCCGCACCGGCGTGTTCGTCGGCACCATGTACGACGACTACGCGGCGCGCCTGTCGCCCGCCCCGGAGGAGTACGAGGCGTACCTGACCATCGGCAGCACCGGCAGCGTCGCCTCGGGCCGGGTGTCGTACACCTTCGGCCTGCAGGGCCCGGCGATCACCGTCGACACGGCGTGCTCGTCGTCCCTGGTGGCGCTGCACCTGGCCGTGAGCTCGCTGCGCCGCGGCGAGTGCTCGCTGGCCCTCGCGGGCGGCGCGACGCTGATGGCGACCCCCAACTCCTTCGTGGAGTTCAGCCGTCAGCGCGGCCTGTCGAAGGACGGCCGCTGCAAGTCCTTCGCGGCGTCCGCCGACGGCACCGCCTGGGCGGAGGGCGCGGGCCTGCTGCTCGTCGAGCGCCTGTCCGACGCCCGCCGCCTCGGCCACCCCGTCCTCGCGGTGGTGCGCGGCTCGGCCGTCAACCAGGACGGCGCGAGCAACGGCCTGACCGCGCCCAACGGCCCCGCCCAGGAAGCCCTGATCAAGCAGGCGCTCGCGGGCACCGGCCTGAGCGGCGCCGACGTCGACCTCCTGGAGGCGCACGGCACGGGCACCCCGCTCGGCGACCCGCTGGAGGCGAACGCGCTGCTCGCCACGTACGGCGCGGCCCGCACCGCGGACAACCCGCTGTACCTCGGCTCCCTGAAGTCCAACATCGGGCACGCCCAGGCGGCCGCGGGTGTCGGTGGCCTCATCAAGCTGACGATGGCGCTGCGGCACGGCGTGATGCCCAAGACGCTGCACGTGGACGAGCCCAGCCCGAACGTCGACTGGTCCAGCGGCACCCTGGAGCTGCTCACCGAGGCCAAGCCGTGGCCGCAGGTCGACCGGCCGCGCCGCGCCGCCGTGTCCTCCTTCGGCATCGGCGGCACCAACGCGCACGTCATCCTGGAGCAGGCCCCCGAGCCCGCCGAGCGGCCCGCCGAGGAGCCGGCCGCCAAGCCGCTGCCCGCCGTCCCGCACGTCCTGTCGGCGACCACCGAGGCCGCCCTGCGCGCCCAGGCCGACCGGCTGCACCAGCACCTGACCGCCGAGCCCTCCGTGACCGCCGACGGCCTCGCGCCACTCGGCCTGTCCCTCGCCACCGCGCGCGCCCACCTGGCGCACCGCGCCGTCCTGACGGCCGCCGACCGCGAGTCGCTCCTGAACCAGCTGCGCGCCCTCGCCGACGACACGGCGGGCGCCGAGGTCGTGCGCGGCAAGGCCGCCGAGGGCCGCACCGCGTTCCTCTTCGCCGGGCAGGGCTCCCAGCGCCCGGGCATGGGCAAGGAGCTGTACGAGACGTTCCCCGCGTACGCCGCGGCCTTCGACGCCGTGTGCGCCGTGGTCGACCCGCACCTGGCCAGGCCGCTGTCCGAGGTGGTCTTCGCCGCCGAGGGCACGCCCGAGGCCGAGCTCCTGAACCGCACCGAGTACACCCAGCCCGCGCTGTTCGCCGTCGAGGTGGCGCTGTTCCGGCTCTTCGAGTCCTGGGGCATCCGCCCGGACGCCGTGCTCGGCCACTCGGTCGGCGCGTTCGCGGCCGTGCACGCGGCCGGGGTGCTCTCCCTGGAGGACGCCGCCCAACTGGCCGTCACCCGCGGCCGGATCATGCAGCAGCTGCCCGCGGGCGGCGCCATGGTGGCGCTGCGCACCTCCGAGGAGGAGGCGGTCAAGCTCCTCGCCGGGTTCGAGGGCAAGGTGTCGCTCGCCGCCGTCAACGGCCCCGCCGCGACCGTGCTCTCCGGCGACAAGGAGGCGCTCGCCGCCGCCGTCAAGCCGTTCGAGGAGGCGGGTGGCAAGGCGACCTGGCTGAAGGTCAGCCACGCCTTCCACTCCCCGCTGATGGAGCCGGCGCTCGCCGAGTTCCGCGCGCTCGCCGCCCGCCTGGAGTTCAACTTCCCCGAGCTGACGGTCGTCTCGGACCTCACCGGGCAGCCGGTGGAGCCCGACGAGCTGGCCAGCCCCGACTACTGGGTGCGGCACATGCGCAACGCGGTCCGCTTCCAGGACGGTGTGCACAGCCTCGCCGCCGACGGCTGCGTCCGGTTCCTGGAGATGGGCCCGTCCGGCGACCTCACCGCGATGGCCGCGGACGGCCTCGCCGAGCAGCGCACCGCGCGCACCGCGCACGAGCTGATCCCCTCGCTGCGCCGCCGCCACGCGGAGACCGAGACGCTGCTCACCGCGCTCGGCCGCACCCACGCGAGCGGCGGCGACGTCGACTGGGCCGCGGTGTTCGCGGGCCACGGCGCGCACCGCGTCGAGCTGCCGACGTACGCCTTCCAGCACCGCCCGTACTGGCTCGACAAGCGCGTCGTCTCCGGTGACGTGCGCTCGGCCGGTCTGGTCGCGCTCGACCACCCGATGCTGACGGCCGTCGCCGAACTCCCGGAGCTGGACGGCCTGTTGCTGACCGGCCGTCTTTCCCTGGCCACGCACGCGTGGCTGGCCGACCACAAGGTCGGGGACCAGGTCCTGGTGCCGGGCACCGCCCTGCTCGACCTGGCCGCGCGCTCCGCCCGCGAGGCGGGCTACGGCGTCGTGGAGGAGCTGCTCCTCGAGGCGCCGCTGATCGTCGCCGAGGACGCCGAGGTGCAGCTGCGGGTGTTCCTCGCGGCCCCGGACGCCACCGGCAGCCGTGAGGTGACGATCCACTCGCGCCGCGAGGGCGACGCCGAGCTCGGCGGCTGGCTGCGCAACGCCAGCGGCTCCGTCGCCGAGGGCACCGACGAGGCGGCCCCCGCCGACCTCACGGTGTGGCCGCCGCAGGACGCCGAGGAACTGCCCGTCGCCCTGGACGACCTGTACGCCGACCTCACCGCGAAGGGCCTGTCGTACGGCCCGGTGTTCCGCGGCGTCAAGGCGATGTACAAGCGCGGCGACGAGGTGTTCGCCGAGGTGGCGCTGCCGGACGACAAGCAGCCCGGCACGGGCGGCTACGGCCTGCACCCGGCGCTCCTCGACGCGGCCCTGCACCCGTCGGCGGCCGGTGGCCTGACCGACTCCTCGGGCGGCAAGACGCTGCTCCCCTACGCCTGGAACAACGCCCGCACCCTCGGCACGGCCGACGCCGCGCTGCGCGTGCGGCTCGCCCCGGCGGGCCAGAACGCGATCTCCGTGGACGTCGCCGACGCCGCGGGCAAGCCGGTGGCGTCGATCGGTTCGCTGGCGCTGCGCCCGGCCGCGATGGCGTCCGCGAGCGACCGCGACGGCCTGTACGTGCCGTCGTGGGAGGCCCTCGCGGAGCTGCCCTCGACCGGCGACACGGACCTGTGGGCGGTCATCGGCGACTTCGCCGACGAGGCGCTGCACGGCGTCGTGCCGCGCCGCTTCGCCGACCAGGCTTCCCTGTCCAACGCCCTGGACGAGGGCGAGGAGGCCCCCGAGGTCATCCTGCTGCCCGTCGCGGCGGGCGCCGCCGACGAGACGCCGGACCCGGCGGCCGTCCGCGACGCCCTGCGGCACGTCCTGACGACCGCTCAGCTCCTCCTCGCCGACGACCGGTTGTCGACGACGCGTCTGGTCGCGGTCACGCGCGGCGCGGTCGCCGTGGACGCCGAGCAGCCCACGGGACGGCTCGGCCAGCGCGCGGTGTGGGGTCTGCTGCGGTCGGCTGTCGCCGAGCACCCGGGCCGCTTCGCGCTCCTGGACGAGGACGGCACGGCCGGTGCGCGGGCGGCGCTCGCGGGCGCGGTCGCCGTCGCCGCCGACGAGCCGCAGCTCGCGCTGCGCGGCGCCACCGGCTACCGCCCGGCCCTGAGCACCACGGCCGCGGGCACCACGCTGCGCCCGCCGCTGAACGAGCCGAACTGGTACCTGGACTACGTCGCCAAGTCGTCGTTCGCGAACCTGTCCTTCGAGCCGTGGCCGGAGATCGCCGAGCCGCTCAAGGAGGGCCAGATCCGCCTGCGGCTGCGCGCCGCGGGTCTGAACTTCCGTGAGGCGCTGCTCGCGCTCGGCGTCATCCACGCCTCCGTAGACGCCAACGCGTCCGACAACGGCGGTGGCGGCGAGGGCGCGGGTGTCGTCGTCGAGGTCGGCCCCGGCGTCACGGACCTGAAGCCCGGCGACCGCGTGATGGGCCTCATCAACGGCGTCGGCCCGAACACGGTGACCGACCACCGCCTGGTCTGCCGGATCCCCGACGGCTGGTCGTTCCGGCAGGCCGCCGCGGTCCCGGTGACGTATCTGACCGCGTACTACGGCCTGGTGGACCTCGCCCGGCTCGGCGAGGGCGAGTCGGTCCTCATCCACGCGGGTGCCGGTGGCGTCGGCACGGCGGCCATCCAGATCGCCAGGCACCTGGGCGCCACGGTCTACTCGACGGCGAGCCAGGGCAAGTGGGACGCGCTGCGCGCCGCGGGTGTCGCCGACGACCACATCGCCTCCTCCCGGACGCTCGACTTCGAGCAGTCCTTCCTGGGCGTCTCCGGCGGCAAGGGCGTCGACGTCGTCCTGAACTCCCTCGCGGGCGAGTTCGCCGACGCGTCGCTGCGCCTGCTTCCGCGCGGCGGCCGGTTCCTGGAGATGGGCAAGACCGACCGGCGCGACCCGGCCGAGGTGGCCGCGGCGCACGAGGGCGTGGACTACCGCGCCTACGACGTGCGCGAGCCCGGCCCGGACCGCATCCAGGGCATGCTCCTTGAACTCCTTGAGCTGTTCCAGCAGGGCGCCCTCAAGGCCCCGCCGATCTCGGTGTGGGACATCCGGCGCGCGCCCGAGGCGTTCCGCTACCTGAGCGAGGCCCGGCACATCGGCAAGGTCGTCCTGGCCCTGTCCGACCCGGACGAGCCGTACGACACCACCCGCGCCGCCCTCATCACCGGCGGCCTGGGCTGGCTCGGCCGTCTCGTCGCCAAGCACCTCGTGGCCGAGCACGGCGCGCGCAGCGTGGTCCTGATGGGCCGGGGCGCGCCGAAGGAGGACGCGCGGCGGGACATCGACGAGCTGCGCGCGCAGGGCGTGGACGTGCGTGTGGTGGCGTGCGACGCGGCGGACCGGGACGCGCTGGCCGCGGCCCTGGACTCCCTCGCGGCGGACGGCGTGCACGTCGGCAGCGTCCTGCACGCGGCGGGCGTCCTGGACGACGGCATCCTCGCGGACCTCACCCCGGAGAGCCTGGACCGGTCGCTGCGCCCGAAGGTGGACGCGGCGCTGAACCTGCACGAGCTGACCGAGCACCTGGGTCTGGACGCGTTCGTGCTGTTCTCCTCGCTCGCGGGCACCATGGGTTCGCCCGCGCAGGGCGGTTACGCCGCGGGCAACTCCTTCCTCGACGGCCTCGTCGAGTACCGGCGTTCGATCGGCAAGCCCGGCGTGTCCATCGCGTGGGGCCTGTGGGAGGGCGTCGGCGGCATGGGCTCCGGCCTGACCGAGACCGACATCACCCGCATGAGCCGCATCGGCGTCGCGCCGCTGACGTCGGAGCGGGGCCTGGAGCTGCTCGACGCGGCGGTCCGCAGGGATGCCGCGGTGGCCGTGGCCGCCGCCTGGCACCTGGAGGGTCTGCGCGAGCAGGTCGCGAACGGCGGCGCCGTCCCGGCGCTCCTGAAGAACCTGGTCCCGGCCGCCGCCCGCAAGGCCGCGGCGGCGACCGCCGACGCCCCCGCCCAGAGCGCGGGCACCGGCGACCGGCTCCTGGACACGGTCCTGCAGGAGGTCGCGGCGGTCCTCGGCCACGCCTCCGCCGCGGTCGTCGACCCGCACGGCGCCTTCGACCAGATCGGCTTCGACTCGCTGACGGCGGTGGAGCTGCGCAACCGGCTCGGCGCCGCCACCGGCGTGAAGCTGCCCGCCACGTTCATCTACGACTGGCCGACCCCGGCCGAACTGGTGGAGCACCTGAAGGCGGAGCAGGGCTACGTAGAAAACGCTGCGGGCGCTGCCGACACCGCCGAGGCCGCGGGCCCCGCGGACGCCGCCGGTGACCCGCAGGCCCTGCTCGACGAGATCACCAAGCTGGAGTCGGTGTTCGCCGAGGTCACCGGGGCTCAGCTCGGTGACGCGGTGCGCGACACCGTGACCGACCGTCTGAACGCCCTGCTCACCAAGCTCGGCTCCTGAGGAACGGGACCCACATCATGAGTCGCAACAAATGGATTCGTACGTTCCATGCGAAGCCCGACGCCAAGGCCCGCCTGGTGTGCTTCCCGCACGCCGGCGGTCCCTCGATCGCGTTCACCGCGCTGTCGGCGGCGCTGCCCGCCGATGTCGAGCTGCTCGCCGTGCAGTACCCGGGGCGGCAGGACCGCAGGGCGGAGCCGTTCGCGGAGGACGTGACGACGCTCGCCACGGGCATCGTGGACGCGCTCGCCGACTTCGACGACCGGCCGCTGTTCCTGCTCGGGCACAGCTTCGGCTCGCTCGTGGCCTTCGAGTCGGCCCGTCTCCTGCAGGAGCGGGCCGGCCTGGCCCGCCTGTTCGCGTCGGCGGCGTGGCCGCCCTCGGCTGACTGGCGCGCGCACGCCGACGGGGCGCACTCCGACGAGGAGATCCTCGGCCACATCCGGTGGCTCGGCGGCGTGCCGGACGTCATTCTCAACGACCCCGAGATGGTCGCCGAGATGATCCGCCTGATGCGCGGCGACCAGGAGGTCCTCGGCCGCTACCAGGCCAAGGACGGCGCCGCGATCACGGCGCCCCTCACGGTCCTGCTCGCGCGGGACGACCCGAAGAACACGGCCGAGCAGATGGCCGACTGGGAGCGGCACACCACGGGCGAGTACCGCCTGGAGCTGATTCCCGGCGGCCACTTCGCCCTCACCGAGCCCGACCCGGCGGTGGTCCCGCTGCTCACCCGTGTCATCCGTGCGGACCTGGCGCGGGCGGCCGGAGAGGCGGGCGGCGCATGAGCGAGCAGACCGAGCAGACCGAGGGGACCGACCAGGCGCGGCCGCCCCGTGCCGAGATGGTCCGGCAGATCTATCTGGCCGGGATCTCCGGGCGGAAGCCGAAGCTGTCCACGGACCTGACGACGCTGGAGGAGGCGGCGCGCGCGGTCCTGGAGCCGCACGCGCACGCCTACATCGCGGGGGACGCGGGCACCGGCACGACCGGCCACGTCAACCGCGAGGCGTTCGAGCGCTGGCGGCTGCTGCCGCGCATGTGGAAGGGCGTCAGCGAGCGGGACATGTCGGTGACCCTGTTCGGGCAGCGCCTGGACGCGCCGGTGCTCCTTGCGCCGGTGGCCGCGCAGACGGTGGCGCACCCCGAGGGCGAGCTGGCCTCGGTCCGCGCCGCCGCCGAGGTCGGCCTGCCGTTCGTCCTCTCGTCCTTCTCCTCGCACTCCATGGAGGACGTGGCGAAGGCGGCCGGGGACGAGCCGCGCTGGTACCAGCTGTACTGGCCGAACGACCCGGAGGTGGCCGAGTCCCTGGTCCGCCGGGTCGCGCCCGCCGGGTACTCGGCGATCGTGGTCACGGTGGACAACCCCACCTTCGGCTACCGGCCCTGCGACATGGACACCGCGTACATCCCGTTCGTGCACGGCCAGGGCATCGCCAACTTCACCAGCGACCCGGCGTTCCAGGCCCAGTTGCCCGCGGACGGCGGGCCGATGGCGGCCGTCGGGCACTGGGCGAAGATCTCGGGCAACCCGACGCTCACCTGGGACGACCTGCCGCGCCTTCGGTCGTGGACGGACCTGCCCATCCTCATCAAGGGCGTCCAGCACCCGGACGACGCCCGCAAGGCGCTCGCGTCCGGCGCCGACGGTGTCGTGGTCTCCAACCACGGCGGCCGTCAGCTGGACGGCGGTGTGGCCGCGCTCGACGCGCTGCCCGCGGTGCGCGCGGCCCTCGGCCCCGACGTCCCGGTCCTGATGGACTCCGGGGTGCGCACGGGCACGGACGTGGTCAAGGCGCTGGCGCTGGGCGCGGACGCGATCCTGTTCGGCAGGCCGTACCTGTACGGTCTCGCGCTCGACGGGCAGGCGGGCGTGGAGCACGTCCTGCGCTGTCTGCTCGCCGATCTGGACCTGGCGATGACCCTCTCGGGAAGCAGGACCCTCGCGGACATCACGCGGGACCTGGTGGTCCCGTCGGGCCCGCTCGCGTAACAAGCCCGCGTAACAAGCCACTGAAGCGGTCCTGGGCGGCGCCGGAAGGCGCGGCCCCGGACCGCATCGCCCTTTGCGCCCTCCCAGTGCACGCCCCCACTGTAAGGGCCCCCCCCCCGCGCAGGCCACCCCGAC
>NZ_JBHXTE010000001.1:371329-380113 GCF_042677545.1 Streptomyces sp. NPDC127108 | reverse complement strand
GGCCGGGCCCCGCGCCGATCGCCGTCGGGCTGGGCCTGATGCCCCGCTACCCGGCCGCGCCCAGCGCGTCCGTACGGGCCTCGATCGCCCGGAGCACCGCGACCATGTCCTGGCCGCCGTGCCCCAGCGCCACCGTGTCGCCGAACAGCGAGTGACACACGTCGAGCAGCGGCGAGGCCAGGCCGGAGGACCGGGCCGCGTCCGCGACGAGCTGGTTGTTCATGAGGACGTCCAGTGCCGCGGCCTGCACGCCGAAGTCCCGCGCGAGCAGCTTGGGCGCCTTCATCCGGGAGACGCCGCTCGCCATCGGCCCGGCGTCGAGCACGTCGAGGAACAGCTTCGTGTCCAGGCCCTGGCGCTCCGCGAAGTGGAACGACTCCGAGAGGCCCGTGACCGTGGTGATCAGGAACAGGTTCACCGCCAGCTTCATCAGGAGCGCGCCCGGCACCTGACCGCACAGGAACGTCTCCCGGCACATCGGCGCGACGAACGGCCGCACCTCGGCCACGTCCCGCTCCGCGCCCGCCAGCATCGCCACGAGCAGCCCCGCCTCGGCGGGCTCGCGCGACCCCGACACGGGCGCCTCCACGTACCGCCCGCCCGCCGCCCGTACCTCGGCGCCGAGCGCACGCGAGTACTCGGGCGAGGTCGTTCCCATGTGCACGACCGTGTGCCCCGCGACCCGGGCGGCGAAGGCGGGGGTGTCCCGGCCGAGCGCCGCGTCGATCGCGGCGCTGTTGGCCAGCATGAGGATGACGACGGGGGCCCGCGCGAACACCTCGTCCACGTCGGCCGCCACCCGCGCCCCGGCGTCGCGCAGCGGCGCGCACCGGGCGGCGGTGCGGTTCCAGACGATCAACTCCGCCCCGGACCGCGCCAGCTGGAGCGCCATGGGCTGCCCCATGACCCCCAGACCAATGAACCCCACGTCCATCCCGAACTCCCGTCCCCGAACGTCGAGGCCGTGCGGCCGAGGTCATCGGCCGGGCCGTCTATGACGGCTGTCATAGTAGCGGGGGAAGTACGGTGCGGCCCAGGAGAGTTCGTGCGGGGTGCGGATCATCGCGTACGACGAGACGGGTTCGCGTACGACGGGACGCGTGAGGTGGAGGCGACAGCGTGACGGCAGGTGAGGCGTCCGGGCGGGGGCCGCGTGAGCGCATGGTGTTCAGCGCGGCCCAGCTGCTGCGCCGGGGAGGCATCGGTGCCACCGGCATGCGGGACGTGGTCGAGCACGCGCGGGCGCCGCGCGGCTCGCTCCAGCACTACTTCCCCGGCGGCAAGGAGCAACTGGTCAACGAGGCCGTGGAGTGGGCGGGCCGGTACGCGGCAGGGCGCGTCGCGCGGTTCGTGGCGGGGCTGCCCGAGCCCACGCCGAGCGGGCTGTTCGCCGCGATGGTGCGCCAGTGGACGGACGAGCTCGCGGTGGCGGGGGAGACGTCCGGCTGCCCGGTCGCCGCGGCCGTCGTGGACCGGGCCGACACCAGCGAGTCCACCCGGAAGGCCGCCGCGGCGGCGTTCGCCACCTGGACAGGCCCGGTGGCCGCGGCGCTCGTCGACATGGAAGTGCCGCCCGCCCGCGCCGAGGCGCTCGCCACGGTCATGATCAGCGCGGTGGAGGGCGCCCTCCTCATCGCCCGCGCCGAAGGAGACGTACGCGCCCTGACGACGGTGGCACGGGAACTCGGGCCGCTCCTGGACGAGGCGGTCGTCCGGCACTGAGCCGACCCACCGCCCTACCCCCGCACCTCCGAGGCCGCCGCCGCCCGCCGCGCGTGCACCAACGCCTCGAGCACCACCGGATGGCTGAGGTGGCGCGCGACCAGCACCAGATGCTCGCGTTCCGCGGCGGCGGGCACGTCCTCCCCGGGCAGCGCCGCGAGCAGCATGTCGGTGTCGGCGGGAGGCAGCCCCTGGCCGCGCGCCTCGGCGGCGTACAGCAGGGTCGCCGCGGCCTGCGCCGCCACGACGTCGAAGCCGACGAAGCCTCGCCGGACCAGCTGGTCCACGGCGCGGGCGGGCGCGCTGCTCATCCACGGGCTCAGGCTGCGGGCGCCGTCACGGATCTCGACGAGCCTGCGGGACAGGGCGATCCGGGTGTCCCAGCCGCCCCAGAGGAGTCCGGGGGCGAGCACGAGCTGCGGGTCGGCGCGCACGACGGTCTGCCACAGCGGGCGCAGGGCCTGGTAGTCGCGCCGCTCCCGCCTGCGCGCGGTGAACGACAGGCGGACCAGGCTGTAGTTGGCGACGAGGCCGCTGACGGCGGTGGTCAGCCACGCGGCCTCGGCGAAGCCCTCCAGGCGCAGGCCGCCCGCCGCGCCGGCCATCGCCGTCAGGACACAGACGACATGGAGCATGTCGAGGGCGACGGCCACGGCGAACTCAAGGACGCACCGGCGCAGTTCGGGAGTGAGCCGCGGGCCCTGCGAGGCGAGCAGCGCGCGGCAGCGCAGCACGGTGGCCGTGACGACGGCGGTCGCCATGGCGAAGTACACGAGGTGGAACGCCACGGCGTCGGGCGTGTGCACGTAGTCCGGGGCGAAGAGCAGGGGCCGTGCCTCGCCGCTCGGGTCGGCCCGGGCGTAGAGGACCGTCATGGCGACGACGGTGAGCGCGTAGAGCGGGGCCCAGGTGAGGACCGTGCGGTGCGTTGCGCCGCCCTCGCGGTGCCCGGGCTGCCACAGCACCGACATCAGATGGGCGTGGCCGACGCACAGCAGCCCCACGGTGTTCGCGAGCAGGGCCGACAGATGGGGCGCGCCGAACGCTGTGTCGACGGCGCGGTACACGGCGGGTGTGGCCAGCAGGAAGATGACGCCCGCGAGGAACAGGGACGACGCGGAGACCTTGAGCAGGACCGCCGGTTCGCGCCGGGCGGCCAGTGCCTTGCCGGTGGCCAGACACAGGGCGATGGCCGCGGCGGTCAGGCTGACCGCCGTCAGGGTCGCGTGCCACATCACAGACCGGAGCGGCGGTTGGCGAAGGAGGTGAGCGGCGCGGTGTGGCCGCCGTCGTCATCGAGGGACAGCATCAGCATGCCGACGGTGGCGAACACCTCCGCCGACCACTCCTCGTCCTCCTCGTAGCCGGTGCGCAGCCGCACGGGCCGCGTCAGCACCTCCCGGACCACGTCGGCGGGCAGCGAGGGCATCTGTTCGGCGACGCGGTGCGGTTCGAGGACGTCGCAGGCGGTGATGGCGTCCGGATCGGCGTTCGCGACGCCGGGGCTGAGCAGGTGGTACACCTCGTGCAACAGGACGTGCAGGCCCTGGCGTTCGCTGGTGTTGGCGGTGATGACGATGGTGTCCTCGGTCTCCCCCTGCACGCAGAACCCGCTGATGTGCGAGGGCAGGGGCAGCTTCTGGACGGTGATGGTCCGGCCGCGCTCGTGGGCGACGGTGTCGAGGAGCGTCTGCAGCCCCTGGCCGGGGCGCAGACCGAGGTCGTCGTGGATGATGCGGATGGCCCGCCGCCGTGCCCTCGCCCAGGCACGGCGCTTGCGCACGGCGGAGAGGATGCGGTGCGAGGCGTCGGCGACGCGCGCCCGGCCGGTGTGACGCCACCCGGCGGGGGCGCCCACGGTCGGCACGGGTCAGCTCTCCCGGCTCGGTCCGGTGCCGGACCGGGCGTGCCCGACGCCCGGTGGTGGCACGGCTCTTCGAGCCGTTCGGGCCCGTCGTGCCGCTGCCGCTCTTCGTTCCGGTTCCGCGAGACACGGGACCTGTGCCCGTGTGCTGGCGCGCTTCATAGGCCGTTCACGCTCCCCGTTCCCTACGTGACGGGCGTGCGCCCGCTGACCTGCGCAGGGACAGTATCAGGCCGGTGCCGTAACGGTTCGGCGGCACCGCGTGTCAGCCAACGGACGCCGGTGGTCCGGAAATTGGACGGCGGCGCTGGTCGGGCGGCCGTTGTGACCGGAAGCCGAACACTGTACGGCCGGACTCTGTGTCAACAATTGAAGACGGCGCTGGCCGGGGACGGTTGAGGCGGATACTCTCAGGGCGCCCCAACGAGTTCCGTGGCCCATGGAGACCTTCAGGTGAACGCAGCCGACCACCCAGCGGCGCCCGGACACGAGATCGCCCGTCTCCTCGCCGACGTGGACGCCTACGCCCTGCGTCTTGGCACCTCGCGCGGCCGCCTGCTGGACGTCGTGCTCATCTCCCGCGCCACCGGCATCGAACCGGAGCGGGTGGTGGCGCTGCTCGCCGGTGAACTCCCCGAGGAGGAGCCCCGGGAGAAGAACGCGCGCGAGGGCTTCCGCAAGGCGCTGTTCCAGCAGCGCCTGCGGTTCCTGCAGCGGACCCGGCTCAAGGAGACCCCCGCGGGCAAGGAGCCCTACGGCCTCAGGGAGATCTCACGGGCGACGGGCATCTCGGCGCAGCACGTGTCGAACCTGCTCAACGGCGAACGCGGCGCGAACCACGACCACGCGGCGCGCCTGGAGCTCTTCTTCCGGGTGCCGGAGGGCTTCTGCTCCCGCACCGAGGGTGCCGCGCTGATCGCCTACCTGCGCCGGATGGTCAACGAGGACCTGCCGAAACTCGCCACGCGTGCGGTCCTGCAGGAGCTGGGCGCGCGCTCGGTGGCCCTGCGCAGCACGGCGGACGGCGCCCAGATCGACACGCTGCGGGACCTGCTCCCGGCCCTCGATGAGCTGGTCAAGGTGATTCAGGGACGTAAACCGGGCGGCGGCCGGGAGAGCGGTGGCGGGCGTCCGTAGCGCGGGTGCGCTACGCGCGTTGTGGTGCGCCGAGAACACTGAGGCGGTGCCTCCGCAGGTTCATTCGAGGCGCACGCCCATGACATGCATCGTTCTCAATCGTTGACACCGCCTGTGATAGTGCATCAGGATCTGTCTCACGCCAGGGCCGGGGGCAGGCCGGCTCTGACGGGGAACACAGCCTGCCCGGATGTTCCATTCGTCCGCATGACCTGATCTCGGGGTTCCCGCGTGGGGGCGGGGGAAGCCCGACGACGAGTCATCGGTCCTGCTCATGCCCCGATCGGCCTTCGTGCCGCGTCGCCGCACGCTGGGTGCCCGCCCAACTGCGCCGTCGTTCTCGGGGATTGGTCGGCCCCTGCGAATGGAACGAGCGTTTCGTCAGGTGATGCCAGGACCGTCGTGGCCCGTACCGGGGCCGCGGTGGGGCGGGGAGGAGCGATGAGCAGGTGACGACACCAATCGGCACCCCGAGCTCCTTGGTGGTTGGGCCCGAGGAAAGACAGCGGTCACGGTCCCGAACGGGACGAAGGGAGCCCCTGCCCGGGGGAGCCCGCCGCTGCAGGCAGCGAGCGACGCCCGTCCTCGCTTCCACTGGGCGGGGGTGGGGCCCCCGCTCGCCGAACCACCTGATCCTGATGAGCCGTGCTCACGTCATGACGGGGCTAATTCAGGAAGATGCCATGGATGCTACTGCTACGTCCCTAGCCGCTTCGGCAGGGGCCATCATCGCCGATGAGCATGGCGATGTGCTGATGGTGAACCCGATGTACACGGCCTACTGGAACCTTCCCGGCGGCCATGTCGAAGAGGGGGAGAGCCCGAGCGCCGTCTGCGCCCGGGAAGTCCGTGCGGAGCTCGGTCTGGACGTCGAGATGGGGGACCTGCTCGTGGTCGCCTGGGTCGACTCCGGCGGCCTGATGCCTCGCGTGTACTACATCTTCGACGCCGGAGAGGTTACCGCCGAGCAACGGCGTGCCATCACGCTGCGGGAGGACGGCGCGGGGGAGTACCGCTTCGCGTCCCCGGAGCGGATCGACGCGTCGCTGATCCCGCCGTTCGTCAAGCCCATGTGGGAAGCGGCGCTCACCGCCCGCAAGGACAAGCGCCTTGTGTGCATCGAAGTGGAGGTGTGAACTGCGTGACCGCTCACGCCAGGTGAGCGGGTAGCGGGGGTAAGGACGACAGACGAACGAACGAGAAGCGCGGGAGAGATCCGAGCCGACCGGTCCCTGTCCCGATGCCTCACCCTCGCGCAGGACCAGGAGCCGCCGCCCGCCCGGGCGGCGGCTCCACACATGTTCCGGATGTGCTGCGGCAACGCAATACCGTTCAGGCAAGTCTTAACGCTTTCCTGTCGACAGGACGCGCCGCCCGTATTCCCGCCCGCGCTCCGGGCGCCCAACTTGGCCTGAGAACCGGTGGGTGCGCACTCCCTGCCATGTCATCGTGGACCATCGAATGGTATGGACCTGACAAGTCTGCCCGGTCGTGCGCCACCGCGGCGAGCGGCGCGCGGACGGTGTCGGTGAGGGGAGCGTACGCATGCGCGGGTCGACGGTCTTGCCCGGTACGAGTCACGGAAACGGCAGCCACCCCGGCGCGGGCGGCCTGCCGATCCACCGCCTCGAGGTACCGATGCCCAACACGCTGCCGTTCGCCATCGGCACCTTCGACACCATCGGCCCGATGTCCCGGGCCTCCTTCCCGCACCGGCACACCTTCCACGAGATCGTGCTCGTCACCGGCGGCACCGGCAGTCATGTCGTCGACCTCACGCGCTTCACCCTCCGCCCTCCCCATCTGTGCTTCATCGCGCCCGGTCAGGTGCACTACTGGGACGGTGTCCGGGGCCTTGAGGGTTGCGTCGTCGTCTTCACTGACGACTTCCTCCTGGAACACCCCGCCGACCGCGCCCTGCTGCGCCGCCTCGGCCGCCGCCCCTGGCTGGAGCTGCCCGAGCGGGACGCGGACTGGGCCGCGCGCCTCGTCGCCGAGATGGACCACGAGTACCGCACGGGAGCCGAGGGCTTCGGCGGCGTCCTGCGCGCCCTCCTCCACATCCTCGTGGTACGCGCCGGGCGCCTCCCCGCCCCCGGCAGGGCCCACCCGCCCGGCGTCCCGGCCCCCGAGGCCGCCCGCCCCGCCCCCGCGGCGACCCAGTTCGTCGCCCTGGTGAGCACGCCCCGCGCGCTGCCCTGGTCCGTGCGCGACTGCGCCGTCCACCTCGGGGTCTCGGTGAGCCACCTGAACGAGGCGGTCAAGGCCGCCATGGGCCGCACCCCGGGTGAGCTGCTTCGCCAGGCCCGGGTGCACGAGGCGAAACGCCTGCTCGCCTGCACCGATCTGACGGTACGTCAGGTCGCGGACCGGGTGGGCTTCGCCGACCCCGCGTACTTCTGCCGCTTCTTCCGCCGCGAGACCGGCGCCACTCCCGGCGACTTCCGCCGCGGCGGTGGCGATATTCACCACGACCACCGCATTGCGTCCATCGCCCCGCCCGGGCCCGCCGCATAGCTTCTAAGCCGATCCCCACCCCCCACCCAGGAGGAGCGATGGACGGCGACACGCCCACCAACGGGCACGACATCAGCGGCGCCCCGACCGGCGAGCCCACGGACCCGCCCACGCCCGCCCCGCGCCCGGGCCCGAGCCGCAAGACGGTGCTCCGCGCCGCCCTGGCCGCGGGCGTCGCGGCGCCGGTGGCGATGATGGGCGTCCCCGCGCTCGCCCGCACCAGAGCGGGCACCGGCAAGGCCCCCGAGGTCACCCCGTCCTGCGACGACGGCGACGACCCGACACCGCCCCAGACCGAAGGCCCCTACTTCAAACCCAACTCGCCCCGGCGCACCTCGCTCATCGAGCCCGGCACCCAGGGCACCCGGCTCACCGTCACCGGCTACGTGTTCGGCCTGGCCTGCCTGCCCATCCCGCAGGTGCTCCTCGACTTCTGGCAGGCAGACGCCCGCGGCGCCTACGACAACGTGGGCTTCCGGATGCGCGGGCACCAGTTCACCGACGCCCGCGGCGCGTTCACCCTCACCACGATCTTCCCCGGCCTCTACCCCGGACGCACCCGCCACCTGCACGTGAAACTGCAGGCCCCCGGCCGCCCGGTCCTCACCACCCAGCTGTACTTCCCGAACGAGCCGCGCAACAACACCGACCCGATCTTCGACGCCCGGTTGCTCATGAACGTACGGGACGTCGGCAACGCCAAGGACGCCGACTTCGACTTCGTCCTCCGGGTGCCCCAGACGCCCTCGCCGACCGACCCCCCGACCCAGCCCCCGGGCGGCACCTGGGCCGTCGGCACCGGCTACACCGCGGGCGACCGCGTGACCCACGACGGCCGCGCCTACGTCTGCCTCCAGGGCCACACGGCCCAGCGCGGCTGGGAGCCGCCGTCGGCGCCTTCGCTGTGGCGCGCGGTCTGACACACCCCCCGATGATCACCCGTCGGAGTGGACCGACGCGTGGGAACGGGCTCCGCGGCCACCACCCCTGCCAAGATCGTCGCGCAATCGCGACGGACTCAGGAGAGGTGGCACGTGAACGGTAAGGGTACGAAGGCGCGTTGGTGGGCGCGGACGGCGACGACGTTCGTCTGTGTGGGGGCGGCGGTGGCGGCCACCGCGCCGTCCGCGTTCGCCGGGGCGACGGGATGCAACGACCGCACCTGCATCGCGGTGGCGGGCAGCGGACTGCGCGTGGAGTCCGTGACCGCGTCGACGACCTGGAACGGCGACTTCAACGGGCACCTGCACATCTACGGCGGCGGCATCGACCGCAACAGCGCCACGGGCTTCTGGGGCTACCACCAGAAGTTCACGGTGCCGGTGGGCCGTGACCTGCCCAACGGGTCCGTGCTCTGCGCCGAGGGCTGGGAGCACACCGGCGGCGGACTCCAACTGCGCGGCCGCGCCTGCGCCGAGGTGCACTTCTGAGACGTACGAGGTGGGACGTACGGCCGTGGGGGGGGGGGGCCGGGCCCCCCCCCCGCCGCCCCGCCCGGGGGGGGGGGCCGGGGCCCCGAGGGGCGGTAGAAGGGGGGGGAGCGC
>NZ_JBHXTE010000001.1:365802-371319 GCF_042677545.1 Streptomyces sp. NPDC127108 | reverse complement strand
CCATCGGCGGGGCCGCGCGCGCGCCGTGGTCCACTTCTGAGCGGACGGTGGGGGCCGGACGGGCCGCGCCGCCGCGCCCCGGCCACCCGCCGGGCCCCCGCGTCCGTGCGTTCAGCCGCGGCGCACGATGTCGCGTACGAGGGCGAAGGACCGGTGCCGGTCGGGGGCGCTGTGGACCGGGGTGACGGTCATCAGCTCGTCGGCGTCCGTGGCCTCGACGATGCGGGTGAGCGCGGCCTCGACCGTGTCGCGGGTGCCGCGGGCCTGCTGGCCGATGAACGCCCCCAGCGCCTGCTCCTCCTCGGCGGTGAACCGGTGGGCGGCCGCGGCGGCGGGCGTCGGGAAGGGCTGGTCCTCACCGCCCTGGAGGATCGCCGCCTTGATGATGTCCATGGGCCGCGCCAGCTCCGCGGCGCGCTCCTCGCTGTCCGCGCACACCGTCTCCACGCACACCAGGACATGCGGGGCGTCGCTCCAGCGCGAGGGCTGGAAGGCGTCCCGGTATCGCTTCAGCGCCGCGAGGGTGTTGTCGGGCCGGATGTGGTGCGCGAACGCGATCGGCAGGCCCAGCGATCCGGCGAGGTCGGCGCCCGCGTCGCTGGAGGCGAGCAGCCACGGCTCGGGCAGTTCGCCGATGCCGACGTCGAGCAGGTGGTCCAGGGTCGCCGCCACGTCGCGGCGGTACTCGTCGTCGGTGGCGGGGTCGGCGCCGCGGCGCAGCGCCCGGGCCGTCGGCTCGTGGAAGGTGCCGGGCCCGCGGCCGATGCCGAGGTCGATGCGGTCGGGGTGCAGGGTGGCGAGTGTGGCGAACTGTTCGGCGATGGTGATCGGGGCGTGGTTCGGGGCGAGGACGCCGCCGGAGCCGAGCCGGAGGCCGGATGTGGTGGCGGCGGTGTGGGCCGCGAGGAGCGCCGGCGGGAAGGCGCCGATGGCGAGCGAGTGGTGGTGTTCGGCGAACCACAGCCGGTGGTAGCCGAGACGGCTCAACTCCTGCGCGCTGCGGTTGCAGTTGGCCAGCGCGTCGGCAGGAGTGGTGCCGGCTTCGACGATGGACACCTCTAGGGCGGAGAGCGGAAGATCGATCACTCCGCCAGGATAGGCCGGACGCCGACCAGGCCGCCGAGCGCCGTCACACGGGCGCCGGTACGCACGGCGGCGTGGACAACCACCGCCCGGCGCCCGGGACCCCGACGCCGAGCCGCGCATGCCTCCACGCGCATGCGCCGAAGCCCGCCGCGGTATGGCCATTTCCCTCCAGCACGGCAAGGATGCGGTGCCCCCGGGCGACGGACCGCGCCAGGGGCCGGACGGGAGGAAGGGCACCGCGATGGGCACGCACGCAGCGCCGCGCACCCGCAGACCCACACTGTTCGCCGCCGTCGGCGCCACGCTCCTCGCGGCCCTGTTCGGCATCCCGCGCGCGGACGGCGCGCCGCGCTCGGACGACCTCTGCCGCACCACGGGCACCGCACTGCCACGCGGCGACTGCGGCCCGTTCTGGCAGGTCCTCGCGGAGGACTTCGACGGCGACCGGGTGCCGCTCGGCTCGTTCAGCGACTGCGACCACCACGTCGACACCTCCGCCGCGTACTGCGGCGGGCTGCGCGGCTCGTACCGCGACAACTGGTGGGCCTACCCGAAGGGTTGGCGCGACACCGCCAACGACCGGGACCGTTCCGTCGTCGGCGTCTACCACCCCGAGGACACGGTGAGCGTGGGACCTGCGCCGAACGGCGACGGCCGCATGCGCATCCGGATGTGGCGCCCCGACGACGGCGGACCCGTGCACGCGGCGGCCGTGGTACCGCGTGCGGTGATGCAGATGAAGTACGGCAAGTACAGCGCGCGCATCAAGGTCACCAAGCTGGCGCCCGGCTACAAGTCGGCGTGGCTGCACTACGGCGGCGGCTGCGAGATGGACCACCCCGAGGGCGAGTGGACGGGCTCCCTCAGTGCCTTCCACCATCCCTGCGGCGGCGGCGAACAGGGTTCGTTCCAGGGCGCCGACGACTGGACCGAGTGGCACACCGTGTCGACGGAGTGGACGCCCGGCCACGTCCGCTTCTTCGTCGACGGCCGCCAGGTGGGCCACGACACGCGCAATGTGCCGGATCGCCCGCTGTCCTGGGTGCTGCAGAACGAGAGCGCCTTGGAGGGGCCGACGGCGGCGCCGGGCAGCAGCGCGCAGCTGGAGGTCACGTGGGTGGCGGCGTACACGTACGGCTGGAGGTGAAGCGGGACCGTCCGCGCCACGCCGCCCGGGGGTGCTGGGCGCGGCGCGGACGGGTGCGGGTGCCGGTCAGTCCCAGCGGTAGCCGTCGCCGAAGTTCAGGGTGTGCTCGAGCACGTCCTCCATCGGGTCGTCGATCTGGCCGGTGTTGATCAGCCCGATGACGGGACCGTTGTGGGAGCCGCTGTGGTGGGTCTCGTCGGCGTGGGCTGTGCCCGTCGACAGGACGAACGGCACGGCACACACCGCTGCCACCAGTACCCCACGCGTGGCCTTGCGCGTCCAGCTGCTCTTCACTGCGTGCTCCTTGATCCCTCGCCCTGCCGGAGCCGCGCACCGCCCAGCGGGGGCGGGGCCGACACCCGGGAGTACAGCCGTTCCGGCCGTCTCGCGGTGCTCAACACGGGACCCGGCCACGAGGTCACCGACGATCATACGAACGTGTCGATCCGACAAGCGGATTGATCATCGACGGATTGATGGGGTGACAGGGTGATGGGGTGACGTGCTGATGCGGTGAGATGGCCGCTGGGCTGCGGCGTTCGGCACGGATGGCGTGAAGTCGATGCTCCGTCCGTGAGCGCGGGGAGCACGTCGGGCCGCCGGAGCGGGAGAGATCCTCAAACGGCGCGTTGCGGGGGCGCGGAGGAGGGTTGTCCCGGGCGTGGCGGGGTGCGATCTGGACGCGCTCAGGCGGGCCCGGGGGCTCGGGCGTCCAGGGCTGGGGCCGGGCATGAGTGAGCGCCCGGGCGGACGGACCGCCGGGCGCGGAGGACGGCTCGGTTCGGCTCGGCGCGGGCGGCCCGACGGCCCGGCGGGTTCCGTGCCGCCGTCGACTGCCCGCGGAGGCCTCAGTGGCCGTGCGGGATGAGCCGGCCCACCGCCTTCCACGTCGCGAGGATGCCGCGCCGTTCGACGTCGGGCGGTCCGGCCGGGGCGGGGACCTTGGCGGCGGGCTGGCGGAACGCCAGGGGTTCCCAGTCGCACGGCGGGGCCGGGCGGTGGGCGAAGGAGCCGCCAAGGCCCGCGCGGTCCGCCGCGGCCCGGTCGTCGTCGTGCGCCTTGAGCCCGACGCTGACGAAGGTCAGCAGGAGCGCGACGTCGATGTCGCAGTCGAGGAGCACGGTGATCCACGACGCCCCGGGGCGCACCCGGATCGCGGAACTGTGGGCCAGCTGCGGACGCAGCCGGTCGACGGCCGCACGGGTCAGGCACACGTCGGCCGCCCCGTCGGAGTGGAAGTGGACGATGTCGTAGCCCGTCGCTCCCGGCGCCCCCACGATCCCGAAGGAACGTCCGACAGCGCACCGGGGAGAGCCACTTACGAGGTTCGGCCACGACTCCAGCTCAGTCATGGCGCGTTGTGCCGCGGTCATAGGTGCCATCGTCGCGCGGATTTCACCCTGCCAACTACCCCTGTTCACGCATCGCTTGGTGAAGAACGCGCATCTCGGCCACCCCATCTCAAATGAAGATCGCGAGGTCACATCGCCGCACGGCCCGGAGCACCGTCCTGGCGAGGGCGCCCTGGCCGAGCGCGAGAGGACGCCCTCACGCGTGACGCACGTTACAGAGACTCCCGGGAACTCCCCTCCCCGCCCGCTCGACCCTTGGACCGGCCAGGTCACCACCCGACCGGGCCCGCACCACCGTCCGGCACCCAGGAGAGCACGTCATGCCCGCCGCACCCACCGCCCCGGCCCCCGTCGACGGGCCACCGGCCCCACCGCCGGACCCCTCCCCGCGGCGCTCCGCCCTGGCCCCGCTCCGGCCGCTCGTCCTGCGCCTGCACTTCTACGCCGGTGTGCTCATCGCGCCGTTCCTGCTGGTCGCCGCGGTGACGGGACTGCTGTACGCCGGTTCGTACTCGGCCGAGAAGATCGTGTACGCCGACGAGCTGACCGTCCCCGTCGGCGACCGCAAGCTTCCCGTGGCGCGGCAGGTCGCCGCGGCCCGCGAGGCCCACCCGAAGGGTGAGGTCAGCGCGGTCCGACCGGCACCCGGGGACGGGGAGACCACCCGTGTCCTGCTGACCGGCGTCCCGGGCGTGGACCCGGAGCGCACCCTCGCCGTCTTCGTGAACCCCTACACCGGTGAGGTGCGGGGCGCACTGGAGCAGTACGGCTCCAGCGGCGCGCTGCCGCTGCGCACCTGGGTCGCCGAGCTCCACCGCGATCTGCACCTGGGCGAGACGGGCCGCCTCTACAGCGAGATCGCCGCGAGCTGGCTGTGGGTGCTCGCCGGTGGCGGCCTGGTGCTGTGGTTCGGGCGGCGCCGGGCCCGGCGCAAGATGCGGGGCTCGACGGGCCGCCGCCGCACGCTGACCCTGCACGGGACGGTGGGCGTGTGGACGGCCGCCGGGCTGATCTTCCTGTCGGCGACGGGGCTCACGTGGTCGGCGTACGCGGGGCAGAGCATCGCTGACCTGCGCGAGGCCATCGGGCAGACCACGCCGACGGTGTCGACGAGCCTGGCGACCGCGGGGGAGTCCGGCGCCCCGGCGGCGGGGGAGCACGCCGAGCACGGCGGGAGCGCGTCCGGTGGTACGGGCGGTGCGGGCAAGCCGGACGACGGGAAGGACATCGGCTTCGACGCCGTGCTCGCGGCGGCCCGTGACCGGGGGATCTCCGGCCCGGTGGAGGTCGTGCCCCCGGCCGACGCCTCGTCCGCGTACGTCGTCAAGGAGATCCAGCGCGGCCTGCCCGGGAAGCAGGACTCGGCGGCCGTCGACCCGACGACAGGGAAGGTCGTCGACGTCCTCAGGTTCGACGACTACCCGATGCTCGCCAAGCTGACGCGGTGGGGGATCGACGCGCACAGCGGCACCCTGTTCGGCCTGGCCAACCAGATCCTTCTCGGCGCCGTCGCCGTCGGTCTGATCCTGCTGATCGTGTGGGGCTACCGCATGTGGTGGCAGCGCGGGCGGGGCAGCGCCTTCGGCCGTCCGCTGCCGCGCGGGGCCTGGCAGCACGTTCCGGCGTACGTCCTGGTCCCCTTGATGGCGGCGGTCGCGGTGCTCGGCTACTTCGTGCCGCTCCTCGGGATCCCGCTGGTGGCGTTCCTGGCCGTGGACATCGCGCTCGGGGAGATCGCCCACCGGCGCGGGAAGCGCAGTTACGGACCCGCCGGGTCCTGAACCCTGGTCGAGTCGGCGGCGCGGACGTGCTGCCGGAACCGTGAAGCGGGGGGGGGGGCGGGCCGGCCCCCCCCCCCGCGGGGGGGGGTGGGGGGTATGCAACCCCCCCGTCCGGGCCGACAGTCAGCGGACTCACCGCCCGCGCGCCCCG
>NZ_JBHXTE010000001.1:305912-365792 GCF_042677545.1 Streptomyces sp. NPDC127108 | reverse complement strand
GTTCGTTACCCGTGTGGGTTGGGGGGGGGCGGAGGTGTGGCGGGACCCTGTACGGGCGGGGGGCCCTCCGCGCCCGCCGACGCTTCGGCGTTCGGGGCGCTCAGGTCAGCAGCTGAGGTTGCCGCCAGGGTCCACGCCGAGGACCTGCGTGAAGGCCTTGTACTTGTCGATGCGGCTCTGCACCTGACCCGGGTTGCCGCCGTTGCACTCCAGGCTGCCGTTGATGGAGCGGATGGTCTCGCCGAATCCGGCGCCGTTGACCATGGCGTTGTGCGGGGTCATGGTGCCGGGGCCGTTCTGGGTGTTCCAGTACCAAAGGCCCGTCTTCCAGGCGACGGCGGCGTCGTTCTGGACCAGGTCGGGGTTGTGGAGCAGGTCGATGCCGAGCGCGTCACCCGCGGCCTTGTAGTTGAAGTTCCAGCTGAGCTGGATCGGTCCGCGGCCGTAGTACTTGTCGTTGCCCGCCGGACAGCCGTAGGGCTGCGTTTTGTCGCAGTAGTGCGGGTAGTTCGCCTGGTTCTGCTCCACGATGTGGACCAGACCGCCCGTCTCGTGGCTGACGTTGGCGAGGAAAGCCGCCGCCTCCTGCTTGCGGACGGTGTCGCTGCCGGTGTTCGTGAACCCGGGGTACGCGCTGAGGGCCGCCGTGAGGCCGCTGTACGTGTAGAAGGGATTCCGGCTCGGGAACATCTGGTTGAACTGGGACTCGCTGACGATGAACGCCGCAGCCGCCTTGCCGGACGAGGACTTGCCGTCGTTGTCCGTCTTGTCGGCCGACGCAGGCGACGCGAACGTCAGCAGTGTGGCGGCGGAGACGGTGGCGGTCAGCAGACCGAGTATGCGAGATCGCATGGCTCACTCCATGGGGGGACGCCGAAGAACGGCGGTGTGAAGTGCGGATGTGGGGTTCGGACCGCGTGCCGGAGCGCGGTCCGCCGCAGGCCGGACGGTGGGTGTGGGCAGCCAAGTGCCCGCCGGACAACGGGATTCCGCTTCGTTGGACTAGACCATACCGATCGCCGTGTCCGCGTCAAGGGTGTGAACGCTGTGCACATTGCGACTCGTTCCCATCGGCGGCTCGGGCCGGTGGATTCGCCCCGACACTCAGCCCTCGGCTCGTGTGCTTGTGCAGCCCGCAGCCGCTACTGGCCCCCATTCGGGACCAGTTGGCGCGTGGGAGGGAACCGCCGCCTGTATGCGATGCCCCAGGATGCCCGCCAAGGGTCGGCGATGGCCCATAGTCGAACTGCGAGGGCGCTGAGTCCGGGGCGCACGCGAACCGCTGCCCTTGAGCTACGCGCTGAGCATCACCGGCTGGCTACTCGCGACAACGATCGCAGCCGGTATCAGCCGTGCCGTCAGCCGTTCCTGAAGATGGTCCCCTTGGACGTGACCACGCGTTGCAGCCTGCAGGGCGGTCCACTGTGACGGTGCTGGTGCAGCCACTCTCAAGGCACTCGCCCGTGCCGACCTGAACCAGCACGAACGCGCTGCTCTCGGGGCTGAGTAAGCCCTCCTCCACGGCGAAGCCTTCGCGCGTAATCGCGCCCTGTACGCCGCTGACATTGCCGTGCACCATGCCGTGAAGGACCGTTCGGAGCCCGAAGCCGCTGCCGAGGACGCCAGGCGCGTCCTGGCGCCTCTCCTCGAAGTGAGCTCCGACCGACTGCTGAAGCAGCTGCACAATGTCGAAAGCGCGCTGCGGCGGCACGCCGACGTCGAGGCGGTGGCCGACTGGCTGGAGGAACGCCGCACCGCGACGGGCGTCAGCCGAGGAGGAAAATGGTGACCACGCCGAGCACGCGCGCCGATGTGGTGATTCGCGTGTACGGGCCGGGCCAGGTCCCACCGCTCATCGACGCCGATCTCGTCGACAAGGTCCCGGAGGGTGCTCGCACGGAGAGACTGATGGGGCTGTGTGAACTCGCCGTCCGGCCGCCGTGGCAGGGCCGCGGGCTAGGGGCTTGGCTGCACTCGGCACTGCTCAGGGCGATCAACCCGCGGTGGTCCTCGCTTCTCGCGCTTCCCGACAACAAGCGTGGCCAGGGCTTGTACGCGCGACTGGGCTACCGGTACGCGGGCCCGTACCGCAACACATCTGACGGTCCGGAGTTCGACCTGCTACTGCTGGAAGTCCGCCCCGAATCCGCAGGATGAGCCGGGCGCTGGCGCGAACACGGCTCAGGACCTGGTCGATGGGCGTGCCTGTCGAGCAGCGCACGGCCCCGGGGCGGTCGGCGAAGTCGAAGGCGGGTACGAGGCAAAGGCTCGAGCCAGCCCGCTCCCCGGGTGCGTAACCCTGAATCCCAGTCGGCGACTTGAATCGCCCCGCGTGGCGCAGAAGTTCACTCACGGCCCGTGGACAGCACGGGGAGTCGGCCCTCAGGATGGTGCGCGACCACGGATGAAGGAGAAGTTCACATGCATAGACGTCATGTGCTCGTGGGCGGCACCGCCCTGTCCGCCGCCGCGCTCGCGTCGCCGTGGCGGGCCTCCGCCGCCTTGGCGGCCGCGGAACCGGCGTCCGCCGGGCGTGTGGTGCCCGGAGCCGAGCTGCCGTCCCGGGACGCGATCATCCGCGTACTGCGGCGCGTCGCCGACCACTGGATCGGTGCGCATGGCGACCCGGGCGACAACGGCTGGGCCAACGCCACCTTCTTCAGTGGCCTGCTCGCCCTGCACCGTCTGACCGGTGCCGCGCCCTACCTCGCGTACGCCCGCCGGTGGGCCGAGAAGCACGCGTATGGGCTCAAGGGCGGTGTCACCACCCGGCACGCGGACAACCAGTGCGCGGGACAGGCCTATCTCGACCTGTACGAACTCGAACCCGAGGCGCAGAAGCTCGCCGCGATCGAGGCCTGCCTGCGGCGCATGACCCTCACTGACCAGCCGGCCAAGAACGACGACTGGTGGTGGGACGACGCCCTGCACATGGCGATGCCGCCGTTCGCCCGGCTCGGCGCGCTGCGCGAGGACCCGCGCTACTGGGACAAGATGTTCGCCCTGTACCGGCACACCAAGACGGCCGAGGGCGGACCCGGACTGTACGACGCGGGCGCGTCGGGGCTCTGGTACCGGGACAAGCGGTTCCTGCCCGGCGGGATCCTCTCGCCCGGCGGCAGGCCGGTCCTCTGGTCGCGCGGCAACGGGTGGGTGGCGGGCGGACACGTCAAGACGCTCAAGGCGCTGCCCGCGAGTGAACGCCACACGGCCGAGTACCACGCCACGCTCGTGCGTCTCGTCACGGCGGTGGCGAAGGTGCAGCGGGCGGACGGTTTTTGGAACGTCAACCTGGCCGACCCCGCCCATCTGCCAGGGCCTGAGACCAGCGGCACGGCCTTCTTCGTCTACGGCACGGCGTACGCGGTGGCGGCGCGGCTGGTCGACGCGGCGACCTATGTGCCGGTGGCCGCGCGGGCCTGGAACGGGATGGTCGCGACCGCCGTGCACCCCGACGGCTTCGTCGGCTTCGTTCAGAAAGTCGGCGACCGGCCGGAGTCCAGTCAGCCCGTGACGTACGGGAGCACCGCGGACTTCGGTGTCGGCGCCTTCTTGTTGGCGGGGGTGGAGTTGGCGCGGATCGCGCGCTGATGGGGTGACGGGCATGCGTGGGGCGCGTCGGGGCGAGAGGTGCTGTGCGAGGTGCGTCGCGCGTCGTGCCGGGAACGCGATCGCCGGGCGCGCGTGGGTTCACGCGCGCCCGGCGAAAGAAGGTGAAGAGTGCTACTGCCGAGTGATCAGATCACGTCGACGGCGTCGCCGGTGGCGCTCACCGAGGACGTCGTCGTGTTCCCGGCGAAGGTCCAGCGGTAGCTGCCGTCGACGGAGGCCTTGACCGTGGTCTTCAGGTTGCCCTTGTTGTCGGTCTTCACGGTCTTCACCGCGGTGTAGGCCGTGGCGCCCTTCTTCTTGAACTCCAGCTTCGCGGACTGGCCGGTGTAGCCCGCGTACTTGCTGGTCTCCCAGTTGGCGCGGGTCAGCGCGCCGGTGACGGTGAGGGTCTTGCCCTTCTTGATGGGCTCCGGGGAGGCGTTCACCGTGAGCTTGGCCTGGCGCTGGACCTTAAAGGAACCGGCCTTCTCCGCCAGGATGGTGTCGATGTCGTTCGCCGTCACCAGGGCGTCGACGTACCACGTGCCGGCCGGGCCGTTGTCGAAGAAGTCCGTGTCCGGGTCGAGCGTGAACTTCGCCGTGCAGGTGGACGTCGTCGTGCTGTCCGCCACACACTTCGGGTTGCCCTGCGGCAGGGCGTGGCCGGCGCCGCCGCCGAAGAGCGAGATGTCGGCGGTCTCGATGCCCGAGTCGTCCGATGCGGTCACCGAGACGGTGAAGGTCTTGCCTGCGGTGGTGCCGAGCACGATCGGCTTGCCGCCGTTCACGACGACCTTGTCGATCGTGACGTCGCCGGACGGCGCGGCCACGGCGCCGGGCGCGGCGAAGCCCGCCGCTGCCACGGCCAGGGCCGAGCCGAGCATGGCGACGCGAGTGCGGTGTCGCATGGATCCCCCCACGGGATGATGCCGGGTCAGAAGTGGTGCCCGGCGAGAGATGTGAACGCGATGACAATACGGTCTTCACGGCATCTCCATCATTGTGTTGATCACCACGCGTGTCGCGTGCAACCTTTCGCGCTACGGAATGTCAAAACTCGAAGGAGCTTTCGCCCTGTCGCCCGAAGTGATCATTCCGCCTCTGTGGCGCCCGGTGGGCGCGCCGGAGCCCGCCCGCAAGGATTGTGCGGAACGTTCATCAGGAGGATCGTCGGCTCTCCATGACGTGGGAGCGCGTGGCCGGGCCGCGGTCGTACCGCGCTCGTCTCCGGGTCGTTCGACGACCCGGAGGGCACGAGGTCGTCGAGAGGTCGAAGGGGTGATGAGAGGGTGAGGGGAATTCGTGCCCACGAGGCACGGCGTTCCGGTACGTGAGACGAGACAGCGGGACCCCGACCGAGCAGTCCGCCGCGCGGGCGGTGAGCGCCGCCTTGCAGTCCGCGCCGTGGCCCCTCCTCCTCGCCGGTGCCGACGGGCGCGTCCGGTGGCTCAACCCCGCGGCGACCGCCCTGCTCCCCGGCGTCGGAGCCGGCACCTCCCTGGCGCGGCACGCCCCGTCCTGGCTCGCCGACGCGCACGCGCGCCGCGACCGCGCGGCCGCCGGTGCGGTGGCCGGGCGTGCCCTGCGGGCCGAGGCCGCCCCGGCGGACGGCGCCGAGGCCGTCCTGTGGTGGCTGCGCGACGACCCCGACCCGCACACCGCGCCGGACGCCGAGCGCGAGCGCGCCCGCCTCCTCGCCGACGTCTCGGATGAACTCTTCGCCCGCCTCAACCCCCAGGAGTGCAGGGGGAGTACGGCCCGGCTCGCCGCCCGGCACCTGGCCGACGCGGCCGTTGTCGTCGGCGCGGGCCGGGGCGCACGTCCGCCGGTGGCTGCCGCCCGGCGCGACGGGGAGGTCACGCACGGGCGGCTCGCCGGTGACCCCGCCGACGTACCGGGGCTCGCGGAGGCACTGCAGGGGTTTCCGCCCGTTCCCGCGCGCTGGCTGGACCCGGCTGCCTTGCCGTCGTGGATGCTGCCCGAGGCCTTCGAGTTGCCCGAGGCATTCCAGGGGCGGGGCTCCGACTCCGTCAACGCCCCAGACTCCGTCGACACCCCCGACCCCACCGGCGCGCGCGGCGGTTCCGGTGCTTCCGGCGCTTCCGAGCCCCCGGGCGCCCTCATGGTCACGCCACTCCCGGGACGCGGCACCCCTATCGGCGCCCTGGTCCTGATGCGCCGCGCCGGGGCGCAGCCCTTCACCGAGGACGACGAGGCCCTTGCCCGCCTGTTCGCGGTGCGCGCCGCGGCCGCCCTGTCCGCCGCGACGCTCCACGCCGAGCAGACGGCCGTCGCCGACCTGCTCACCCAGGACACGCTGCGGCCCGGGCCGCGCCGCGTCGACGGCGTCGAGTACGCGGTCGGGCATCGCCCCGCGGACGGCGAACTCGGCGTCGGCGGCGACTTCGTCGACATCAGCACCGCGCCCGAGGCGGGCGGCGAGACCCACGTCGTCCTCGGTGACGTATGCGGTAAAGGTCTTGAGGCCGCCGCCCTGACCGGGAAGATCCGCACCACGCTGCGCGCCCTGCACCTGCTCGAACCGGACCACCAGCGGCTGCTGCGCGCCCTGAACGCCGCCCTGCTCGGCACGGACGACAGCCGCTTCGCGACCCTCGTGCTCGCCTCGGTCAGCCGTCGTGGCAGCGCCGTCGCGCTCCGGCTGACCAGCGCCGGGCATCCGCCACCCCTCATCGTGCGACGCGACGGGGACGTCCTCGCCGCCCCGACCCACGGCACCCTCGTCGGCGCCCTGCCCGAGGTGTCCACGCAGACGTACGAGACCACGCTGCGCCCCGGAGAGGCCTGCCTGCTGTACTCGGACGGCGTCACCGAGGCCAAGGGCGGCCCGCTCGGGACCGACCAGTTCGGCGAGGAGCGGTTGCGGGCGGCGCTCGCGGAGTGCGCCGGGCATCCGCCGGAGGCCATCGCCGAGCGGGTGCAGATGCTCGTCGCCGACTGGCTCGGCGGGCGCCGCCACGACGACATCGGGCTCGTGGTCATCGCCGCACCGCGTCGCCGTACCCACCTCACCGCGGCGCCCGCGCTGTGAGCCAGGAAGAACCGGCGAACTCCTGAGGCCCGTGCGGCCTGTGGCGCCGCTGTGACAGGAGGAGTAGCTTCCGCCACAGCCTGCCGGGTGGGGGCCTGGTGGGGTGGGTCCATGCCCACAGCCGCCCCGCAGGAGACGTCCCCTCAAGGGAGGTGGTGACGCCCGTGCTGGTCGGTTTCGGCGTCCCCGCCCTCTGTGCCATCGGTGCTCTCATCGCCGCCGTGGGCGTCGCCGCGATGGCGTTGCCCGGGCGGCCCGAGCCCTGGCCGGTGCACCTGTTGCGCCGTGCCGCGACGATGACCGCCTGTGCGGCCGCGTCCGTCTACTCCCTGGGGTTCTTCGCCGTCCTGACGGCCGACGTGGCGGTCGGCGACGGCGCGAACTCGCTGCCGGGCCCGGTCTGCCACGACGGCTTCGACGCGGACACCGTCCGGAACCTCTCCCACGCCCGGCCCTCGTACCTGCCCCTTGGCCTCGACTGCGTCCGCTACGACGGCACCTCGTACGCCAGCAGTCCCGACTACGTGTGGATGAACTGGTCGACGCTGTCACTCGCGCTGTGCGCCGTGGTGCTGGCCGTGGGCGCGGGCTGGGCTGCGGAGAACCGGGCCAGGCGGGCCGACGCGCGGGCCGATGTGACGTCATGAGGACGCCCCGACCTGCTGAATCGTTGCGGCGTGCCAAGCGGAAGAGGGGCTACCGCTGGACATGAATTCGACGGGTCCCCCATGGGGGTTTGGCCGCGTGGGACCGCGTTCGGTGGGTCGACACTGGCGGAATGCAGTGGACGCATGATGATGCGGCGACCCAGTGCTCGGTCGAAGTTCACGCCGACAAGAGACGTGGTGTGCGGGTGATTGCGGTGGTGGGTGAGATGGATGTCGAGTACGAGCCGGACATCGAACTCGCCCTGGAGTCAACGCCTTTGACGCTCCGTCTGGTCCTTGACCTGACCCGGCTCGAGTTCGCGGACTCCACGCTCCTGAACGTCCTCATCCGCACCCACCGCAGACGCGACCTGCGCATCCTCGGCCCGATGCCCGCGCAGCTGCGCGAACTGCTGCGGGTGACGGGCACCCTCGGGTTCTTCCACGTGTGCGACTCCCTGGAGGAGGCGTGCGCGCCATGACCCACTCCCCGGACGTGACCGCGCGCGGCGCGGCCCGCGGCGTGACGGCGCCGTGCCCGCTGTGCGACCGGGCGACGGTTCAGGGGGCCTGGTGCCCCACGGCCGGAGACGGTCCCGCACTCCTCACGGTCGACGCGGAGGACTGCGGCATCGGCGGGGCCCGCAGGGCCGCCCGCGCCTACGCCGCCGTACGCTGCCCCGCCGTCGACGCCGCCGACGTGGCGCTCGTCGTGTCGGAGCTGTGCACCAACTCCTTCCGACACGCCACGGGTTGGTGGCGGCTGCGGCTGCACGGGCACCGCGACGGCCTGATCGCGGACATCGACGACGCCAGCGAACAGCCGCCCGTCCCGCGCCTCCCCGACGTCCGCAACGGCACTGGCGGCATGGGCATGCTGCTCGCCGCCACGCTCACGACGACGCTCGACGTGTACGTGTACTCCGGCGGGAAGACCGTCCGCGTCACGTGGAAAGCGCCCTGCGACTAAAGCACCCCCCGCGCTGGTCCCCCGTACCCGGCCCACTCCCGGCGCCGTTGCCGGATCCACTCCCGGCCCCGCTCCCGGATCCACGCCCGGGCCCCGATCTGAGCACCCGCCCGGCCCCGCCCGGACCCGGCCGACAGCCACCCCCGTTGGAGCTCCCGATGACACCCACGGTCACCGCCCCCGAAGAACGAGCCGCCCCCTGGGCCGCCGCCCTGTGGCACGCGGTCATGGCAGGCGACGAGCCCACCGCAGCCGACACCGCCCGCGCCGCGCTCCAGGACGGCCTCGACGCCGAATGCGTCCTCCTGGACGTCATCGGAGCCGTCCAGCGACGCGTGGGCGAGGAATGGGCCGTCAACAAGCTGACCGTCGCCCAGGAACACGCCGCCACCGCCATCAACGAACGCGTCATCGCGGCACTGTCCCGACCGCCCGGCGAGACCCCCGCCACGCGTCGGCCCGGCGGAACCCCCACCACGCACAGGCCCGGCAGGGCCCCTGGCAAGCACAGGCTCCGAGAGGCCCCGACCAAGCAGCGGTTCGGCGGAATCCCCGCCCCGCACGGACTCGGCGGGACCCCCGCCCCGCACGGACTCGGTGGAACCCCCGCTCCACACCCCGAGGCCACTCCGCCCGGCGCCCGAACCCCCTCCGACACACCCGCACGACCCCGCATCACCGTCGCCTGCGTGGACGGTGAGTGGCACGCCCTGCCCGCCCGGCTCCTCGCCGAAGTCCTCACCCTGCGCGGCTGGCGCGTCGACTTCCTGGGCGCGCAGGTGCCCACCGCACACCTCATCGACCATCTGCACCACACCCGCGCCGACGCCGTGGCTCTGTCCGGCTCGCTCGCGACCCGGCTGCCCACCGCCCACGCGGCGATCTCCGCCTGCCGGGCCGCCGGTGTGCCCGTCCTCGCGGGCGGCGCCGCCTTCGGGCCCGGCGGACGCCACGCCGAACTGCTCGGCGCCGACCTCTGGGCCGCCGACGCCCGCACCGCCGCCGCGCGGCTCACCGAGGGCCTGCCGCGACGGCCCGTTGGCACCCCGCTCGCCGACGAACCGCTGAAGCACCTCCTCGACCAGGAGTACACGCTGATCAGCCGCGCGGCGCCCCAACTCGTGCGGGCGACCCTCAACGGGCTCAGCTCCCGGTTCCCCGCGCTCCTCGACTACACCGAAGCCCAGCACCAGCACACGGCCGACGACGTCGCCCAGATCGTCGCGTTCCTCGCCGCCGCCCTGTACGTCGACGACTCCGGCCTGTTCGCCGCGTTCGGGCGCTGGACCGCCGCCGTCCTCGCCGCACGCCACGTACCGGTGGAGTCGCTGCTGCACGCACTCGACGTCCTCGATGCCGAGGCCCGCGACTTCCCGCGTGCCGCCGCGATGATCCGGGAGGCGCACGAGGCGGTGCGGACGTCGCCGGAGGGGGCGGGGGAGTGACGGCGGTGTGCGGCACCCCGGCGACCGGCGGCGGGGCGCGGCCTCTGGGCCGTCCGGCCCGGCGCCCGGCAGCGGGTGTCCGGCGCCTGGCGTCGGGCGGACAAGCAGATGTCGGCCGCCGCGCTCCCGCTTCCGCGCCTCTGGCCATCACGGCCCCGCTCCACGTCCCCACGGCTCCGCTTCACGTCGCGGAGGCTCCGCTCCCAGCCACCGCGCCCCCGCTTCACGGCATGGAGGCCCCGCTCCACGCCATGGAGGCCCCGCTCCCAGCTACGGCGGAGCCCCACCCCTAGCCACCGCGGCCGCGACCGAGCATGCTGCGGACACAGCACCCGCCACCGGCTCGACGCAGACCATCACCGGCTCGGGGGAACGCATGAGCAGTTCCGAGGACGACCCGGAAAGCACCCGGCCCCGCTGGGCGATCCAGTTCGACGCGGACGGCGGCGATGCGGACGGCGGGCAGTGCGCGCGGATCGCGGACGCCGTGCGCGCTGCGGGCATCCGCGACCTGGTGCTCCTCGCGCACAGCGCCCACAACGACGCCGACACGACCGCCGACGTCGACGCCCGCTTCCGCGACCTGTTCACCGACGAGGCCGCGGACGACGACGTGGGCTTCGTGAGCGTGCACTGGCCCGGCATGCGGTTCGAGCCGGAACCCCGGCTCACCGACGCCACCGAGTCCGCGCTCCGCCGCACGTTCCCCGGCCAGGACCGCGTCATCGCGAAACTGCGCGCCCTGGTGGACGAACGGCCGCACCATTTCGGCGCCGTCGACGACGTGGGCATGATGCTGCGGCGACTCGTCGAGGAACCCCTGGACGCCCCCGTCACCGCCTACGCCACCGACATGAGCGACGAACTACTGCCCCAGTCCGAACCGGCGATGCTGTTCGACAGCACCGACCACGTCTGCGAGGGCTTCGCACGCGCCCTGGAACAGGCCCACCAAGAGGCCGAGCGCACCGAACAGCGCCCGGAGCGGATCGAGCAGCCGGGGCGGGGCACCGAGGCACCTACGGTGTCGAAGTCCGGAACACTGACGGAGGCCGAGAGCGCGGGCCCGCGCCCCGCCGACGCCCCCGCCGACTGGCTCTCCCGCCCCGAGCCCCTCACCCCCGGCACCCGCGCCTTCGGAGCCACGGAGTCCAAAGGCGCCCACGACCGGCTGTGGGACGGCGCGCACCAACTCCTGTGCCAGGGAGTCTCGTACGCCATCAGGCGGCGCGCCGGACTGATCGGCGGGACCGGGCTCGCCCCCGCGCTCGGACAGCTCACCGAGGCCCTGCCGGACACCCGGATCCATCTCGTCGGCCACGGCGCGGGGGCCCGGCTCGTCGCGTACGCCGTCCGCGGACTCAGGACGGCGAGGGGCGGGCCCGCCTCCGTGACGCTGCTTCAGGCCGCCCTGTCCCACTTCGCCTTCGCCGGGCGCCTGCCGCAGCAGATGCGCGGCGGGGGAGCGCTCGCCGGGGTGGCACAGAGTGTCGCGGGCCCAGTGGTGTGCGTGTACTCGCACCACGACCTGGAGCTGGGTCTGCTGTTCCCGCTGGCCTACCGCATGATCGGCGAGTCGCCCTCACTGGTGGGAGCCGACCGGATGTGGGGCGCGCTCGGCTACGACGGGGTACAGGGCGTCGAAGGCTGCCTCACCCTCACCCTCGCCGGCGCGCTCGCCGAGCACGCTCTGCCGAGCTCGGGCTATGTCAGCGTCGACGCCTCGGCCGTCGTCCGCGGCGGAGCGCCGCCGCAGGGCGCGCACTTCGACGTGTTCCATCCCGAACTCGCCCGCCTGGTCCGGGCCGCGGGCCGGGTCGGGAGGTAGCTCGCAAGTGAGTGCGTGACGCAATTCCGGATCGCCAGGTGTGGGACCACGAGCGAGGGGCAGACGCGTCTTGAGTCCCCGGATCGTGACACGGGGTGCCGTCGAGTGAAGGGTGGATCGTGTGGCTGCCGCGATGGGTGCACGCAGGCCGACAGTGTCCGGGATCCGGTCGACGAGGGCCGAGGCCTGCGTGGAGGGAGAACTGCCACTGATCGAAGCACCGTCGACCGTGGAGCCGCACAACGCACGGGTGCTCTCCCGGCAGTTCTTCGACCGCCTCGCCGTTCTCGAAGAGGGCACGTACGACCACCAGTACGTGCGCAACACGCTGATCGAGATGAACCTCTCGCTCGTGCGCTACGCCGCCTCGCGCTACCGGGGCCGCGGCGACGAGATGGAGGACATCGTCCAGGTCGGCACGATCGGCCTCATCAAGGCCATCGACCGGTTCGACCTGTCCCGCGAGGTGGAGTTCGCCACCTTCGCCGTGCCGTACATCGTCGGTGAGATAAAGCGCTTCTTCCGCGACACCAGCTGGGCCGTGCACGTCCCGCGCCGACTCCAGGAAGCGCGCATCGAACTGGTCAAGGCCACCGAGGAGCTGGCGACCCGCCTCGACCGGGACCCGACCACCGCCGAGCTGGCCGAGCTGATGTCCCTGTCCGAGGAAGAGGTCATCGAGGCCCGCAAGGCCTCCAACGGCTACACCTCCACGTCCCTCAACGCCGCGCTGCTCATGGGCGGCGGCAGCGACGACGGCGAGGCGGCCCTCGCCGACTTCATCGGCGAGGAGGACGCGGCGTACGAACTCGTCGAGGACTTCAACAGCCTGGCGCCCCTCATCGGTGAGCTCTGCGACCGCGACCGCGAGATCATCCACATGCGCTTCGTGGAGGAACTGACCCAGGGCGAGATCGGCGAACGCCTCGGCGTCTCCCAGATGCAGGTGTCCCGACTCCTCAAGCGCATCATCGGCCGCCTGCGCGCGGGCCTGATGCCGGCCGGAGTCTGATCCGGCCCCTTCCTCTGCCCCCGCGGTCGGACGCGGGGGCAGAGGTATGACTGCCCCAAGTCGGTCCGGGTCAGCGCCTGCGACCGGCGTGCAGTTCCAGCTGCTCGGCTTCGAAGCACGCACGGAAGCCGCGATCGTGCGAGACCGCGACCACCGCCCCTGGGTACGTTGCGAGCGCCGCCTGAAGGTCCTCGACCAGGTCGAGGGCGATGTGGTTGGTCGGCTCGTCGAGGACGAGGAGGTCCGCGGGCCGGGTCACCAGGGTCGCGATCTGCAGCCGCCGACGCTGCCCCACGGACAGTGCGGCGACCGCGACGTGCAGGTCCTGTTCACGGAACAGGCCGAGGGACAGGAGCTGTTCGGCGTACTCGTCCGGCAGTCCGGGCCGCCCGGTGGCGAACGCGGCGAGCAGCGTGCGCCGCGTGGCGTGCGCGGGCAGTTCCTGAGCGAGGTAGCCGATCCGGGCGGGACGGCGCGCCGTGCCCGCGTCCGGCCGCAGGTCGCCCGCCAGGACGCGGAGCAGCGTCGTCTTGCCCGCGCCGTTCTCGCCCGTGACGAGAAGGCGCCCTCCGGGCTCGATCGCCAGGAGGCCGTCCAGGCGCAGCCGTTCCCCGACCCGTACGTCGTCGAGCTCGGCGAGCGCGCCCTGGACCGGGCCGCCGGGCGCCGACGGCAGCGCCGTCGTGAACCTGAGCGGCACCGGCGGCGCCGCCACCGGGTCGCGCCGCAGCCGCGCCAGGTGCTCCCGCACCGCGCGCACCTGCCCGCCGAGCTTCGCCTCGCTGGAGCGGCGGTGCTTGCCGAAGCCCTGCTTCGGGTCGCGGCCCGTGGTGGCCAGCCTCCTGCCCGCGGCCTCCAGGAGTTCCTCCGCGCGGGCCACCTCCTCGACCCAGTCCGCGTACCGCTGCTCCGCTCCGCGCCGGGCGGCGGCCTTCGCGGCGCGGTATCCGGCCCAGCCGTCGCCGTACCGGCGCACGGTGCACTCGTCCCGGTCGACCTCGAGGATCGTGGTGGCGATGTGCTCCAGGAAGCCGCGGTCGTGGGTGACCGCGACGACGGTGCCGCGATGGGCGCGCAGGTGTTCCTCCAGCCAGCGCACGGCCGCCGCGTCGAGGTGGTTCGTCGGCTCGTCCAGGAGCAGCAGTTCGGGGGAGGCGGCCAGGACGCAGGCGAGCGCGAGGCGCGACTGCTCGCCGCCGGACAGCGAGCCGAGCGGGCGCTGCCGGGTGATCCGGGCAAGGCCGAGCCCGTGCATGGCGGCATCCACCCGGGCGTCCGCCTCGTATCCGCCGCGTTCCTCGTAGGCGATCAACAGGTCGCCGTACGTGGCGAGTTCCTCGTCCGACGCGTCGGCGAGGGACTCCTCCGCGGCACGGAGGCTTCGCTCCATGGCGCGCAGATCGGTCAGGGCGAGGTCGACGGCGTCCTGCACGGTGCAGTCCGCTTTGAGGTCGAGGGTCTGGGCGAGGTGGCCGGTTCCGCCGGGAAAGCGGACGGTGACCTCCCCGGCGTCCGGCGTCTCGGCCGTGGCGAGCAGCCGCAGCAAGGTGGACTTGCCGGAGCCGTTCTCACCGATGACGGCGGCCTTCTCGCCCGGCCGGACGGTGAAGGAGACCTGGTCGAGGACGGTCCGGGTGCCGTACGACTTGGTGACGGACTTGACGGACAGCTGCGCCACGGCGGGGACGGCGGTGGGCAGGGCGGTATGAGCGCGGTCGCGCATGGGACTTCCCTGGGCGTACGAAGGGTCGACGGGCGGCAGAAACGGCGGCAGGGGCCGTGCCCGGACTCAGACGAAGAAAAGGAAGGCCATGACCTCACCATAGCAAGACGAACCGTCTCGCCTCAAGTCGTACGGGACGCGAAGTCCGCAAGTCGTGCGAGATGCGAAGTCCGCGATCCGGAGCACACCGGCTCGTCCGGGCGCGGTGCTCACCTCTCCTCGGTGCGCGGCTGCGGCACCGTCGCCCAGACGTTCTTGCCCCCGGGGCGCCACTCCACCCGCACGCCCTCGGTGAGGTCGCGCACCAGATGCATCCCGAAGCCGCCGGGGCGGCCCGGGTCCAGCGGCAGGGTCCGCGGTGGCCGGTTCCCGGCGTCGCGGACCGAGACGGTGAGACCCCGGTCGTGCTGACTGAGCCGGAGGCCGGTCACCCCGCGGGCGTGCCGCAGGGCGTTGGTCACCAGCTCCGACACCACGACGAGGACGGCTTCACGGTGTCTCTCGTCGTGGTAGCCGACGGCTGTCATGAAGTCCCGCGCCAGTTCACGGGCCTGCGCCGCCGACGTCGGCGCGTCCCACCCCCACTCCCGGCACGCTCGCTGTTCTCCTGGGGAGTGCAACACGGCAACCTCCCGTCGCTCTGCGGCTCCTGGACATCGTTCGCTTGCCCGGATCCGCCGCCTGTACGCGGGTGTCACCCAAGTGGCCGACGCGCGGCGTCGGACTACCCGCAGTCGCGCCGGGGTGTCGGCGGCTGCGTGTTCCCCGAGTCCGCCTCCTGCGACGTGAGCACCTGGACCCTCAGGAAGCACTCGACCTGCTTCACCGTGTGGAAGACGACCAAGTCGTCCGGCCCTGACGGGTTCTGCTTGCCACCGGCGACGAAAAGACCGACGAGCAGCGCGCCGTGCACCGGGTGCCCGTCGATCACCGTGTCGATCGGTACGAACACCGGCGCTCCCGAGTCGCCGAAGTCCGAGATCGTGTGGCCGCCCTTCACCGCGCGGGCGAGCCCCTTGGTGCAGCGCTTCGGCGGATCCTTCTCGCACTCCACGCCGTCGCTCAGGTGCCGGACGGTGATGTCGCAGACCAGCTTGGTGATGTTTCCGCTGATGCAGATGCTGGAGCCCTGGGCCGGAGCGTCGGCCTTGCCGAGCACGCGGCGGGCGACCGGTGAACCGGCCGGGCCGCCGTCCGTCCAGAGCGTGGGCGCGTACGTCTGCGCGCTGTCCGGCGTCCCGCTGATCAGCCCGAGGTCTGCCTTCTCCTCGAAGGCGGCCTTCGAGAACGAGCCGTACGTGTACTGGCCGGACGTCACCTTCACCCCGGTCAGGGCGTTGGAGCAGTGTCCGGCCGTGGCCATGGCGCGCTTGCCGTCGTCCCAGCTGCGCACCGTGAAGCCCGACGTGCAGCCGAAGTCGCCCTCGCTGCGGTGGACGACGAGGTCGGCGCCGCCCCGGTGCGGCTGCGGGTCGTTGGCCCGGCTCGCGGGCGCGCCCGAGGTGGGCGTCGACCACGTCAGCGCCATCATCAGCGCGGCCACGCAGGCCGTGATCGCCTGTCTGCGCATCGCGGTCCTCCTACAGTTCGAAGTCGAGCCGGCCGAGGAGGCCGACGGTCAGGCCGAAGTAGTCGGCGTGGACGAGGCGGCGGGCCGCCGCCACGGGCTGGCCGTTCACGGTGACGGTGTCCGTGGCGGTGTCCTTGTCGGTGCGGTACAGCTCGTACTCCTGCACGAGCAGCCGGTAGAGGGTCAGCAACTGGCCGCCGGGCGCGGGGACGCCGCCGCTCCACACGAAGCCGCCCCCTTCGGCCCGGCAGGCGAGGTCCACCGGGGCGGCGGCCTGCTTCCAGTCCATGTCGTCCTCGCCGAGGCTCGCCCTGCTCTGCAGGGTCACCACGACGCGTCGGCTCGCCGCGGCCGCGGCGGCGCCGGTGCCGCTGATCTCACCTAGCTCATTGAACGGCGCCGGACCGGTCAGCTTGATGTCGAGGCGGTCGCCCTCCCGGCGGCCGGTGAGGGCGCGCTCCGGGAGGACCTGCGCGAACTCCGCGACCTCGACCTTCGACAGGTGCAGCGGATCCACCGAGTACGGCTGGTAGCGGGCCAGGGCGAGGCGCAGATAGGGGAAGTACGCCGCCGGGCCCGCCCCCGCGCCGAAGTCCACGTCGATGTCGACGTACCAGAGCTGCCGCTCCTGGTGGTACTTCGGCGTGAAGGCCACCGCGTCGACGAGGACCGGCGCCGAGTCCGGCGACTCGGCGAGGCGCAGCCCCGTGGGCCGCCGCTCCGCGTTCGGGAAGTGCGCGGCCGCCGGCCTGGGCAGCGGCGGGGTGCCGGACCAGACGGGGTCGACGCCCCAGCGGGTGGCGAGGTGGTCCTTGAGGCCGGTGCCCGGGTCGAGGACCACGGCGAGCATCTCGTCGTCGCCCGAGGAGAACCACGGACGGTTCAGATAGACCCTCAGGCCCGCCGTCACGCGCCGCTGGGTGACCGTCTGCCGCTGGTGGTCGACGCCCCGCTGGCGGCGGAAGGTCGGCACGACGTACGCCACGACCGGCGGCTCGGGCCTGCGGGAACTGGGCACCGGCAGCGGGGCGTGCGTCGGGCCGACGCGGATGACCTTGCTGCGGTCCTGCGTGATGCTGGGGTGGAAGTACTCGCGGAAGCGGGTGACGGCGGTTGGTGTGTAGCGGACGTTGCGGTGCCGGGTGTCGCCGAACTCGTGGGTGCGGCGGACCTGTTCCACGTCGTCGGTGTACTCCAGGGTGATGTCCTCCAGGTGCGTGTGGCCGTCGATGCGGGCGGGCGCGGTCTGGGTGACGTCGTCGAGCCACTCGCTCCAGTGCGCGTCCAGCTCGACATGGCCGCTGCTCTCGGCGTGGCTCCTCAGCTCGCCCGTCAGCCGGGCGGCCGTCTGCTCTGCCTCCCGGGCGGACCCGAGGCCGCTCAGCTCCGGCGGGTGCACGGGCTTCTCCACGGCGTGCACCAGGGTCAGTTCGACCCAGGGGGTGAGCATCCAGTTCTCGCCGTCGGCGCTGGCCCGCGTCACGAAGGTCTTGTCCCGCTCCGGCAGGTCCGTCCAGAACTGCGAGCCGGTCAGCAGACCCCACTGCCGCAGCAGCGGCAGCTTCGCCGGGTCCAGATAGCAGCTCAGCCGGACCTTGGCGATCTCGCCCTTGGGCAGGAACACTTCCAGGACCCGCTCGATCAGGCCGTCGTGGAAGTGCGGCTCGCCGGTGCCCTCCAGGATGCGCAGCTTGAACGGCTTCGCCTGCGGCCAGGGCCCGGGGAAGGGGATCTTGCGGTTCTCCCGGTCGCCCGGCAGGCCGCGCAGCATCACGCCCTCGGCGAGGACGTCCGGGAGGTAGGGCAGGATCAGCTGGTCGGAGTCGTGCACCACGAACTCGCCCTGCTGCAGCTCCGCACCCCGCCGGGGCAGCGGAAGCGGCGTGACGGGCAGCGGGTCGTGCACGTCGTGCTTGGCGATGTGGATGCTGTCCTCGCGCAGCAGGTCGTGCTCCCGGTACGGCCACTCGGGGTCGCGCACCACCGTGTCCAGGAAGGACCCGGCCTCGCGGGAGGCCACGGCGACGTACTCCTGGCGCAGCCGCTCGGGCTTGCCCGCGCCGAAGGCCGCGTCGAACACGCCGTGCTCCTCGGCCATCTGCAGGGCCGTCTTGGGCGGCGCCAGATGGCGTTCGGCGATGGCCTTGTACTGCCGGTCGAGTCCGTCCACGTCGGATTCCGGCTTGTGGTCGGGGACGTCCGAGCGCCACAGGACGTACTCGTCGGTGGAGATCTCCCGGCCGTCGTCGGTGACCGTGCTGCGGATGACGAGCCGCTCGGTGGACTCGCCCTCGTTGAACGGAAGCAGCGGGATCACCACCGGCTGGGGCACCGGCTCCCAGCGCCCGTACGTGATCGCCTCCGACTGCACGGCCTGCGGCGTACTGGCCGTGTGCTCCAGGCTGTTGCCCGCGAGGTCGACGACCCGGGCCCGCATCCGGTACGTCCGGCCGTAGCGCAGCGCGGGCAGCGAGCCCGGCTCCGCGGTGAACTTGGTGTCCAGGGGAACGTCCCGGGAGACCGGTGGAGCGGGCTCCTCCGGCGTGTCGCCCAGGCCGATGGTGCGGCCGGGCCGGGGCGCGGCGAGGCTCCAGCCGTGCCAGCCGAACACGGCCTGGTGGCCGTAGAGCTGACGGTTGTCGGCCCCGTCCTTGGTGACCACGCTGGCCCGGACCGTGCCCTCGTCCGGACGGACCTGGATCTCCACGGGCGGCTGCCCGGGCCGGCGGATCGCATAGCGGCCCCGGCGCCGCAGCAGCGACCGCCACTGCGTCACCAGGCCCGTGGCCGGGTCGACGGCGCCGATGTCCACCCGGTAGCCGCGCACCAGGCTCTCGGCGGTCAGGTCGGCGTCCGCGGCCGTCGTGCGGCGTCGGACGTCGGCGCCGATGAGACCGGCGAGCTGGCGGTCCCGGTCGGTGTGCAGGAGCGTGATGCCGGAGCCCCGGGCGGCGGGGGTGCCGGTGCCCGTCACCTGCTGGGCGACCGAGCCGATGCCGCCGGGCAGGTCGCCGCTCAGCAGGTCGTCGATGGAGCGGGCGTAGTCGACGTGCTTGAGGGCCGCGCCGTCCACGTCGAGTTCGGTGAGGTGCCAGGACTCGGGGTCGCCGAGGTTCAGGACCCGGCCGGTGAGCGCCCCCGGGGTCTCCTCGGCCGTCTCGAAGACGCTGCCACGGGTGAACCGGATCTTCGTCCAGGGGCGCCTGCCCGGGGCGTTGAGCTGGGCGTCGCCGGTGACGCCGTCGTCGAACAGCACCCGGACCTTCGTCCCGTCGGCCACCCCCGAGGGCATCGTGAAACGCAGGTCGACGACGAGGCCGAATCTGCGCTGCAGCTCCGGATAGTCGCCGATCAGGCCGCACGCCTCGTGGAAGTCCACGCGGTGCTCCGGCACCTCGGCGAGCGGGGCTGGTTCCTTGCCGCGCTCGTAGAACCGGGCCGCCTCGGCGAGGGGCAGCATCCGCCGTCTGTCCTCGTCGTTGTAGAACGTGCTCGTGCGGTCCATGAAGCGCGGCTCGTGCTCGGGCGCGGCGGACCGCGGTCCGTCACCGTGCGGGTCGAACGCTTCCTCCACGGCCGCGAACCCGGTCTGCACGTTCTTGCCGAGATCAAGGACCTGCTGCGAGAGGATGTCCCACATCCGGTACATCGAAGGCAGCTCCCAGCCGCGGTGGTCCGTCGGCGGCTCCTCGCACAGCATCCGCTCCTCGCGGGCCCAGTGCGCACCCAGTCTGCTCCGGGTGGTGTACACGGCGACCGCCTCGTACACCCCCGTCACCTCGTCGTGCACGAGCTTGCCCGGGTACGAGCGCAGGGTGCGCTGCTCGGCCGCGGCGAACGCGGCGGGATCCTCGGGCCGCCGGACGAAGGTGGCAGGGGTGAACAGGGTCTGCCACAGCGCGGCGTCGGCCGCGGGGTAGCGGCCGGTGGGCTGCCACTGCTTGACGATCGTGCCCCGCGGGCTCTCGAACTCCAGCCACAGGGCGGGCAGCAGCACATCGGCGAGCTTCTTCGGCCAGTTCACGAAGTACGCGGAGCCACCGAGCGCGTCGATCCCGGTCAGGCTGGGGCTGACGAGGATCGACACGCGCACCGCGTCGCCCTCCACCACGCCGTCCGGGAGCACCGTCCATCGGATGCTGTCCATGCTCACGCCACCTCCGCGAAGGCCGTGCAGTAGTCGAAGACGGGGTCGACGCGCGCTCCGGTCACCGGGTCCACGTACGGGGACATCAGATCGGTGAACGTCGGCGGGGCGATGCCCGGGGCGGCCGCGCCACCGGCGAGCGCGAACGACGCGCTGCTCCCGGCGAACCGCTTCTCGCATCGGATCGTCACCGACGTCTCGAAGAAGCCGATCTCGATGCTGATGGTCAGGCTGGCCCGGCCGACCGCGTAGCCGTCCTCGTAGCCGAACTCCAGGTAGAGCTCGATGGACGCCGAGACGATGCCGAGGACGTCGACCTCGCCGCGCGCACGGAGATAGCCGACGAGTTTGACCTTGTTGCGGGGCGAGCCTGGGCCCCCGGTCAGTTCGAGCCGGAAGTAGATGCCGGCCATCACCGACAGGCTGCCGCTGGCCACGCCGAAGTCCATGGACACGGCGGCCCCGAACTCCAGGGCCGCGTCCAGGACTGCGATCTCCTTGGGGCTCAGCACGATGCCGAAGTAGCCGCCGCCGCCCAGCATCGACACCGTCAGGCGGAACGGCGCCTCGCGGCGGCAGAAGGAGAACCCGGCCTGCAGCGGCGTGTCCCCGATGAACGGCACCGAGAGCGCGGCGTTCAGGGAGATGTTCTCCAGGCTGAAGACGCCGACGGCGGCGTTCGGCAGCTGCATGGAGAAGTTCGCGTGGATGCCCGAGCCGTCGACGGTGATCGCGGGTGGGTCGCTGAAGCCGTCGAGCGGGATGATGTTCCGCAGGGTCTGGACGAACGCCAGGTTCCCCACGAAGTCGATGCCGCCGAACTTCACCTCGACGTCGGGCTTCTGCCCGGCGCGCATGCCGAACCGGATCCGGTCGAACTTCAGCACGATCGCGTCGAAGCCGGGCACCATGCGCAGCTGGAACCTGTCCAGCGTGCAGGAGACGTCCGCGGCCTGGGGCACGTCCGGGCGCAGCGAGCCGCGCAGGTCGGCGACCAGCGTCAGCTTGCCGAACGGCCAGAACACCGCGTTGTCGGGGCTGGTGGGCGTCGGCTTGCCCGGCGACCAGGGCTTGATGTCGGGCTGCCACTGCAACCGTGAGTTGACGACGTCCGGCAACTTGGCGCCGAGGGCGGCGAGTTGGATCGCCTGCTTCAGGGCGAGGGCCTGGCCGACGGCGTCGTCCCAGGTGGCGGCCTGCTCGGCGATGCGCGTGAGCAGCTGCCGCACGCCGGTGTCCACGGCGGCGGGCAGGGCGACGCGCAGCGCGGTGAGCGCCTCGGAGAACGCGTTGAAGGCGTTCTCCACCTCCCTGATGGGGAGGGGGTCGGGGTCCTGTTCCAGATGGCTGGTGATGAACTCGACGAGGGTTTCCGCGAACAGCGCCGCCGCGTCCGTCACGCGGATGACCTGGTCGGCGATCTCCGGGAACTGCTCCTCGACCGAGGCGAGCAGATCGCGCAGCCCGCGCAGGTCGTTGAGGAATCCCGTGACCGCGTTGACCGTCGCCGTGAAGAAGTTCGGCGCCTTGAGGTTGTCCAGGCCGATCTCGCTCATGATCTCGGTGAGCGGGAACATCCCGAACAGCTTCGCCTCGGACAGCTTCGCGAAGAAGTCCTTCGGATTGAACCGGCCCTGCGCGAGGTTGGCCCACTTGTCGATGGCGGGGCCCGCGTCCGCCTCGGGTCCTGGCGGAGGGGCGGGGGTCGCGGCGACGGGCCCGGTGACCCGGGAGAGCCCCGCCACCGGGAAGCTGGGCTGGGCGAGCGCCCCCGCCGTCTGCCCGCCGTTGCGGAACGTCAGGTCGACGGTCTCGGCCAGCTCGATGAACAGCTGCCCCTTGTTCGCCTCGGTGAAGGCGTTGGTCACGTACGGCTCGGGATAGAACACCGACTGCGTCCCGTCGCCGCCGGAGACGGTGTTGAACTGGCTCAGGGCGGGGACGACGGCCCGCGCCCAGCGCACCGTCGGCAGGAACCGGGGGTGGTCGGTGGGGTCCAGGGCCAGGATCGACGGGGTGGTGACGGCGCCCCACACGAACTGGGCGGTGGGCAGCGTCGTGTCGTCGGGCTTGCGGCTCGGCGCGTACGCCACGGACTGGCCGCGGACGTCCGCGACGACTCGCCGTACGTCGGCGTCGTCGAGGTCCGGTGGCTCCGGCCGCCGCGCGTCGGCGATCAGTCCGTGATAGTGCTGGATGATCTTCTCGACGTCGGCGGCGTTCTCGTGTACCCGCTTGCCCACGAACGCCATGGGCGTGGCGAATTCGAGGACGCGGCCGTCGACGTCGACCATGCTCACCTGGAACCGGAACGGGTCCTCCGTGAGGGTCACCGGGAAGAAGGCGAACTTGTCGTTGGGGTCGCCGCCAGGTGTGGACAGGCCTGGGATCGGCTTCGGCGGCAGCAGGTCCGGTGTGACCAGGGTGAGCAGCCGGACGCTGGTGAAGGGGAAGAGCCTGCGCAGCCGCTTCTGGTCGTCGTTGTCCGCCGTCGAGCCGTACGCCCGCACCGGCTCGCGGACCATGATGAAGAACCGCTGGTTGAGGTAGGCCGCGTTGTCCGGGCGGTCGTGGTCGAACTTCCGCTCGGTGACCTTGACGAGGTCGGCGAGGTGGCCGAAGGGGAAGAGGCGCCCTCGGTACATGACGCGTACGTAGTGGTCGCGGCCCATCGAGGCGCGGTGCCGCCACTGCGTGACGCCGAAGCCGGTGGGCGGCCGTTCCCACACGCCGAGGGAGTCGAGCCAGCCGCCGAGGGACGACAGGACGAGGTGGTCGACCTTCACCGGCGCGGGCGTGAAGTCGCCCGGCAGATTGGTGTTGGAGCTCAGGTGCACCACGGAGGAGCGGTCCGTGGTGGTCAGCGCCATCGTGAATTCGCTCGGGCTGTCCAGCGGGCGCGGGTCGGCGGGGTTGAATCCGGGGTCGCGCGTCCACACCGCGCGGGCGTCGCCCGCCGGCATCCGGGTGTGCCACAGCTCGATGCGGCCGTCGGGGGCGGGGAGTTCGGTGGTGTGCGTCCAGGTCGTCGTCTGGGGCGGGGACAGGAGCAGCCGGTAGGGGAGTTCGATGCCGGTACGGGGGTTGGCGGGGTCGGCCAGGGGGTTCTCGGGGCCGGGGCCGAGGGCGGCTGCTCCGGCCGACCGCTCGGACGGCTCGGCCGGGGTGGGCGCGCTGCGGAGGCCTGCGGCGACGGGGCCGTGGGGGCCGTGGCGCGAGGAGAGTTCCGCCATGGTCCGGGCGAGGCGCAGGGCTTGGAAGACGTCGTCGGGCCGACGGGTCATGGCCTGGCGCAGGCCCGCCGCTGCGGCGGGTTCCCGGGCCGCGTCCACGACCCGCAGGGGGAGCGTCCGCATGGCGGTGAGCAGCCCGGATTCCGTGTACGGGATGACGTCCCGGGCGCCGACGGCGAAGACGAGGACGCTGCGGCCGCCGATGCGGGAGGCGACGGGCGGTGGCTTGTGCGGCTCGCTGCCGCCGGGGGCGGCTGGTGCGTCAGGTGTGTCGCGTGCGTCAGGTGCGTCAGGTGCGGCGCCCGGTGCGGTCGGCGGCTCCGGTTCGGGGATGCCCTCGCTCACTTCGAAGAAGGCCTGTTCGGCCACGTGCTGGGGGCCGAACGTGACGACGAGGTAGGCCGGTTGGGCGGGGTCCTTGCGGATCAGGCGGCGGGGCCCGATGAGGGGGCGGTCGATGCGGAGCCCCTGGAACAGGAAGTGAAGGTCGAGCAGGTCGGTGGCGCGCAGGAGCCGGTAGGGCTGGGGTGACGGTGGCACGGACATGCGATTCCCCCGTGGGACATCGGACGTGGGACGTCGGCCGGACCGAGGCCCACTTGAACCATGTGTCGGGCTGGAAACGTGCGACGGACGTGGTCGGGGAGCTGTCTCAGGGCGACGGCGAACGCGCCGACTGGCGTGCTCGGGGCGGCGCTCGGTGAGACATGGGGGCGCGGAGCCGCGTGGAGTGGACCGGGCACGCGGGTGCGCGAAGATGTGAGAGATGCGAGAGATGTGAGAGACGCGAGTGACGTGAAAGGCGCTGAGGATGTGGCTGAGTGGGAGGCCGCGGGAGCGGACGTGAAGTGGGGCGGGTCCCGTGAGGGGGGACCGGCGCTGTGACGAGTGGTGCCCTTTTCTGCAACACGCTTTCTATCGCACGCGCGGGGCTATCGTCTCCGCCGGTTTCGGCCTACTCGCACGGCTCGGAAGGCGTACGACCGGGGGCGTCACGCACCCGGTGACCCGCACCAGGGACCGGGGAACCCGGGCGCAGGGCAACGTGCGCGGATCACGGACGAGTTGCGTCCTGACGCGTTCAGCAACCGCTTGCCACATACCTGCCCCCTCCCCGTGACTCCTCACTCCCAGGCTCCCTGACACCACGGGGCACATGTCTACAGGCGGCCTCGTATGTCACCCCATCGGGTGAACTTGCGGATTGGCTGGGTTCCGACGGTGCGGGGCGGATCAGCGTTGGGCGCGCCCGAGTTCGGCCAGGCGGGTCAGGGCGGGCAGGGCCTCGGTGATGGACTGCCGCTGCTCCGGGGTCAATTGGGCGATCAGGGGGGTCAGATGGCGGGTCCGGTCCTCGTGGCGGGACCGGCCGATGCGGCGTCCGGCCGCGGTGATGTGGACGAGGACGGCGCGCCCGTCGGTCGGGTCGGGGCGGCGCTCCACCAGGCCGTCGCGCTCCAGGCGGGTGACGAGCTGGGTGATGCCGGGCTGGCTGACCTGCTCGGTGCGGGCCAGGTCGCTCAGGCGCATCGGGCCGTCCCCGAAGGCGAGGGTATCCAGGACCGACAGCGTGGTGAAGGGCAGCTTCTCCAGGACCGGCAGGCGGATGTAGAAGCGGTTGAAGTTCTCGAGGGCGGCGGCGAAGGCCTCCGCGTCCAGGCTGCCGTCGGCGCCGTTTCCCCCGCCGTTCTTCGCGGTCCCGCTGTTCTTCATGGTGTCGTCCACTCCAAAAATATATCGCACACTTAATTAAGTTGCTTATGATGTTTTCGTCGGCGCACCGCGACCTCGACGCGAGGGGCGCCGCACGCCTCGTAGGCGCAAGAACCGCACGCCTCGTAGACGCAAGAAAGGACAGCCCCATGACTGTGCGCATAGGCATCAACGGCTTCGGCCGGATCGGCCGGAATGTCTTCCGGGCGGCGGCCGCCCGTGGAGCGGACCTGGAGATCGTCGCCCTGAACGATCTCGGTGACGTTGCCACCATGGCCCATCTGCTCGCGTACGACTCCGTTCTCGGCCGCTACCCGGGCGAGGTCGCCGCCGGGCCCACGGGCATCCGCGTCGGCGACGCGACCGTGCGGGTCCTGGCCGAACGCGACCCCGCCGCCCTGCCCTGGGGAGACCTCGGCGTGGACGTGGTCATCGAGTCCACCGGAGTGTTCACCGCGGCCGCGAAGGCGCGGGCGCACGTCGACGGCGGCGCGAAGAAGGTCATCATCGCCGCCCCGGCCGACGGCGAGGACGCGACGCTCGTGCTCGGCGTGAACGAGGACACGTACGACCCGGAGCGCCACACCGTCATCTCGAACGCCTCCTGCACCACCAACTGCCTTGCCCTGCTTGCCAAGGTGCTGCACGACGCCGTCGGCATCGAATCCGGAATGATGACCACCGTCCACGCCTACACCCAGGACCAGAACCTCCAGGACGCCCCGCACAAGGACCCGCGCCGGGCCCGTGCCGCGGCCCTCAACATCGTCCCCACCTCCAGCGGCGCCGCCAAGGCCATCGGCCTGGTGCTGCCCGAACTCCAGGGCCGCCTCGACGCGTTCTCGCTGCGGGTGCCCGTCCCCACCGGCTCGGTCACCGACCTGACCGTCACGACCACGCGCGCCACCACGGTCGAGGAGATCAACGCCGCGTACGCCGAGGCCGCCGCGGGCCCGCTCAAGGGTCTGCTCGCCGCCACCGACGCCCCGCTCGTCAGCACCGACATCGCGGGCGACCCGGCCTCCTGCGTCTTCGACGCCGGACTCACACGCGTCCTGGGCCCGCAGGTGAAGGTGGTCGGTTGGTACGACAACGAGTGGGGGTACGCCAACCGGCTCGTGGATCTGGCGCTGTTGGTCGGCAACAGGCTCTGATCGCCCCGGAGTCCGGGCCTTGGGGGCGCGGGCGGGAGCCGCCCGTGCGTGCGGAGGGGCTCCGGCCCGCCGCTGGGGGCAGCGGACCGGAGCGGTTCCTCGCGGGCGGGTCAGTTCCAGGGGTTGGCGGGCTGGTCGTTGATCGCCGTCCAGAAGCGGGTGCCCGCGGGCACCTCGCCCTTGGCCCAGTAGCTCCAGCCGCCGGAGCTCTCCAGGTTCGGGCCGTACCGGCCGTCGTGGAACTCGGCCATCCGCCAGCCCGCGCCGAAGGTGTTCGCGCAGACGCTGTCGGCGACGGCGCGGCTGGTCAGGCGCGTGCCGCGGATCGGATTGCTCGCGGCGACGGCGCCGCGGGCCCAACCGGCGTAGAAGTTGGGGGTGATGCCCGTGGGCGCGGCGCTGTTGTCGATCTTGAGGCACAGTACGGGGAGAGCGGTGGTGACGGCCGTGTCACCGGTGTACGCGTTGCTGAGCGGGCCGCCGCCCACCTGAACCGTGCCGCTGGGACCGTCGGCCAGCAGCGTCCAGGTCATCGCCTTTCCGTTGTTGTCCGGCGCGGCCGCGGCGGGGCTCGCCGCTCCGGCGGCCACCATCAGGGCGGCGGCGCCGAGGGACAGAGCCATCTTGATCGGGCGCAAGGCTTCTCCTCACGGATGTCACATCACGGATGTCACACGAGTTACGTGCCAGGGCGATCACGGATTCTTCACGTTCTTCAGATTTTCTCCAAGGGTGAGAATGCGTCATCCAAGGCGTCAGGAACCGGGGCACAATGGGCTGGCGGCACGGTGGCCCGGCGCGTCGGGGAGCGGGCTCCGTCATGTGCGGCTGGGGGGGCGTCCATGACCAAGTGCGGGGTCGGGCCGAGAATTTGTCGGCGCGAGGTCGGTCCGAGAACGTGTCGGCGCACCGGAGTCGGGCTCGGCCCAGTCGGGTGCCGTCCGGCCGGACCGTGGACAGGACATGGCCGGGTCGGGTGACGCCCGCCGCCGCAACGGCCGCCTCGCGATGTCGGCCGTGGTGGGCGCACAGGTCCTGGCGGGCGCGGCGGTCAACCTCCTCACCAGTTCCTGGAACTGGCTGGTGCTGTGCTTCCTCGTGGCCACCGTCGTGTGCTGGGTCGCACTGGAGGCCCGGCGCACCGACCCGCTCCCGCCGGCCCCCGCGCCCGGCGGCTCCGAAACGGGCTCCCTGGTACCGCCCTGGGGACTGCGGCCGCGCCGCATCCGCGGCCGTGACACCACCGTGGGACGGCTCACCCGGCTCACCACCGCGCCCGACGGCTGCTTCCACGTGCTGTGCGGGCTCGGCGGCTGCGGCAAGACCTCCATCGCCCTGGAGACCTGCGCCCGGGCCCGCGCCCGAGGCCTGCCGACCTGGTGGCTGCGGGCCCCCGACGGCGCCGCGCTCGACACCGCCCTGATCGCCCTGGCCCGGGGGCTCGGCGCCGACGAAGGACGCGTCGACCGGGCGCGGATGAGCACGCGACGGCTGCTCGACCTGGTGTGGGCGCACCTGGACGGCACGTCCGGCTGGGTGCTCGTCTTCGACAACGTCGACGTCCCCGAGGCGCTCACCGCGACCGGCGTCCCGATCCGCGACGGCAACGGCGTCATCCGTGGCTCGCTCAGCGGGCTCGTCCTGGTGACCAGCCGTCAGGCCGACCCCCTCGTCTGGGGCGACGGCGCGGTCCTGCACGCCGTCGAGCCGCTCACCGACGCCGACGGCGCGCGGGTGCTCCTCGACGACGCGGGCACGGAGGCCGGGGACGCGGCAGCGGCGGCGGCGCTCTCCCGGCGCCTCGGCGGACTGCCGCTTGGCCTGCGCGCCGCCGGACGCTACCTGGCCTCCACCCGGGCCGCGCTCGACGGCGTGTCCTCCTTCGCCGCCTACGCCGACGCCCTGGAGACCCGCTTCGGCCAGCTCTTCCCCGCCGACGTCGCCGGCGCCCGGCCCCAGGAAGTCGTCACCGCGACCTGGGAGTTGTCCCTGGACCTCCTTGCCGCGCGCGGACTGCCCGCCGCCCGGCCCCTGCTCCGCCTCATCACCGCGTTCGCCGCCGCGCCGGTCCCGGTGGCCCTGCTCGAACCGTCCGTGCTGCGCCGCCGCCGGGTGCTCGGCCGCGGCCGCCACGGGACGCTCCACCGACTGGTGCCGACGGGCCCGGCGCGGGGGCGGACCACGGTCACCGCCGCGGACGAGACACAGGACGTCCTGGCGGGCCTCGCCGCCCTCGGCCTGGTCTCCCTCACCGTCTACCGCGCGTCCCAGCCGGGCACCGCGCCCGTGCCGTGCCTGTTCGTCCACCCGCTGCTTGTCGACGTCAACCGGCACCGGATGCGCACCGACGACGCCCACCGGGACGCCTCGGAGCTGGTGGCCCACCTCCTCGCCGAGGTCTGCCGGGACCACGCGGGGCACGATCCCGCCGAAGCGCCCTGGTGGATCCTGGTGGCACCGCACTTCGCGGCGGTCCTCACGGGCGAGCCCCTGCCACGCACCGCCTCCACGGACCTGCTGCCCGAGGCGATGAAGGCCGTGGAAGGGCTGCGGACCGCCGGGAGTTACGCGGCCGCCCACGACCTCGCCCGCGTGGTGCTCGCCGTCAGCGCGGACGTGTTCGGCGAGCGGCACGCGGACACCCTGCGCAGCCGCAACAACCTCGCCGAAGTGCTCTACGCCCAGGGCAAGTGGCGCGAGTCGGAAGCCGAACACCGCACCACCCTGCGCATCAGGCAGGAGGCCCTCGGCCCGCTGGACCCCGACACGCTGCGCAGCCGCAACAACCTCGCCGAGGTCCTGTACGCCCAGGGCAAGTGGCAGGAGTCCGAGGTCGAGCACCGCAACACCCTGCTCGCCCGGCGCGAGGTGCTGGGCCCCGACGCCCCGGACACGCTGCGCAGCCGGGCCAACTTCGCCTGGGTCCTGAAGGACCTCAGACGCTTCGACGAGGCCGAGGCCGAATGCCGGGAGGTGCTCAGAGCAAGCCGCAGGGTCTGCGGCGCGGGCCACCCCGACACCCTCACCATCCACAGCGACCTGGCCTGGATCCTGCGGGAGCAGGGGCGGGCCGCGGAGGCCGAGGCCGAGATCCGCGCCGTCCTCGCCGACCGCACCAGGCTGCTCGGCGCGGACCACCCGGACACCCTCGGCTCCCGCAGCAACCTCGCCGTGGCGCTGCGCGACCTCGGCCGGCTCGCCGAGGCCGAGCGCGAGAGCCGCGCGGCGCTCGAAGCCCGCGCCCGGGTGCTCGGCGAGGACCACCCCGACACGCTGACCAGCCGCAGCAACCACGCCGCGATCCTCCTCGACCAGGGCAGGGCGGACGAGGCCAGGGCCGAGAACGAGGCGGTGCTCGTCGCACGCTGTCGCACCCTCGGCCCCGATCACCCGCGGGTGGCCACGAGCCGCAGGAACCTCGCCCTCGCCCAGCGGCGCTGCGCGGGCGGCCGGAACGTCGAAGCGGCCGACGTCACGGGCTACTGAGGGCGTACGAGCCCCGGTCGGGGGCGTCGGGGAGCCGGTGCGGAGGCGGTCGGCGGCCGGTGACGGCCGCGCGCCGAGGCACGGAGGTCACCGACCGCTGAGGTCACCTGCTCACCGCGCGCCGAAGTTCTGCGTCCACCACGGTCCGCCGGAGCCCTTCACGATGCCCACCCCCAGCTCCTTGAACGAGCAGTTGAGGATGTTGGCGCGGTGGCCCGAGCTGTTCATCCAGGAGGTCATGACCGACTTGGCGGTCTGCTGGCCGCGGGCGATGTTCTCGCCGTAGGTGCTCCACCGGTAGCCCGCGGCGGTGATGCGCTTGCCCGGGTCGGTGCCGTCGGGGGAGGTGTGCGAGAAGTAGTTGCGGGCCTTCATGTCGGCGGAGTGCCGCTGCGCGGCCAGGGCGAGCTTGCTGTTGTTGGTGACCGGGCGGCAACCGGCCTTCTGGCGTTCGGCGTTGACCAGGTTCAGGACCTGCTGGGCGGTCGAGCCGGAACCCGCGCCCGAGGGGACCTTGGGCGTCGGCGTCGGGGTCGGGCGGGTCGTCTTCACAGGCGCCGGGGGCTTCGGCTTCTCGGGCTTCGCCGTCGGTGTCTTCGTGGGCTTCTTCGAGGGCTTCGCCGGCTTGGCCTTCTTCGGCTCGGCGGGCTTCGACGGGGACGCGGCCTTGGACTTCTTCGCCTTCGGCGTGGAGGACGGCGCCTTGCTGGACGGCGTGGGCCCGTCCGTGTCCTTGTCCGTGTCCAGGGCGGCCGCGGCGGCCGTCTTCTCGGGGGTGTCGGAGCCGTCCGAGCCCCACTGCATGACGGCGGTCAGCGTCGCGATCGCCGCGATGCCCGCCCCCGCCGCGATGGCCTGCCGACGGCGCCGCGTGGTGCGCCGCTGCCGCAGCTCGGCGCGGGAGCCCGAGGCTCCGGACGCGGCCGGGGATATCGCCGTGACGCCGTCGACGAGGTGCGCGTCGGCGCCGTGCGGCGAGGGGTACGCCTGCCCCGGGCCGGTGGCCGCGTCGTACGCGTACGGGTCGGGGTGGTGCGGGTAGGGGCCGCCGGGCGCCGTGGGGTCGGCGGGGTGGGGGTGGGACAGCGGGTCTGCCGGATCTTGTGGATTCATGGTGTGGGGGAACGCCTCGGTGTGGTCGGAAGGGGACGGACAGAGGAAACGAGCAGGTCGGCGCGGTCCGGGGACGGGACGCCGTGGTGCGTGTCCTTGAGGAGCTCGGTCGGGGCGGTCAGGTGGATGGTGCCCGCCGCCAGCGGAGGTACGGGTGCGGGGCCGGTCGGGACCCGCTTCGTGGGAGCGAGGAGCGCGCCGTGGCGCGTGTACGCGGCGCACGCGCGGGTGGGGTGCGCGAGGCGCCCCGCCACGGCGCCGTCGACCTGCTCGGGCTTCCGCCGATCGTGCTGCACGACGCTCTCCTCTCCTGGTTCCTGTGTGGCCTCGCTGATGGGGAGATCCTGCGGGCTGGGGCGGCATAACAGAAAGCGAAGAGATTGCTTTGAGAGCCGGGTCACGTTTCTCGGCTGTGAGGGCCGGGACATGTTCTCGAAGGAGGGGAAACACCGAAACGGGAGGAATGCACATGCGAAGGGTGACGACGGCTGCGATGGCGGCTCTGACTCTCACCGTGGGGTCAGGTGTCACCGCGGGGGCGGCGACAGCGATCACACCAGCGAAGACCGCACCGGCAGCAGCCCGAGCGGAGTCACCGACATCTGGTTTGTGGCGTGTGGATGGATATGGTGCGGTGTGGTCGATTCGTGATGGCGTGCTCCAGGAGTACGAGACCACGTCCGTGAGCTGTCTCAAGGGCGACGTCGCGAAGCGGACGGGCCCCGGTCGCTACCTCGACGGGAACGGCGTCGGCCTGACCCTGCGCGCGGGGCCCGACCGGGACCGGGCGATCCTGCACATGGACGGCACCACGGGCCACCAGGAGCTGCGGCGCGTCGGGAAGCTCCCCGCCACCTGCACACGACCGGCACCGCAGGGCCCCGTGGCCACCTTCGACACGTTCTGGCAGACGTACGAGGAGAACTACCCGTTCTTCGCCGCCAAGGGCATCGACTGGCACGCGATGCGCGACCGGTACCGCCCCAAGGTGCACGCCGACACCACCACCGAGGAACTGTTCACGATCTTCTCCCAGATGCTCGACCCGCTCGAGGACATGCACTCCGGGGTGGGGTACGGCGACAAGGTCTTCAACCGGGGACGGTCCGGAACGGTGCCGCCCAGCGAGGAACTGGACGCCCGGGTGAAGAAGTTCGTGCTCGCACGCGACCTGAAGGACGCCGAGCACGTCCAGGACTTCGCCAAGGGCCGCATCACCTACGCCGACCTGCCGGACGGCCAGGGCTATCTGCGGATCTCCGGCTTCAGCGGGTACGCGGGCACCGGCTCCCCGTATGCCGAGGATCTCGCCGAGCTGGACCGGGCGCTGGAAGCCGTCTTCACCAAGGACCGCACCCGGAAGCTGCGCGGCCTGATCATCGACCTGCGGATCAACGGCGGCGGCTCGGACGCCCTGGGCGTGCATCTCGCCGGGCGCCTCACCGACACCGGCTACGTCGCCTACTCCAAGCGCGCCCGCAACGACCCCGCCGACCCCACGCGGCACACCCGCCCGCAGCCCGTACGCGTCACGCCCGCCGCCGGGCCCCGCTACACCGGACCCGTCGCCGTGCTCACGGGCGGGTCGACGGTGAGCGCGGGCGAGACGTTCGTCCAGGCACTGATCGACCGGCCGGGCTCGTCCGTGCGGATCGGGCAGTCCACGCAGGGCGTGTTCTCCGACGTCCTGCCGCGCAGGCTGCCCGCCGCCGGTATGGGGACGTGGCTGCCGAACGAGGAGTTCCTGACCCGGTCGGGAACCACCTTCGACGGCCCCGGTATCCCCCCGCACCTGACCGAACCGGTCTTCACGGAGGAGGAGTTCGAGAAGAACCGGGACTCGGCCTTCGACAAGGCCCGGAAGATCCTGCGGAGTTACTGACCTTCAGGGGGTGATGTCGTCGAGGTAAGGCCGGTTGCGGTGAGGCATCCGTCGATGAGGTCGCTGCGGTACTGGATCTGGCGGAGGCCCTGCCGCAGGGCTCTCAGCAGATGGTTGGGGTCGGCGAAGGCGGTGTTGGCCTGTCGTCTGCGCCGCAGTGTGGACCAGACCCCTTCCACCGGGTTGAGGTCGGGAGTGTAGGACGGCAGCTGGAAGACGGTGATCCAGCCGTGCTCGGCGACGAAGTCGCGAAGCCCCACTGTGCGATGAGTGTTGAGGTTGTCCCACACCAGAACGAGCGGAGCGCCGAGCTGTTTATGGGCGGCGCTCAGCAGATCGCGATAGTCGGTCCAGGAGAAGCTGCGGCGTCCGGATTTCGTATGGCCGCCATGGGGGTCGTGGAGGATGTGCCGGTAGATCAGGCGCGATCGCTCGCCGGGTTTGTAGCAGCACAGAGCGGCCACCGAGACCCGGCCCCGGGATCGTCCCCTGACCCGGACCACCGGGGTGTGCCCGCGCCTGGACCAGGTGCGGGAGGTGGGCGGCGTCATCGAGAAGCCGGCCTGGTCCTCAAAGACGATCCAGCCGCCGAGCGCCGCCGCGGTGCTTCCACCTGGGGCCACGTGTCCTTCACCCAGCCGGTCACCGCGTCCTCGTCCCGCTCCAGCGCCCGCCGGGCCGGGACCTGGTGGCTGAACCCGTGGCGGTGCAGCATTTCCGCGATCGCCGACAGCGAGAGCCTCTTGTGGAACCGGCGCCCGATCAGCGTCTTGATCCTCGCCAGGGTCCAGGTCTGGTCCTGCCAGCCGTGTGCGAGTGGCCCTTTTGCCAATTCCTGCTCCAGGACTGCGAACAGGGCCTCGCTCAGCTTCGGCCGGGCAGCCGACCCCCTGGAATGCAGGGCCTGCTGTCCGCCGTCCTGCCAGGCAGCGCGCCAGCGTTGCACCGAACGCAAGCTGACCCGCAGTTGCCTGGCCACCACCATGTTGTCCTGCCCCGCGGCGAACATCCCGGCGGCCTCCATCCGGATGCGCTCCCGAAACGCCCGCCGCTCGGCCGTCAGCCCACCGCCTTGCGGATACCTCATGGTTCAGACCTAGCGCGACGGCCGTCACCTGTCAGCCCTCCACGACATCACGCCCGGAAGGTCAGTAGCCTGACGAGATGGTGAGCAGGGGCGGGTCGAAGAGGGGCGGGGCGGCCGGGGACCAGGCGGCCCGAGGGGAACCGATCGGGGACGAGGCGCGGCTCCTCGCCCTGGAGGTCGACGCGATCCACGGGCTCGTCGCGGAATCGGGGGAACCGCCCGCCGTGCGGGACGCGACCGTCCTTGCCGTCTGGGCGTGGTCGCCGCGGGCCCGGCTGCTGGCCCTCGGCCCCGGTGTCGCGCCCCGCGCGGACGGCGAGCCCGTCGCCCACGTCGACGACGAGCCGTACGACCCGGACCGGCCGCCCCGCACGCTGGAGCGTCTGGCCGCCCACCTGGGCGGCCAGACGGCGTCCGTCGAGGGCGGCCCGTCCTGGCTCTTCCCCGCGCGACTTGCCGTCCCGGCCCCCGGCCCGCTGCCCGTCCTGGCCTCCACCACCGAGGGCCGGGCGGCCGCGCGGGACCTGATCCGCCCCGACAACTGGCAGCCCGGCGAGTGGGCCGACCTCATCGGCGGGAGCCTGGGGGAGTGGGCCATGGCCATGCACGGCCGGGAACCCGTGTCGATCTGCCACACCCCCGCGGCCAACGACCTCGCCGCCGAGGCGGGCATCTGGACCCGCCCCGACCACCGGGGCCGCGGCCTCGCCCGTGCCTGCGTCGCGGCCTGGGCACAGCGCGTACGCCCCACCAAGGACGTCCTCTTCTACAGCACGACCAGCACGAACCACGCCTCCCGGGCGGTGGCCCGCGGCCTGGGGCTCACCCCGCTGGGCGCGATCTGGACCGTGCGCCCGGAAGCCACCCGCCCGGCCCCGCCGCAGGAGGGGTGAATCCTTTGGCGGCCCTGGTGCCTCTTGTGCATGTGCGGACAGCTCCGTCGGCACAGGAACTGGAGGTTTGTCGTGATCATTGGTGCCGTCATCGTCGCGGCTGTGCTCATCTGCGCGTGCACTCTCGTCGTGCGGCGTCAGCGGGGGCGCTCGCGTGGCTGACGTGAAATGGCCCGGGGACCAGTTGATCGCCGCGGCACAGGAGGGTGATGTGGAAGCCACGGCCGCGCTGGTGAGCGGCTCGCACCCGCATGTGCAGCGGTTCGCTTACTCGTTGTGCGCCACTCCTCAGGACGCGGAGGACGCCGCGCAGGAAGCGCTGATCATCCTGTATCGCAAGATCGGAATGCTGCGGGCTTCCGGAGCCCTGGCGTCGTGGATGTTCCGGATCGTGCGCAACGAGTGTCTGCGGCGGGCGCGACTGAGCCTGCGCAGCCACGGGCCGGTCCCGGACACCGTGGTGCCGTCGTTCGAGGACGAGGTGCTGCAACGCCTGGAAGCGGGCCGGGTGGCGGCGGCGATCGCCGACCTGCCCGCCGACCAGCGGCGTGTGCTGATCCTGCGGGACATCCAGGGCTACAGCGGGCGGATGGTCGCCGATGCGCTCGGCCTGAGCACCGCGGCGATGAAATCGAGGCTGCACCGTGCCCGTGCGGCGGTCCGCCAGGCATTGCAGGCGACACCCGATCCTCTTCCGGGAGCGGGCCATGACTGACCGGCGGAGCTTCGCCAGCACGTCGTTGCCCCGGCATCTGGCGCGCGGCGCGCTGGGATTCGGTGCCTTGGCCGGTTCGGTGCTGCTGATCCCGGTGGTCGGGCCGGTCGGCCTGCTGCTGGCGCCGCTGGGGCTGCTCGCCTTGCGCGGGTGCCCCATGTGCTGGGCGATCGGGCTGCTGCAGACCATCTCGAACGGCCGACTGCGACGTTCGTGCGTGGACGGTCACTGCGAACTGTCCGTCGCCCGGCACACCCGTTCCACATAGACGCCGTTAGGGAGGATGCTGGTCCTTCTCGCCCCAGCGGGGAGGGCCAGCAGACGGGTAGGTGAACGCCTTCCGGCCGATGCACGGTAATTCTGTTGAGCGCCGGGCCCACGCACTCGTACGTTCGGCGGCGTGACGAAATCCGCGACTCCCCGCGACCGGGTCCCCGACCTCCCCACGGAGCTGCCGGACCTGGTGCTCCAGGAACTGACCGCCGAGGACGCCGACGCGTACTACGCGCTCCTGGACCGCAACCGGCAGCACCTGAGCCGCCTCGGCGACTACCAGGAGGAGAGCCGCGCCACCCCGGCCTGGGTCCGCGCCCACCTGGCCGACGACCCCGGACCTGATCTGCGCTACGGCATCCGCCTCGGCGGCGAACTGATCGGCCGCGTCGACCTCATCGCCGTCGACCCGCCGAACTACGGCACCGGCTACTGGATCGACGAGGCCCACCAGGGCGCGGGCCGCGCCACGGCCGCCTGCGCGGCGCTGTACGGACACGCGGCGCGCGAGCTCGCGGCGACGGACATCTACGCCGGGGTGACGCACGGCAACGACCGGAGCGTGGCGCTGCTCGGGCGCCTGGGCTTCGAGCGGGTGGCGGAGTTCGCGGAGTACACGCGCTTCCATCTCGCTCTTCAGAAGTAAGGCCACACGCGACAGCACGGCACGGGGGTGGTGTGGCGGACGGCGTTCTACGCGCGGTTCGCCACACCACCCCCTGCCAGGTCGTCGTCAGTGACTCTCGCCCACAGGAACCTTCGCCTCCGAGGCCCCGCCGGACGTCTCGCCGGACCTCTCGGCGGGCGTCTCGCCCCCGGCCTCCTCCTCGAAGCCCGTCCGCGCCTGCCGCAGCAGCACCATCGCTGCCACCGCGAGCACCGCCACGACGGCGCCCGCGATCCCGGCGGCGACGTTCAGGCCGGAGGTGAAGGCCTCCTGCGCGGGTTCAAGGAGCTGCTCGCCCAGAGGGCCGGGGAGTTCACGGGCCGCGGCGTCCGCGTTGGCGAGCGTGTCGCGGGACGCGTGCGCGGCGTCCTCGGGGAGGGCACGGGGAAGCGTGTCGGCGGTCTCGTCGCGGTAGACGGCCGCGACCACGCTGCCGAGACCGGCGATGCCGAGGGCGATCCCGAACTCCATGCCCGTCTCGGACATCGCCGCGGCCGAACCCGCCTTCTCCGGCGGGGCCGAGCCGACCACCAAGTCCGTGCCGAGGACCATCATGGGGCTGATGCCGATGTAGACGAGGACGAGGCCGGTCACCAGGAGGGGCAGCCCGCCGCCGCTGTCCACCTGGGTGATCAGGGCGTAGCCGACCACCGAGACGAGCAGGGTCCCGCCGACGACGTACCCGGGACGGATCCGGCGGGTCAGCGCCGGGGTCAGCGACGAGGCGACGATCAGCGCGACCGCGGCGGGCAGCAGCCACAGGCCGGCCTTGAGCGGCGAGAGCCCCTCGACCAGCTGCAGGTACTGCGTGATGAAGAGGTAGAGCCCGCCCATCACACCCAGGCCGAGGAGCAGCACCAGGAGCGCGGCGCTGAACGCGCGGCTCCGGAACAGCCGCAGGTCGAGCAGCGGGTCGGCCAGGCGGCGCTGCCGGAGCACGAAGAGCACGCCGAAGACCGCGCCGGTCAGCAGCGCCGCGACCGCGAAGGCGTCGATGCCGTGCTCGGCGAGCCGCTTGATGCCGTAGATGCCCGGAAGCACCGTGAGTAGGGACAGCACCACACTGGCCGCGTCGATGCGACCGGCGGCCGGGTCCCGGTACTCCGGGAGCAGCAGCGGCGCGGCCACCAGCAGCACGACCATGACGGGCACGCCGAGCAGGAACACCGAACCCCACCAGAACCACTCGAGGAGCACACCGCCGAGGACCGGGCCGACGGCGATGCCCACGGAGAAGCAGGTGACCCACACGCTGATGGCCACCCCGCGCTGCCGCGGGTCCTTGAACATGTTGCTGATCAGCGCCAGCGTGGACGGCATCAGGGTGGCGCCCGTGATGCCGAGCAGCGCGCGGGCGGCGATCAGCATCTCGGGGCTGGTGGACGTCGCCGCCAGGACCGAGGCGAGACCGAAGCCCAGGGCGCCGAACATCAGGAGTCTGCGGCGGCCGATGCGGTCGCCCAGCGTGCCCATCGTCACCAGGAACCCGGCGATCATGAAGCCGTAGATGTCGACCGTCCACAGCAACTCGGTGCTGCTCGGGCCCAGATCGGCGCTGATGTCGGGCACGGCCAGATTCAGCACGGTCGCGTCGAGCGCTAGCAGGATCGTGGGCAGCGTGAGCACGAAGAGGCCGAGCCATTCCCTCGGTCCCGCCGCGTGCGCCGCTCTCGGTGTGTTCGACGTGCTCATGGCGGGACCTTTCACAGAGGTGTCTGCTCCCGGGCTTGATCGCCGGGGCGGACGTCAGCTTGCGGCCGAGCACTCACGAACCGCTCTCCGCCCGCTCACCGCGCTCTCACGCCCGCCATCCCGCAGGTCACAGCGCTGAGTTACGGTGACGCCATGCGATTCGGGGTGCTGGGGCCACTGGCCGTGTGGACGGCGGACGGCGACCCCGTCACCGTGCCGGGGCCCAAGACCCGCGCCCTGCTGGCCGCGTTGCTGGCGCACGAAGGGCGGCCCGCGTCCGCGGACCGGCTGATCGACGACCTGTGGGGCGAGGAGGAGCTGCCCGGCAAGCCCGCGGCGGCCCTGCAGACCAAGGTGTGGCAGGTGCGGCGCGCCTTCGAGGACGCCGAGCCCGGCGGCCGTCAGCTCCTGACGCTTCAGGAGAGCGGCTATGCGCTGCGCGCGGACCGGGAGAGCGTCGACTCCGGCAGGTTCGGCGCGCTGACGGTCCGCGCGCGAGCCGCCGACGACCCGGTCGTCCGCGCGGGGCTCCTGTCGGACGCCCTCGCGCTCTGGCGCGGTACGGCGTTCGCGGGCTTCGAGGACACCCCGTTCGCACGGCCGGTCGCGGTCCGCCTGGAGGAGGCTCGGCTCGCCGCCGTGGAGGAGCACGCGGAGGCGCGCGTCGAGCTCGGCGCGTACAGCGACGTGGCCGGGGAACTGGGCGCGCTCGTCGCCGAGCACCCGCTGCGGGAGCGGCTCCGCGCGGTGCAGATGCGCGCGCTCTACGGCGCGGGCAGGACGGGCGACGCGCTGGCCTCGTACCGGGAGCTGAGGGTCCGGCTCGCGGACGAGCTGGGGCTCGACCCGGGGCCGGAGCTGGTCGCCCTGCAGCAGGCGATCCTGGAGCAGGATCCGGCGCTCGGCGCGGGGGCGGTGCTGCCTCGGGCCCGTGCGGTGTCGGCTGACGGCTCCCGGGCGGTGCGCGTCGAGGACGACCGTGCCGTACGACAAGGGGAAGACCGCGCTGTACGACATGGCGCAGACCGTGCCGTACGACCTGAACGCGACCGCGCCACGCGACGCCACGCAGACCCCCCTGTACGCAGCGGCGCAGACCGCCCCGCACACGGCGACGAGTCGTGCCCCGCACCCAGCGAAGAGTCGCACCCCGCACCGCCTCCCGCCCCACGCCCGCGCCCCGACCTGCCCGTGCCCCTCACCGAACTCATCGGCCGCCAGAGCGCGTTGGCCGAGGTGACGTCCCGGCTCGGCTCGGTGCGGCAGTTGACGCTGACCGGGGCGGGCGGGGTGGGCAAGACGCGGCTCGCGCTCGCCGTGGCGGCCCAGGTGGCCGGTGACTTCCCCGACGGCGTCCTGCTGGTCGAGCTCGCGTCGCGGGGGCGTACGGAACCGGCGGACGCGCCGCACGCCGTCGCGGAGGCGGTCATGGCCGCGCTCGGCATCCGCGAGGAGACCGCCTCCGAAGCCGTCGCCCCGGGCAGCCCCGCCGCACCCGCCGACCGGCTCGCCGAAGCGCTCGGCGACCAGCGGCTGCTGCTGGTCCTCGACAACTGCGAGCACGTGGTCGACGCCGTCGCCGACCTGGCCTCCGTGCTGCTGCGGCGCGCCCCCGGTCTGCGGGTCCTCGCCACCAGCCAGGAACCCCTCGGCATCCCCGGCGAAGCCATCTGGGCCGTACCACCGCTCGACGTACCCGACCCCGCACGGGACGAGGACGTGGCGGACGTGGCACGCGCCAGCGCCGTACGGCTCTTCGTCGCGCGGGCCACCGCCACGGCCCCCGGCTTCCGCCTCGACGCGGGCAACGCTCACGACGTCGCGACGGTCTGCCGTCGGCTCGACGGAATCCCGCTGGCCCTCGAACTCGCCGCCACGCGCGTACGGGCGCTCGGCGTCAGGGAGTTGGTGGCCCGGCTCGACGACCGGTTCCGGCTGCTCGCCACCGGACACCGGGGCACCCCGCCCCGACAGCAGACCCTGCGGGCGATGATCGACTGGAGCTGGGAGCTGCTGACCGCACCCGAACGGACCGTGCTCCGCAGGCTCGCCGCGCACACCGACGGCTGCACACTGGCCGCGGCCGAAGAGGTGTGTGCGGGTGAAGGCCTGCCGCCCGAGGAAGTCTTCGACCTGCTCGCACGCCTGGTGGACCGCTCACTGGTCGTCGCCGTCGACAGCGGCGACGGGCTGCGCTACCGGCTCCTGGAGTCCGTCGCCCACTACGGCGCGGCCCGCCTGGAGGAAGCGGGCGAGGCCGGGAGCGTACGCCGTCGGCACCGTGACCACTACACCGCACTCGCCGAACGCGCCGCGCCCCACCTGCGCGGCCACGACCAGCGACGCCGACTGCGGCTCCTGGACGCCGAAGCCGCCAACCTGCGCCGCGCCCTCGACGAGGCCGTGCGCGACGGCGCCGCCCACCACGCGCTGCGCCTGGTGAACGCGCTCGCCTGGTACTGGTTCCTGAGGGGGCGTCTCAGGGAGGCCGTCAGATCCCTCGAAGCCGCGCTGGACACGTCGCGACGGCATGCGGGACCCGCCGCGACCCCGGAGTCCCTCGTCTCCGCCCGGGCCCAGGCGCGGGCCTGGCAGGCCGGATTCGCCGTGCTCGTCGGCGACGACGCCGACCGCACGGAGTGGAACTGGGGCGCCGTCGAACTCTCCAAGGACATCACGGACCGGCGCGAGGGCGCCCGCGCCCAGTGGTTCCTCGGCTTCGCCCTGTTCGGCGTGGGCGACCAGGCCGCCAGCGAAGAGCTGATCCGCCTCGCCCTCGACGGATTCCGCGCCCTCGACGACCAGTGGGGCCTCGCCGCGGCCCTGTGCGTCCGCGCCAACCAGGCCCACGTACGCGGCGACCTCGAAACCCTTGAGGACGCCGGACGCCGGAGCGCGGCCCTCTTCTCCGAACTCGGCGACAGCTGGGGGCAGTTGCTGACCGTCGAACCCCTCGCCGGACTCGCCCAGATGACCGGCGACTACCGGCGGGCCGCCCGGCTCCACGAGGACGGACTGCGCATCGCCGAGGACCTCGGCCTGTGGCCCGAGGCCACCGACCAGCTCTGGGGCCTCGGCAGCACCGCCACCCTCACCGGCGACCACGACGCGGCGCGCGCCTTCCACGAACGAGCCATGCGGATCGCCGTCGAGCACAGCTTCAAGCCGGGCGTCATCCGCGCCGAGACCGGCCTCGCCCTCGGCGCCCGCCGCGCGGGCCACCTCGAGGCCGCCGAGACCCGGCTCCGCCAAGTCCTCCAGTGGTTCACCCACACGGCCTTCGAACCGGGCATCGCCCTCGCCCTCGCCGAACTCGGCTTCATCGCCGAACAGCGCGGCGACGCGGCGACGTCCCTGCGACTCCACCTGGAGGGCTGGGCCGCGGCCCGCAACACCGGAGACGCACGCGCCCAGGCCTTCGCCCTGGAAGGCCTGGCCGGAGCCCACGCCGCCGACTGCCGCCCCGCGTGCGCCGCCGTCCTCCTCGGAGCGGCGCACACGGCGAGGGAGTCGGTCGGCATGCCCCTGCCGCCCGCCGAGCGCGGTGACGTCGACCGGATCAGTGCCGTGGTGCGCGAATGCCTGGACGAGGAGGAGTTCGGGGCCGCGTTCGCGCGTGGGGCCGCGATGACGCCCGAGGAGGCGGTGGCTGCTTGCCGCTTGGAGGCTCGGGCTGTGGCTTGACGGGGGTGTTCGCGGGGCCTGAGCCAGGGGGATGAAGGGGCGCCACATGTGGGTGACGTCGACTTCCGATCCGGTGACGGGGCGGCGGGTCCGGCTGATGCTCGCGTCATGAGCATCGGATACAGGCGTCCGCGCCGTACGAACTCCACCGGGTGGCCCGTATCGCAGCTGTGACCGCGATGCCGGCCTGGCCCACCGCCGCCTTCTCGGCCCCCGGCGTCAACGAGAGAATCCATGGCAACCCCGGAGACGATGAGATCCAGGTCCTGCTGAACGAGGGCGAAGTCGACGGCGGCGAAGGCAACGACCATTGCCTTGTGAATGAGGGCATTGTGCTCAATTGCAACCCGTAGCCAAGGGGGCGTTCGTGGGAAGCGGATCCGTGGAGTGGCCTGGACGCGCTGGTGTCCGACGTGTCGCAGTCGTCGGCGTGGGCATCGTCGGGGCGAGTGTGGGCTGGAACCTGTCCCGGCTCGGCGCCGAGGTGGTCTTCATCGACGCGGGCCGACCAGGGGAAGGCGTCACCAACTGGTCCTTCTCGTGGGCCAACGCCAGCACCAAGACCGCGCGCAGGTCCTACTTCGACCTGAACGTCGCGGGCATGGCGGCCCACCGTGAGCTCGCCGGGACCATCGGGCCGGACCCGTGGTGGCACCCCAGCGGCCACCTGCGGTGGGCGGACGATCCCGCAGCGGAGGCCGAACTCCTGGAAACGGCCGAACTGCTGGGCCGCTGGGACTACCGAGTCGAGACGTACACGGGCGCCGAGGTCCGCAGCCGCCTAGAACCTGCTCTCGTACTGCCCGACACGCTTCCCGTCGTGTTCTATCCCGACGAAGCCTGGGTGCACGGGCGTCACCTCGTCGGCCGCCTGGTCGGCGAGGCCGTCGCGTCAGGCGCCGAGCTCCGTTCCGGCACCGCGGTCCGTGACATCGGTACCGATGCCGACGGGAGCGTCCGGACAGTCGCCCTGTCCGACGGCAGCCGTCTCGACGTCGACATCGTCGTGAACGCGGCGGGTCCCAGCGCGTCTCTCGTCGCCGGGCTCGTCGCTCGGCACCTGCCGATGCGCAGGGAACCCGGCGTCCTCACCCGGCTCGACTGTGCTCAGGTCCCCCTGCACCGAGCCATGCACGCGCCTCACATCGAGATACGTCCCGACGGAGACACTTCGGTGGTCCTCCACAGCCGCGAGATCGACGCCCTCATCGACACCGGCGAAGACCCAGGCCAACTCGCCCGGATGCTCCGCGAATCGGCGCGCCACGTCGTCCCCGAGCTTGGCGACGCCCGCATCGCGGAGACACGAATCGTCGACCGGCCCATCCCCGCAGACGGTTTCCCCTCGGTGGGAGCGGTGCTGTCCGTGCCGGGCTACTACGAGGCCGTCACTCACAGCGGCATCACGCTCGGGCCGGTGATCGGCCGCCTGCTGGCCTCGGAGATCCTCAGCGGGAAGAGGGACGAGCTGCTCGCGGACTTCTGTCCCGAGCGGTTCCCTGCGTGACAGCTGCTTAGGCGCCGCTACGGAGGTGGGCATCCGACTGCCTGTGGAGAGAAGCCGGACCGCCTCGGCGCGCTGCCGAAGCGGTCCACTCGCTCGTGACGGCCCACCCCGTACGGAGGCGGTCTACCTCCGTCCGGGGCGGTCCTCCCCGTCCCCGAGGCGCCCCGCCCGCCCCCTCACGCCTTCGCCTCCACCTCCACCTCCGCCTCCGCGTCCGTCTCCGCGTCCGCTCCCCGCGCCGCAGCCTTCGGCCAGCCGATCCGCGCCGAGCACACCGACACCAGCGACGCCGAGACCGCCACTGCCGCCATGCCCCAGACCAGGCTCGTGCCGTGGGCGAGGAAGCCGATGAGCGGTGGGCCGGCGAGCAGGCCGGTCGTTCCCATCGCGGCGACCAGGGCCAGTGCCTCCGAGCCCTGCCTGGCCGCCGCCACGTACACGCACGGCGTGACGGCCGCGATGCCGAGGCCCATGCAGGCGAAGCCGATCAGGGCCGGTACGACACCACCGGCGAGGAGGGCGAACGCGAGGCCCGCGGCGGCCAGGAGGCTGCCCACGCGCACGACGCGGCCGTCGCCGAACCGGGTGCGCCAGCCGTCGGCGAAGAGCCGGGCGAGCACCATCATGACGGAGACCACGGCGATGCCGAGCGGCGCGAGGCGCGCCGACGCGTCGGCGACCTCCTTCAGGTACAGCGCCGACCAGTCGTTCATGGCGCCCTCCGCCACGGTGCCGCACACCATGGCGCCGCCCATCCACAGGGTGACCCGGGAGGGCAGGCTCCAAGCCTTCTTCGCCTTCTTCCGCGGGGCGTCGGCGTCCTGTTCGGCGGCAGGGTCCGCAGCCGGTTCCGCGGCCGCGGCGGCGGGCTTCTCGTCCGGAAGCAGCGCCGGTTGGGCGAACAGCGTCAACAGCAGCACCAGCACGGTGGCGACGCCGAAGTGCAGCGCCACCGACGAACTCAGCGCGCTCATGCCGGAGGCGAGGAGCGCGGCGCCCAGCGAACCGGCGCTGAACGTCGCGTGCAGCTGCGACATGGCGGTCCGCTCGTGCCGGGCCTCGAGCGCGGCGCCCTGCGCGTTCATGGCGACGTTCAGACAGCCGACGCCCACGCCGTCGGCGCACATGACGACGAGGGCGACCGGGTAGTTCGGCGCGGCGGCGAGGGCGAGCAGGAGCACGCCGAGGAACAGGGCCGACACCAGCGCGAGGCGCCGCGAGCCCCAGCGTCGGGTGAGCGCGGCGACCAGCGGGAAGGACGCCGCCGCGCCCACCCCGCAGGCCATCAGGAGCAGCCCCAGCTCGGCCTCGGACAGGTCGAGCCGGGACTTGAGCGCGGGCAGCCTGGCCGCCCACGTGGCGTACTGGAAGCCCAGGACGCAGAACAGCGCCGCGATGGCCAGTTGTGCGCGCCGGAACTCATCGCGAACGAGCGATCTTTGCATCAGCGTCTTCAGCCTCTTCGTCCTTCCGGCACCGCCGCGGACATGTAGACCGCGTCCGTGCCGTAGCTGCCCGGGAGCGGGATCTCCCGATGGGCCCGGTACCCCTGCGCCGACCAGAAGGTCTCGCTCCCCGCGACGGCGACCAGGGAGATCTGCTCGTACGTCTGCGACCGTGCGGTCGTCGTCAGATGCCGCAGGAGCCGCCGGGCGAGCCCGCGCCCCCGGAAGTCCTCGGCGACGACGAGGTCGTGCAGGTGCAGATTGTCGGAGGGAGGAGCGGGGGGAACGGGGGCGTGGGTGGAGCCCGGGTCGGCTGCGGGCACATGCTCCTCCGCCCGCGCCAGGTCCGGCGACTCGAACGGCGGATACGGCAGCGCGAGCAGATACCCCGCGGTCCCCCCGGCGCAGTCGAGCACGAAGCACGTGCTCGGCGAGGCCCGCGCCCGCGACTCCAGGGCGGCCCGGCCCTCCGAGAGCCCGAGCGGTGTGTACACCTCGGCCTCCAGCGCCGCGATGCCGCCCCAGTCGTCGTCGGCGATGTGCCGCAGCTCGATGCGTACGTCGTGGGTCATCGCGCGCGCCCTCCGGTCGAGGAGACGAGGGGCGCGGCGTCGCCATCGCCGCGTATCCAGGTGTAGGGCAGCGGCCCGAAGCCGTTGAAGCCCCGCGTGGTGTAGCTCGCCGCGTACGCGCCGGAGGACAGGATCCACACCGGGTCGCCCGACGCGGCGCCCCGTGGCACGTGCACCAGGCTGCCCTCGTGGCTGTACGCGTCGTCGCTGTCGCAGGTGGGGCCCGCGACGACCGCCGGGACGTAGTCGCTGCCCCGGTACTCGGGGAACACCAGCGTGTACTGGAGCGCGTCCATCTCGTACAGGCCGTTGAACTTGCCGCAGCTGAGGTAGAGCCAGTGCTGGCGCTCCCCGTTGACCTGTTCGCGCGCGGACAGGCGGGACACGTGGGCGCGGACGGCGCCGTGGTCGGCGACGAGGTAGCGGCCCGGCTCGATGACGAAGTCCAGCGGGGTCCCGGTGACGGCCCTGAGCCGTTGCATGCCCTCCCGGATCACGGCGAAGATCTTGTCCAGGGGCGGGTCGAGGGGCCTGCCGTACCGGTCCCGGTAGCCGAGGGCGGGCAGGCCGCCGCCCAGGTTGATGTGGTCGAGGCGGATGCCGCGCCGTTCCAGGGCCGCGAGCACGTCGGCCATGCGGTCGAACGCGGCGTGCCACGCCTCGGCCGTCATCTGCTGGGAACCGACGTGCACCGACAGGCCCGACGGCGTCAGGCCCGACGCCCGCGCCGTGGAGAGCACCCGCAGGGCGTCGGCGGGGGAGCAGCCGAACTTGTGGCTGAGGCCCCACAGGGCGCCCTCGCCGTCGGTGGCGAGGCGGCAGAACACGCGGGAGCCGGGGGCGAGCGCCGCTATCGCGCGGACGTCCTCCACGCTGTCCGTCGCGAAGTCCCTGATGCCGAGGTCGTACGCCTCGGCGATGTGCCGGTCGGACTTGATGGTGTTCCCGTAGTGGATCCTGTCCGTCGGTGTGCCGGTGGCGAGGGCCTGCGCGATCTCGTGCGGGCTCGCCGCGTCGAATCCGGCTCCCCGCCCCGCGAGGCAGGACAGCACCTCGTCGACCGGGCAGGCCTTCATCGCGAACCGCACGGCGACGCCCGGCAGTTCCCGCACCAGGGAGTCGTGACGGTCCGCGATGCCGGGCAGGTCGTAGACGATCTGGTCCTCCGTGGCGGCCGCCAGGGCCGCCCGCAGGTTGGTCGTTTCGTACATGGTGGATGCCCTGTTCCGCTACGCGTGCAGTCGGCCGAGGCGCGTGGACCGGCTCGCCCGGACCAGCGCCGCCCAGCTCTCGATGAGCAGCGCGAAGTCCTCCATGTCCTGCCGTGCCTCGTCGAGGAGCCGCCCGCGCCGGGGCACGAGGGTGTCGGCGAACGCGGCGTACTTCCCGCCGAGCTTCCGGTAGGAACGGTCGAGGGCATCGAGCCGCGCCACGTTCTCCGCGGTGTCCAGCCGGGTGCTCTCGCGGACGAGTTCGGCGATCCGCGGGACGCGCACCTCGTGGCGCTCGTCGAGCAGCGCGGACCCGGCCGCCGTCATCTCGCCGTAGACGTGGTTGAGGTACAGCATCGACAGGAAGAACTTCACGAACCGGTTCTGGTACGCGACGAAGCCGGCCTCGGTCCTGCGCTCGCCCGTGTAGAAGTTCACGATGTTGCGGTTGTGCACGACTCCAGGCAGCGTGGCGTCGTACACCAGGTGCAGCAGGAAGTAGTCGCTGCCGATGGTGTCGGTCGCCGGGGGCAGCGGCACCCGCTCGTGCACCCCGTGGAAACTGACGTTGCACATGTCGACGCGCATGGGGTCGACGAGCGTCAGGTCCGCGCGGTCGCCCGTGAACGGGTCGTGCCCGGCGCCCCGGAAGGACTCGTCGACCAGCTCCCGCTTCTGCTCCTCGGACCACTCCTGCGGTGCCCACAGGCTGACCACGTCGTAGTAGACGTCGCGGTCCAGGTCGTGCATCTCGCCGATGTCCACGGACAGTTCACCGATGAACGACGAACCGACGAGCACCACGGGCTTGTCCGCGTGCTCCACCGCGAGGTCGGTCCCGGTGACGCCGTCGGCCGCGTCGGCCGCGCGCTTGCCGAGGGACATCAGCTCGTGGTGCACGGGGTAGACGGGCTCGCCGCCCAGGACCTGGTAGTCGCTGTCGGAGTCCCTGCGGTGCACCGACGCGCAGCCGAGCGCGGCGGCGATGAGGAACGCCCGGTTGGTGCAGGCGCCGTACGACACGGCGGCGGGCAGCATCAGATCGAGCAGCAGGTCCTGCTTCACGGCGCCCGCGGTGTCGATCACCTCCCGCAGGAACTCCCGCTGGTCGTCCTCGCCGAGGTGATGGACCACGATCCCCGCGGCGGCGGGCGCCGTCCGGGCGGCGCGGGCGTGCTCGGCGAAGGTCGCGGGGCCGGAGGAGTCCAGGATCAGTACGTGCACCTCGACGTCGAAGGTGCGGGCCGCGTACTCCGCCTCCTGGAGCAGGGCCACGATCATCGCGGTGCACGCCCTGTTGGTGGGCAGGGTCAGGCAGATCTTGCGCATGGCGGTTCTCCGCTTCACCACTAGGCGTTGTCGGCGTGCCAGGAACTGAGGCCGAGGAGCTTCTCGCCGAGCTCGGTGAGCTCGGCGGTGCCGTAACGCAGCGACTCGTGCTTCGTGGCGTCGCCGACGAGCGTCGCGTTCCAGTCCGGCGTGGACAGGTTGCGCCAGGACTCGACGCGCGACTTGCGCAGCGCGTGACTCTCCTCGAGCGCCGGCATCATGGAGAGGTACTGCACCGATCGGACACCGTTGTCGGAGGTGTTGGGGGCGACGCCGTGCGCCAGCATGCCGTTCCAGATCAGCAGGTCGCCCGCCTTCAACTCGGGGCGTACCACGGGGAATTCGGCGCGGTCGGTGTTGGGGCGGATCGGGTCGCGGTCCGCGGGCTGGTCGAGCTTCCACCGGTCGAACCGGTGGAACAGCTCCGGCGAGCACTGGAAGCCGCCCAGCTCCGGCTGGGTGTCGTGGAGCGCGATGATGCCCTGCACCCGCTGCGGCAGCACCCCGCGCGTGGAGTCGACGTCCCAGTGCAGCTCGATGTCGAAGCCCTCTTCCGTGGGTGCGATCAGCGCGCGGTCACGGTTCTTGACGTTCGGCGGGTTGAGGTTGAGCCGGTCGAGGGTCACCCACAGCTCTTCGCAGTCCCACACGTCGACGAACGCGTCGTAGACCCGCTGCGTCTGGCGGCTGTCCCAGATCAGCTGGTGGTGGTACGCCTCCACGAAGCCGTAGATGTACAGGTCCCGCTCCAGGTCGGTGCTGAACTCCCGCTCCTCGTACCAGGTGTCGGGCCGGGACCGGTCGAGTCCCTGGAACTCCCAGGTGAAGTCGAGCAGACGGCCCGCGGCCTCGGCGGATATCGCCTCCGGGACCACCACGTAGCCGTAGCTCTGCCAGGAGGCGAACTGCTCCTCGGTGAGGACGCGCAACGGGTGCGTCTTCTTGATCTCGTTCAGCGGGAACTGCGCCAGGTACGTCTCGCCGTCCGAGCTGAAATACGGGCGGTCCGACGCGGCTCGGTGCAGGAATTCGTACGGGGTGGACATGCGGGGTCCTCCAAGGCTGCTGGGACGCGGTGAAGGGGCACTTGTGGGCACGGCGAACGGGCGGGAAGCAGCCGCGGCTCGGCGGTTCGCGCGTGGGGGGAGGCCTCGCTGGGGGAGGCGGCGACGAGATCGGCCGAGGTGCTGCCGTCGTCGCGGTCCGGGAGCAACACTGCCCGCCGGACCGGCGGTGGTACCGGGGCGGCACACGCCGCGACGGACGCGGGCGTCCGGTCGCGGGGGCGTCGCGAAACGACGTGCCCCGGTCTGTCCGAGGTCGGAGTGTGTGCGGGTTCGTTTCCCGCCGGCCGCATGGGACGCGGTGTGCGGGGGGTGGGAGAGAGGGTGACGGTCGGTCGGTGCCGCTGCCGTGGCGTGGGGGTGGTCGGTCCGGGGCCACGGTGGTGGCATGGCGTGCGGATCGTGACGGCGGACCGCGGCCGTAGGGTGCTCGGCCGTGGTCCGTCAGGCCGAGCGCTCGGTGCGGTGCGTCCGGGGCGAGCGGCGTGGCGGGGGGAGGGGCAGCGGGGTGGCAGGGCTGCGGGGCACTGTCGTGCGGGTGGCGCGGGCGCCGTGGTGCCCGGTGTCGACAGAGCCGGTGGTGCTACCTCCTCGTACTCGACGCCGCTCCCGGGGCAAGAGGCCGCGGTGGACGCGCGATGCCGGCCGTCCCGCTCCGCGGCGGGGCCGCACCGGGCTCCTGGATCCGGCGCGCACCCTTCCCGGAGTGGACTAGACCAGCTTCGGTTTCAACCAAAGATGGACTAGACCAAGGGCGAAGTCAACCCCCGCCCGGACCGGGTGTGTTGCTGCGCCCGCGGCCAGGCGCACGGCCCGTGAAGGTGCCCTAAAGGGCACCTTCGACTGCCCCGTGAGCTGCCCCGAAGGGCCTTGCGGAGGCCTCTGGGGGCGGCTCTGTGCGGGCGGCCCGTCACCGGACCGCCCCGGCGTTCAGGAGGCGCCGGCGAGCACCTCGGCGACGGCGATTCCGGAGACCCGGGTGGCGCCGTACGTCATCACGTGGACCGCGCCGACCTGTTCGCCCGCGGGAACCCCCATCTCCACCACCAGGGCGTCGGGGCGGCGGCGCACCAGTCCCTGGAGCGCCTGGGACATCCACGGGTGCCGGGCCGCGTCACGGACGACGACGATCAGGTCCCGGCCGTTCGCGGGGGTCAGGGCGAGGCGGTCGAGGAGGTCGTCCTGGCCGGTCAGCTCGGACTCTGAGATCCGCACGGACGTCGTGCCCGGACGCAGCGCGCGCAGCGGCTCGCCGACGCCCCACGGGGTGGCGCCGTCGACGGCGAGGCTCATGGTGGGGGAGAGCTCGACGACGTGCGGGTCGGCCGTGAGCGGCAGCTCGGCGCCGTTGCCGCTGCGATGCACGCGCACGGCGCGGCGGGCCGCGACCAGACCGATGTCGGAGGCGTCCGCGTCCGGGTCCGCCTGCCGGGCGAGGGCGGCCGACCAGGTGGCGAACTCGCCGACGCGCGCGGCCGCTTCGGTCAGGCGCTCCTCGGGCAGCGTGCCGTCGAGGACCGCGCGCACCAGGGCGTCGGCGAGGTCGACGGTGGTGGACTCCTCGGCGCTCTCGCCGCCGACGCACACCGCGTCCACGCCCGCGGCGACGGCCCGGACGGTGGCGCCGGTGATGCCGTACGGGCCGGTCACGGCGCCCATCTCGATGCCGTCGGTGACGACGAGGCCGGTGAAGCCGAGCTTCTCGCGCAGCAGGCCGTTGATGATCGGGCCGCTGAGCGTGGCGGGCATCTCGTCGTCGTGGGCCGGGACGAGCATGTGCGCGGTCATGACGGCGCGGACGCCCGCGTCCATGGCGGCGGCGAACGGCGGCAGGGCGGTGCGGGCGATCTCGTCGGCGTCGGCCGTGAACCGCGGCAGGCCGTGGTGGGAGTCGACGTCGGTGTCGCCGTGGCCGGGGAAGTGCTTGGCGCAGGCGGCGACGCCGACGGACTGCAGGCCGCGGATCCAGGCGGCGGTCTGCCGGGCCACCACGTCCGTGCTGGCGCCGAAGGAGCGGACGCCGATGACCGGGTTCATCGCGTTGGAGTTCACGTCGGCGCTGGGCGCGAAGTCCAACGACACGCCGATCGCCCGCAGTTGGCGGCCGATGTCGCGGGCGACCTGCTCGGTGAGGTCGGGGTCGTCGATGGCGCCGAGCGCGAGGTTGCCCGGCCAGGAGGCGCCGGTGCGGGCGCCGATGCGGGTGACGTCGCCGGCCTCCTCGTCGATGGCGACGATCAGGTCGGGGTTCTCCGCGCGCAGGGCCGCGGTGAGGGCGGCGACCTGCTCGGGGCTCTCGATGTTGCGGCCGAAGAGCACGACGGAGGCGAGCCCGTCGGCGATCCGGCGGCGCACCCAGTCCGGGGCGGTGGTGCCCGCGAAGCCCGGTTGGAGCACGGAGTTGGCCAGCCGGGTGAGGCGCGGGTGGCTGTCGCTTGCCATGAGGGACCTCCGGAGGAGCGGGGTGCGGGATCGGCGGATCGGTCGACCGCGGCGAAAGCGGTGCGAACGAGGTGGATATTGGCCTATACCAATCAACCGCGTCAAGGAGTCGTTCCATGCCGGTGTGTGCTCAAATGTGCTGCACAGGCAGGGGGTTTGGGGTGATCGCGGAGTGCGGCCGTCCGGTGTTGACCCCCGCCTCCCGCGCCTCAGGCGTCAGTCATTGGCCTAGACCTTTCGGTGAGGGGCGAGTTTACGTCGATTGCCTGTCTCCCGTGCATCGGACATCCGGATTGCCCGGGTCAGCCGAAGGATGTACGCGAATGTCGTTCAGGCTGTCGATCCCGCTCCGTCGGCCGCGGCGGAGCATGAAAGGAGATCCCGGACTGAAGGCGGTGCCACGATGCTGCACGAAGGACTTTCCTCCCCGCACGGCGGAGTCTCCTCCCCGCACGACGGACGTCTCTCCCCGCAGGGCGGATCCCCGAACGGCGGACTGCCCGCCCTGCTCGGCGAACTGGCCCGGCTCGCCCAGCTGCCCCTGGAGCGCGGCGAGACCCTGCCCGCCCGGGCCTACACCAGCGAGGACTTCCACGCACTGGAGCAGGACCGCATCTTCGGCGGCGACTGGATCTGCGTCGGCCATGTCTCGCAGGTCGCCCGCCCCGGCGACTATCTGCGCGTGGACGACCTCGGCCGGCCCCTGGTGATCACCCGCGACGAGAACGGCGACCTGCACGCGCTGTCGAGGGTGTGCCGGCACCGCTTCATGGACGTACTGCCGCCCGAGTCGACCCCCGACCAGGGCTCGCTCAAACGGCTCACCTGTCCGTACCACACCTGGACGTACCGCCTGAACGGCGAGTTCGCGGGACAGCTCGCGGGCGCCCCGCTGATGAACAAGGTCGAGTTCGACCGCGCCGCCTGCCGACTTCCCCAGTTCCGCCTGGAGGTCTGGCACGGCCTGCTGATGGTCACGGCGGACCCGGACGCGGCCCCGCTCGCCCCGCAGCTGAGCGCGCTCGAAGCCACGGTGGCGCCGTACCGCGTCGAGGACCTGGTCGTCGGGTTCACGGCCCGCTGGGACGGCGTCCCCGCGAACTGGAAGGTTGCGTTCGAGAACGGTTCGGAGAACTACCACCACATGGGTTCGCACGCCGACTCCCTGGAGCGGATCCTCCCCGGCAAGGACACGGTCGTCGACGAGTGCGAGGGGCGCGGGTTCAGCATGTACACCCCGTTCGCCCCCGACATGGAGATCCCGCAGGGACCGGACGGCATGGACCTGGTCGGCACCCTCATCCCCGGACTCGGCATGCGCCAGCTCTCCGGCATGACGGTCGCGGGCGTCTTCCCGAACATGGCGATGGCCATGATGCCCGACAGCGTCGCGTTCGCACGGTGGATCCCGAGGGGCCCGGGCGGCCACGACGCGGTCTTCACGATCCTGGTCCCCGAGGAGGCCAAGCGGCGGCCCGGCTTCGACGCCTATGTGGAGGCCTCCCGGCAGCAGTTCGAGATCATCCAGGCGGAGGACCTGGTGGCGATCCGCGGGGTGCAGCGCGGACTCGCCACCGACCCCGCGCCGTCGGCAGGCCGCTTCTCCCATCTGGAGCGTCCGCTGTGGCAGTTCCAGCGGTATCTGGCGGAGCGCCTGGCCGGGGCGGGGGCCGTGGCGTCCTGAGCGGGCGGTGCGGCCCGGGGGGGCGCCCGGAGAGCGGTAGGGGACGGCCACGGAGGTCCGAAGGGGTGGCTGCGGAGATCAATATGAACGCAATCCCCGGGCTCTCGTACGCCACTTCACCGGTGCCTAGCATCGAGCCCTCCGCGCGAGGGCCGCGCCTGGAGGCCCGGGGAAGGACGACTCATGGGCAACTGGCTGACCGCACGGCGACCACGCCGTTCACGCATGTCCCACCGGCGGGGGTGCGCCGCCGTCCTCGCCGGTGGCGTCGCCGTGGTCCTCACGGCGGGCCTCGCGGGACCCGCCCCCGCCACCGCGGCCGACCCCGGGCGCCCCGGCCCCGCGGACTGCCCGGCGAGCGTGGGCACGAAGGCCACCTGCTACACCGGCCGGGACGGCAACGGCGCGTACTACACCATCGCCGTCCCCCGGGACTGGAACGGCTCGCTGGTCCTGCACGCGCACGGCGGCCCCGACCTCGGCGCCTGGTCCGACCCGCAGCGCAGCATGGACGACCTCGGCCGCTGGTCGGTGATGGTGGACGAGGGGTACGCGTGGGCGGGCTCCTCCTACCGCCGGGGCGGCTACGGCACGCGCATGGCGGCCGCCGACACCGAGAACCTGCGCAAGCTCTTCGTGCGCGAGTTCCGCAAGCCGCGGAAGACCTACCTGCACGGCCAGTCCTGGGGAGGTGACGTGGCCGCCAAGGCCGTCGAGACGTACGGCTCGCGCGGTGGGCGGCCCTACGACGGCGCGCTGCTGACCAACGGCGTGCTCGGCGGCGGCTCGCGCGGCTACGACTACCGCGTGGACCTGCGCGTCGTCTACCAGTACTACTGCCGGAACCACCCCCGGCCGTCCGAGCCCCAGTACCCGCTGTGGAGCGGCCTGCCGAAGGACTCCGCGATGACGGGCGATGACCTCGAAGCCCGGCTGCGGGAGTGCACCGGCCTGGGCTCGGCGCCCGCCGACCGCACGGCCCGCCAGCAGCGCAACCTCGACGACATCCTCGCCGTCACCCGGATCCCGGAACGCTCCCTGGAATCCCATCTGAAGTTCGCGACCTTCACCTTCCGCGACATCGTCGACAAGCGGCTCGGCGGCCGCAATCCCTTCAGCAACAAGGGCGTGCGCTACTCCGGCTCCCACGACGACAAGGCCCTCAACGCCGGGGTGCAGCGGTTCTCGGCCGACCCCACGGCGGCCCGCGACCTGTCGTACGACAGCGATCTCACCGGGAAGGTCTCGATCCCCGTGCTCACACTGCACGCGATCGACGACCCGACGGCCTTCGTCGAACACGAGGCCGCCTACCGCGCCTCGCTGCGCGGAGCGGGCCGGGACCGGCATCTGGTGCAGACGTTCACACGGGAGAACGAGCACAGCGGGCTGAGCGCGGCCGAGTACGCCAACTCCCTTGCCGCGCTGGACACCTGGGTGCGCAAGGGCAGGAAGCCGATCCCGGCGTCCGTGGCCGCTTCCTGCCCGGCCTTCGACGCGACGTACGGCACGGGCTGCTTCTACGACCCCCGCTTCGTGCCGGGGGAGTACGCCTCGCGGGTGCGGCCGCGTCCCGGCGGTCACTCCTGGCCCGCGATGACGGCGGCGCAGGAGCGGAGTTGGGGGCGCGTCCCGGGTGTGGGCATCGCTCCCTGACCGCACGGCCGGTGACGGTTCCGTGCCCGGCGGCGCGGGGGAGGTCGTGCCCCGTGCCGCCGGTTCCGCGGGCCGTGCTTTGTCCTGCCGCGAGAAAAAGTTGCGTTCTTTGTCGCGCAAGGGCTTCCGGGTTCGATGAAAGCTGACTAGCGTCCCGCCCCAAGTCACCCGCACGCGCCCGGAGCCCCTGTGGTGCCGGATGCCCCACCCCGCGCACAGGTGGCGGAACGCCAGGTCCCTTCGCCTCATCACCTGCCGGGAGCAGCAATGAGCGCACGGTCGTACCGAAGATTCCGTACTCGTTTGAGCTTATTGGCCGTCGGATCCCTGCTCGCCGGGGTCACCGGGGCCACGGGCGTCTCCGGAGCCGCCTGGGCGGCCCCCGCCCCGGCCGCCGTCTCCGCCGACGACGATCCGAGCCCCTTCGTCGAACTCCCGCCGCAGGAGCCAGGGGTCACCCAGCGCGTCTACGACATGCAGCGGCCCCTGAACAAGCTGTGCGAGCTCAAGCCCGGGCAGACCCCGAACGTCGACGAGCTGAAGCCGGTCGTCGACTGGAAGGAGGCCGCGGACTTCGGCGGCCTCGCCGACAACTTCGTCTCGCACACGATCGCCAACCTCAACGTCCCGCGGGACGGCAGCTACACCTTCCGCCTCACCAGCGACGACGGCTCCCGGCTGCTGATCGACAACAAGCGGGTCATCGACCACGACGGCCAGCACGGACCGAGCCCCAAGGACGGCACGGTCGAGCTGACGGCCGGGTACCACGCCCTGCTCATCGAGCACTTCGAGGCTGGCGGCGAACAGCAGGTCACGCTCTCCTGGAAGCCGCCGGGTGCCGGTGACTTCGCCGTCGTACCGAACTCGGTCCTGAGCACCGACAAGGGCGTCGTGCGGGTCACCGCGCCGGGCCGCAAGGAGTGCGCGGGCTCCACGGAGACGCCGGGCGACGGCCTTCCGCTGAACGGCGTCCACCCCGACTACCGGCTCACCGACCTCAGGCCGAAGGGGTTCGAGCCGCAGGTCTCCGCGATGGACTGGCTGCCCGACGGCCGTCTCGCCGTGGCCACGTGGGGCGGCACCGACAACACCAAGGGTGAGGTCTACCTCCTCGACAACGTCACCGGCAGCACCGGCCCCGAGAAGGTGACCACCAAGAAGGTCGCCGAGGGCCTGAAGGAGCCGATGGGCCTCAAGTACGTCGACGGCTCGCTGTACGTCTCCCAGAAACACGAGCTGACCCGGCTGAAGGACGACAACGGCGACGACGTCACCGACGCCTACGAGACCGTCGCCACCTGGCCGTTCGGCAAGAACTTCCACGAGTTCGCCTTCGGCCTGCTCTACCGGGACGGCTTCTTCTACCTGAACCTGTCCGTGGCCATCAACCTCGGCGGCGCCACCACCGACCCGCAGCCCGCGAAGAACCGCGGCACCACCATCAAGGTCAACCGCGCGACCGGCGAGGTCTCCTACGTCGCGGGCGGCCTGCGCACCCCCAACGGCATCGGCTGGGGCCCCGACGACGAGCTGTTCGCCACCGACAACCAGGGCGGCTGGCTGCCGTCGTCGAAGCTCCTGCACGTCAAGCAGGGCCGTTTCTTCAACCACCACACCAACCCCGACGGGCCGTTCGACGACAAGCCCGTCACACGGCCCGTGCTGTGGCTGCCGCAGAACGAGATCGGCAACTCGCCGAGCAATCCGATCCTCCTGAAGGAGGGCACCTTCGCAGGGCAGTTGCTCTTCGGCGACGTGACCTACGGCGGCGTGCAGCGGGCGTCCCTGGAGAAGGTCGGAGGCGAGTACCAGGGCGCGGTCTTCCGCTTCACACAGGGACTCGAGGCCGGGGTCAACCGGATCAGCACGGGCCCCGACGGCGCCCTGTACGCCGGTGGTCTGGGCGCCGGCGGCAACTGGGGCCAGCCGGGCAAGCTGAAGCACGGCCTCCAGAAGCTGACGCCCCAGGGCGCCGACGCCTTCGACATCAAGGCCATGCGTGCCACGCGGAGCGGCTTCGAGATGGAGTACACCAAGCCGGTGTCCCAGGCGACGGCCGAGAAGCTCGCCGCCCGCTACCAGGTCACGCAGTGGCGCTACGTACCCACCGCGGCCTACGGCGGCCCCAAGGTGGACGAGGAGACCCTGCCCGTGCGCTCGGCGACGCTCTCCTCCGACCGCAAGAAGGTCACCTTGGAGATCCCGGGCCTCAAGGCCGACCGCGTCGTCCACGTGCGCTCGCCCCGCCCCTTCACCGCCGAGGGCGGCAAGAGCCTGTGGAGCACCGAGGCGTGGTACACCCTGAACCGCATCCCCGGAGTCAAGCCCGCCCCGCAGTCCCTGTACGAGGCGGAGGAGGCCCGGCTCGACGGCGGCGCCCGGACCAACGACAACCACGCCGCGTACTCAGGCAGCGGATTCGTCGACAGTTTCGGCACCAAGGGCGCCGCCACCACCTTCGACGTCCGGGCGAAGAAGGCGGGCACCTATGACGTCGGCCTGCGGTACAGCAACGGCCCGTACCCGGCGGCCGGGACCAAGACGCTGAGCGTCCACGTCAACGGTGAGAAGGTGCGGCAGACGAAGCTCCACTCCACCGGCACCTGGGACAAGTGGTCCTCGCAGACCGAGCGCCTGAAACTGCGGGCGGGCACCAACACCATCACGTACCGCCATGACGAGGGCGACACCGGCCACGTGAACCTCGATCTGCTGGCCGTCCACCCACAAGGCGCCAGGACCACCCTCTTCGATGGCGCCGACCGCTCGCCCTGGCAGCACACCGACGGCCGCACCCCGCAGTGGCCGCTCGTCGGGGACCGCGCGATGGAGGTCTGCTGCGGCGACATCCGCACCAAGCAGGCGTTCCAGGACTTCAAGCTGCACGTCGAGTTCTGGCTGCCGAAGCTGCCGCCGGACGTGACCGGCCAGGACCGCGCGAACAGCGGCGTGTACCTCCACGAGCGCTACGAGATCCAGATCCTCGACTCCTACGGCGACAACTCCCCGGCCAACGACGAAGCCGGTGCGATCTACAAGAAGAAGGCCCCCGACACCAACGCGGCCAAACCGCCCGAGACCTGGCAGTCGTACGACATCACCTTCCGCGCCGCCCGCTTCGACGACAGCGGCAAGAAGACGGACGACGCCCGCGTCACGCTCGTGTGGAACGGCGTCAAGGTGCACGACGACGTGGCGATCGACGGACCGACGGGAGCGGGGGATCCGGAGGGCCCGACGGCGGGCGCCATCCGGCTGCAGGACCACGCGAACGCGGTGCGGTACCGGAACATCTCGATACAGCCGCTGTAGCACTCCACCAGGCGCGGGCCCGGTTGCGCGAACGGTCGTCACAGGCCGCTCGGCAACCGGGCTCGCGGCACGCCCCGCCAGGACGTGGTGGCCACGCCGGACACCGGCCGGTGGGCTAACCGCCGCGACGAGAACCGCCGTCGAAGCTCCAGGCGTCGACGTCCCGGTACCGGATCGGGCCCGGACCGCGGCCGAAGTTGCTGGCGACCAGGTGGAGACGCTCGGCCTGCCAGCGGCGGCCGGTGAAACCGCCCAGTCCGGCGGCGGCCTCGACCGCGCACGACGGCGTGTCGCGGCGGGCACGGGCCAGCGTCAGATGAGGACGGAACGGCCGCTCCACGAGGCCGATCCCGCACTCCTTGACCACGGCACGCACCGTGGTGGCGAGCAGAGCCAGTTCGTCGAGGTCGCCGTCGACGCCGCTCCACAGCACCCGCTCGTCGAAGTGTCCGCCTCCGCGCAGCGCCAGGGTGAGGGGCCGGTGGGCGGCCGCGAGCACCGCCAGCGGCGGGCACAGCTCCGGAACCGTCGCGCGCGGGACCTCGCCGAGGAACGCCAGGGTGATGTGCCAGTCCTCGATGCGGTTCCAGCGCATTCGCGGATGCGCCCGGTAGGCGGGGCCGAGTTCCCGGGCCAGTTCCTGTTTCGCGTCGTCGGGCGGGGCGAGCGCGATGAACACACGCACGGTCTCGGGTTGGATCTCTTGGTTCACAGAGAGTTCGTACCGCACCCGGGTGACGCGAGTGCCGCCGACCCCGCCCCGGGGCTCGAAGGCGCCGCGTCCGGCACCGCTCCGCCGCCGACACGGGCGTAGGGTCCGATGGCATGCAGCCCTCTCGCCCCACGCCGTCATGACCGGCCGCCGCAGCGCCGGACTGCTCCTCTACCGCCGCCAGGGCCCCGCGCCCGAGGTGCTCGTCGGCCACATGGGCGGGCCGTTCTGGGCCCGCCGTGACCAGGCGGCCTGGTCGATTCCCAAGGGTGAGTACGGCGACGAGGAGGAGCCGTTGGCCGCGGCGGTGCGCGAGTTCGAGGAGGAACTCGGCCTGCCCGCACCCGCCGGGCCCTACCAGGCGCTGGGCGAGGTCCGGCAGGCGGGCGGCAAGACCGTGACCGTCTGGGCCGTCGAGGCCGACCTCGCCCCGGAGACGGTGGTCCCCGGCACGTTCCGCATGGAGTGGCCGCGCGGCTCGGGCCGCGTCCAGGAGTTCCCGGAGCTCGACCGGGTGGCCTGGCTCCCGCTGGACCGGGCGGCAGAGAAGCTCGTGGCGGGGCAGCGGGCGTTCTTGGAGCGGCTGGCCGGGCTTTTGGGTGCCTGACTGATACCGGGCCAGTAATAACTGCTTGGCAACGGCATCAAACCCGCGGCTCCTTCGGCCTGTGTCGAAACACATGGCCCCCACCGGCCGGGCATCAGCATGCTCATTTCAGCGTCGGCGTCGCGCCCGGCACCGACGGCCAACTACAGCAACGGGGAAGACACATGGCACAGTCAGGCAAGTTCAAGCGGATGCTCGTCGCCTCCGGCGCGGCAGTCGTGCTGTCGGCCGGCGCACTCGGTGCGCCGGCGGCGCTCGCCGACAGCCCCGGATCCCAGGCAGGGCGCACTACCGTCGCCGCCCAGCCGAGGGTGATGGCGAATGACACCCCGGACGGCTACGCCTGGAAGGCGTACATCCAGAACCACCGCTACGCCGATGTGATCTGGGACGACTACACCTCCGACGGTGCGGACGTGGACAGTCTCACCATCGACGACGCGAACTTCGACGGCCGCTCGTCGGAGCTGCGGGTCTACAAGAGCAACGGCGACCTGTACAAGAAGGTGCACGCCTACGGCGGTAGCAAGACGATCCAGAAGAAGACCTCGAACGGCAAGAAGGCCTACTTCCGGGTTTGCGGCTGGAACAACGAATCCCAGAAGGGCTGCACCGGCAAGCACTACTTCCGTGAGTGATCAGGTCCTCTGCCGGAGATGAGTGGAGCGGGGGCTGGTGGCCCAGGCGGGGGACAAGGGAATTAGGCCCGAAGGGTTGAATGAGGTTGTTTTGGAGTTAGTGTTGGGGGTAGGGGGGCGA